>CAZFUQ010000186.1:0-6253 GCA_964521905.1 uncultured Cellulosimicrobium sp.
CTAGGTGCGGCACAGTCACCGGCGGTCACGCCGGGGAGCCCGGATCGCGACATTGGCGGGCACGACGCCGCACCGCGCGGAACGCCCACACGAACGGCGTCCGGATGCCGACAGACAGGAACTTCAAAGCCCCGACGAGCGACCAGGCAAGCAGAACCCACCACCAGCCAGAGCTTCCTGCGTCGATCTGCACCCTCACCGCCTGTCCGACGACGACGAAGAACGGCACGAGCACTGCCGCGATCGGAACGCCCCATTTGAGCCCGCGGTCGGTGTAGATCCAGCGCACGAGGTGGTTCGTTGGCATCCAGGCCCGACACGCTCCGAGCAGACCACCGACGGCGGCGATACAGAGTCTGAAGACCATGGCCATCCCTTCACGGGCGTTGGGCCGACCGAGGATCGGACGGCTGAAGTTCCACGGTCCGTTGTCGCCGCGGTCCTGAGCCCACGAACCCGCGCCCGCTGTGGACAACAAGTGACGGCGCCGGTCCTGAACGAGCACCTCACAGCGCAAGTCCCCTCGTTCCAGCGCTCACTGGGGCCACCGTCGTCGACGCTGAGAGGGAGCACGCCTCGCGCAAGGCGGCGCGCGCGAGGCCAGCGTCGCGACGCTGCGCGAGATCGGCTCCCTCAGCCCCGAGCGGTTCGCGGCTGGTGATCCCGTACCTGTCCCTGTAGACCGCGACCGTCGCGATCCGCCTCATCCACATCTCGCGCTCGGCAGCACGGCGGGGCGCGTCTCCGATGCGGCGCACCCAGGCCGCGCGGGTTCGTACCGCCCCGTCGGCCAGAGCAGCGGCCCGGCCAGCGATCAGATCGCGGCGAGCGTCGAGGGCCGCACGTGTGTCCGCCGGGACCTCGCCCCGGACCTCGGGCACGAGCCCCGCGATCAGCACCGGCTCGTCGGCGCCTCGAACCGCGCGTGCCGCGCGAGCAACTCGAGCTGAGAGAACGGCGCCGACGTCGTCGGCGCCGACCAGGCTCTGCCCGGCGATCACGCGATGCAAGAGCTCTGCAGCGTCGTATCCGTACGCGTCCGCGCGTCTCAGCTCGGAAAGCAGTGCACCGAACGACCGCCCGTTCACCATGTCGTCCACCTCCAGCGTCGTGAGGTGCCCTTGCGTCGCCGCGATTCGGCAGACCAGTTCTGTCCATCGTTCGCGGACCGTGCTCGTCGCGATGGCGTCGTACTCGTCGGCGATCTGCGCGATGCCGCCCCACCTCTCCTGCTCAGCGCGCATGATCTCGTGAGCCGACAGCTCTCGCCCGGAATGGTGCAGGACGCCGCACAGCACCGATGCTGCGGTCGCGTCGCCAGGCCGCGGCGGCGCGTGCGACTCGTCGGGCTTGTCGAGGGCGATGTAGGCGACGTTCGAATGCTGGCCTCGCGTCATCGCGACGTAGAAGTTCTCACGCGTGGTGGATCCAGTCACGACGACGTGCGAGGTGTCCACGGTCAAGCCTTGAGCGCGGTGCGCGGTCACCGCGTAACCCAGGTCGACATGCTCAGCCACGTACCAAGCGGGCAGCGTAATCACGCTCCCGTGCTGCGAGGGCCGCCGGACCTCAAGTGACCCGTCCCGACCGACGTGTTCGACCCGCCACCTGTCCCCGTTGCGGACCCAGTCGCGATGGTCGGTGCGTAGGTGCCGGTCGTTGAGGCGTGAGATGACAAGGTCCCCTGCCGAGACGCGCAGGTCATCTGCCACCGCGGCGTCACGTCCGGCGTCAGTCTCTCCGTCGAGAATCCGCTCGGCGCGGGCACGCTGGTTGAGCATGCGAACCGACTCGGCCGAGTCGGTGACGAGGATGCTGACCTTCCCGGAGGCAAGGTCGGTCCGCCACGCCTCGTAGGCGGTGTCGACCATCTGCTCTGTGGCGCCCTGACGCAGCCTTCCGTGCCCACCGTAGGCGTCGATGGCTTCGACGTCGCCGCGACGCAGGGCGAGGGAGGCGTCTCGCTCCCACGCGTTGACGAACCGGTGCACGTCGGTCAGTTCGGCGACCTCCGCACCGCGAGCCTCGACGAGCAGTGAGAACGCCCCACCGGCGTCGACTGACTGGAGCTGTGCCCAGTCGCCGACGAGAAGGAGCTTGGCGCCGGCCTGCCGGACGGCGGAGGCGATCAGGTCGAGGTTGCTCGTGGGTGCGAGTGTGGCCTCGTCGACGATCACGAGCTGCCCGCGGCGGAACGCCGCTCGCCCGTGGCTCTGCTCGTACAGCCACTTTGAGGTGGTGTCGCACGTGATGCCGAGGTCCGCCCCCAGCACACCCGCCGCTACCGCCGACGGTGCGAGCCCGATGACGGAGTCGCCGCCGTGCTCGGCCGTCCAGGCGAGCAGCAGAGCACGCATCGTCGTCGTCTTGCCCGCGCCAGCCGGGCCGACCAGAACGTCGACCTCTCGCCCCGATGTCGCCACCGACCGGATCGCCGACGTCTGCTCGGCACTCGGCGGGAGCCCGTTCGAGGCCGCCGTCGCAGCCTCCTCCACGGCGGCAGCTGGGACGGTCGGCCCGTCCAGCGCCTTGACCCCGTCGAGCAGGCGAGCCTCCGCACGCAGGTGGTGCTCCGACGTGAAGTACGCCGAATGACGAGGACGGAACACGCAAGACCCGTCGTCCCGCTCAAGGATGGCCGGCGTCGGTGCGAGGTCACCGGGGGTCAGGCGCACCGACTGCCGAGTCGCTTCCGCCACCACCCGGGCGATGGCGCCCTCTCGGCTCTCGACCGTCGCGAACCGCCATCCCATCGTCTGCCGCGACGCCTCTGCCCACAGGTTCCAGTGCCGCCAGGTCGACCGCTTCTCGCCTACTACCTCGACAACCTGGCGAGCGACCTGAACGACATCGCCGTCGGAGCGACCGGTCGGACCGAAGGCACGAGGGTTTCCCGGCGTCAGCACCGTTCGAGCCCAATCCGCCGGGTCCGCCCGCAGCACCGCGCCTCCCCGCGCGCGCCACGACTCGGAGAGGTCAGACAGCGCATGGACGGACTTCTCGGGTCGGGTCGCGAGGGTTGCCCGGGCTCGGCTCGCGGCGGGCTCCTGGACGAGCGTGCGTCGTGTCGTCCACCCGGTCTTGGCCGCAGCTTCCTCCTCGCCGATCTCGACCATCGTCTGAAGGATGGACGACACGTCAGGTGCAACCCGAAGGCGCTCGACGTAGTGCCGCTGGGTAACGCCGCCCTGGATCTTGTGCCCGAGCAGCGCGGCGGCGGCGGCGGTCCCTCGCTCGCGCGCGACGAAGGTCGCCACGGTCGACCGGAGCAGGTGGGGGTGGACCTCACCCTTCATGCCGGCGTGCTCGAGCGCGGCGCGCAGCGTCCGGCGCACGTTGTGCGGCGTTTGTGGACGGACATCCTCTTCATCGCGGCCGGCCTTGCGTCGCGACGGGAACACCGGCGCTTGCGGCAATGCCGCCTCGGGTCTCAAGCCACGCAGCGACTCGGCCGTGAACGCCGGAATGATGATCGTCCGCTCCCCCGCGTCCGTCTTGGGCATCCCCTGCCGCACGGTGCCCCGACCCCTGATATCGACCATCGTGGCGTCCACGGTCACCGTCGGCAGGCCCTCGGTCGTCAGGTTGACCCCTGCCCAGTTAAGCGCGAGGACCTCGCCGATCCGCAGACCGGTTCCTAGCATGACGTCGACAGCGACGGGAACGTGCCCGTTCGGCGGGGGCCCCGGGCGGCCGGCCCGGTCCGCCTCCCAGGCTCGGACAGCTGCCCGGAGGCGGAAGACGTCGGTCACCGTCAGCGCGGCGGGGTTCGGCTGCTTGCGGCGCGGCGTCGTGGTCTTGTCCATCGGGTTGGAACGCAGCGCATCATGAACGATCGCGCGGTCCAGCACCGCCTTGAACGCCATCCGCACCTGCGCGGCCGTGACGACCATGTCGTGCTGCCCCTTCCTGCCGGCCTCGATGATCCCGTCGATCCATGCCTGGCATCTTGAGGTGGTCAGCTCGTGGAGCCGGAGCCTGCCCAGCTTCGGCACCATCAGCGTCCCGAGGAGCCGCTCGTACTCGTCGACGGTCTGCGGTCGACGCCGCGCATTCGGCCACGCCGACTGCACGCGCAGCTCGTCGATCCACTGCCGGGCAGCCAGTCCGACCGTGCTGTCGTGCTTGAGATCGGCCGATCCCTTCGGCCGCTTGAGCCGATCCTCGATCTCGGCCTGCACAGCGAGCCGTGCGGCGGCCCGAGTCTTGCGACTCCGCGAGATCTGCGTCTCCGTGCCGTCGAGCAGTCGCACACGAACTCGCGCTTGGAACGACCCGCTCGAAGCCTGCTTGATGAAGATCTCGCCGTGCTCGCCAGCCTTCAGCCTCTCGTGAGCCATCCCGCTCACCAGCCCGATCCGGAGCCGGCGCCAGGCTCGTCGTCGACGGGGACGGTCCGGGCGTCGAGCCACGCACGGACGTCCGACTCCTCGAACATCAGGTGCCGACCGATGACGTACGCCTTGGGCGCAGTCCCTCTCTTGCGCCAGGTGTGCACCGTCGCGCGGCTCACGTGGACCTTCTCGCAGAGCTCGTCGAGCGTCCACATCGGGGTGTGTGACAGGGGTTCGCTTCTCGTGACCATGGACCTCAGGTGCGTCACCGACGCCGGCGTCCAAGGTCGATCGATGTCGTTCGCATGCATGCTCGGTGAGCACTCGCGTGGAACCTCGCGTGGAATCACGGTCGTCCTGGTCCTCTCTTCGAGGACTTCGGGGAACGACGAAGGCCGTTGACCAGGACCTTCATCCTGACCAACGGCCTTCAAGGAGTGGAGCTAGGGGGATTCGAACCCCCGACCTTCTCATTGCGAACGAGACGCGCTACCAACTGCGCCATAGCCCCTCAAGCGAGGAACAGATTAGCACCCCGGGGGCGGGGTCTCGCAAACCGGCCACCCCCGGGGGAGCTCTACTGCCCCGCCGCGCGGCGGCGGGCGAGGATCTCGTTGAGGTCGAGACCGAGCGTCTCCGTCCGGGGCTTGCGCTCGTCGCCGTCCGCGGGCTCGGGTGCGGACGGCGCCTCGGTGGTGCCCGACGCCGTCACCTCCACCCGCGTCGTCGTCGCCCCGCCGGTGCTCACCTCGGCGACGCCCGTCCGGGTGGGCGAGGCGACGTCGTCGGCCGTGAGGGGCGCGGGCTCGCGGCGCGGCGCGGTGGGCTTCATCGTGTACGTCGGCGGCGGCACCGGCACGGGGTCCCACGCCCGGCCCGACGCGACGTGCTCGACCGGCGCACCCGCGGGTTCGTCGCGGACCGCCGCGGGCGCCAGGTCCCGGTGGGCGTCTGACGTCTCCCGGGCCGCGGGGCGGGGTGACGCAGGCTCCTCGGAGTCGGAGGAGCTCTCCTCCGCCGCGACGCTCGCAGCCGTGAGTCGCTCGCGGGCGTTCGCGCCGCGTCGGGGCGCCCCGGCGTCAGCCGTCGCCTCGGCGTTCGCTCGCGCGAGGTCCTTGGGCGTGACGCGCGGGATCATCTGCGTGCTCACCTGGGAGCCGTGCACGGCACGACCCGTGACGCGCGGCCGGGCGCCGCGGGGTGCCGGCGGGGCACCGAGGACCGTCCCGCGGGCCGCGCGGGCCGCGGCGCGGCGCTCGGCCAGCCACGCGGCGTCGGACCGCTTCGCGGCGAGGACCGCCTGACGGCCCAGCACGAGGACGAGCGCGAGGACCGCCGTCGGGACGGCACCCGCCCACCACGGCACGTACCCGAGGGCGGCGACCACCCACACCGCCACGCTCACGAGGAGGAGGAGGACCGTGAGCGTGAGCCGGCGGCGCGCCGCGGCGGCACGTCGCTCGAGGAGGGCGAGCCGGGAGGACTCGGAGCGCGCGGGCGCCCCACGAGAGGGTGACGCGCTGACGGTGCTCCCCATGGCGTGCGATCCCTCCTCGTCGTGCGTCCGGCCGTCCGACCGGTCCTGCTCTCCTGCTCCCCCGCCGCCGAGACGGGCGACGCGCCCCTCGGCCGACCCGGCACCCGGTCCGGCCGTGATCGCCGCGACACCGGCCCCGCGGTCGAGGCCCGCGTCCCACGGGTCGAGCGCCCCACCGCCCGGGCCGGCGACGGCCAGGACGCGCAAGGAACCCGAGAACCGGTCCTCCGTGCGCGCCTCCAGCAGCTGTTGCCGGTGACCCACGCGGTGCGGGACGTAGAACCCGAGCCACAGCAGGAACACCGCGAGCGCGACGATCCCCGAGGCCGATTCCACATCCCGACCGTAGGCGAGGCGCGCGTCGACGCTCCGCACGCGCCCC
>CAZFUQ010000186.1:6263-8189 GCA_964521905.1 uncultured Cellulosimicrobium sp.
GGGACCTCCTCGCTCGTGATGGCGAACGTGCGGTGGTCGCGCCACTCCCCCTGGATGTGCAGGAAGCGCTCGCGCACCCCCTCGTCGCGCAGGCCCAGCTTCTCCACGACGCGCAGGCTCGGCACGTTCTCGGGCCGGATGTTGATCTCGATCCGGTGCAGCCCGAGGACGGTGAAGCAGTAGTCCGTCGCCATGGCGACGGCGGTCGGGATGACCCCGCGACCGGCAACGTGCTCGCTCACCCAGTACCCGATGCTCGCGCCGCACAGCGACCCGTACGTGATGGACGCGACGGTGAGCTGACCGACGAGCTCTTCGTCGAGCTCGACCGCGAACGGCAGCGACGTGCCCGCGCGCGCCTGGGCGGACAGGACCCGGACGTACTCCGCGAACGTCGGCGGGCCTCCGCCCGTGCCCGGGCGGGGCGAGGTGCCCTCCCAGCGCTCGAGCCACTCGGAGTTGCGCGCACGCAGGCGCATCCACGGGGTCGCGTCCCGGCGCCGCAGCGGCCGGAGCACGACCGAGCCACCGAGCGCGTCGTCCCGCAGGGTCACGGGCCACGGCTTGGCGACGGTCCATCCGCGCGTGATCTTGTGCGTCATCCGGCGGTGACCGTCCTCGGTGTCTCTCGGCGGGCGCGGGCGGGCGCCCGGTCCTCGGTGCACAGGGTGGCACCACCGGGCGCCCGCGCGCCACCGACCGGTGACGCGGGCACCCGGTGCTGCAGCCCCGCCGTCGGCTCCCGATCAGCCGGAGGTCACCCGACGATCAGCCCAGCGTGACGACGACCGTCACCTCGGCGCCCGCGGGCTGCGCGGGGATCGGGCTCGTGGGGTCGTGCTCGACGCCGTCGACCGTCACCGAACGCACGCCCTTCGACACGTGGTCGGGGTTGCGGACCTCGATGTCGTAGACGGCCCCGCGCCACTCGCGGCGCACCTCGAAGCCGTCCCAGTCCTTCGGGATCGACGGGTCGACGACGAGCCCGTCGAGCGCGAGGCGCACGCCGAGGACGTACTTGGTCACCGCGGTGTACATCCAGCCGGCCGTGCCCGTGAGCCACGGGTTCTGGGCCTTGCCGAACCATTCGTGGTCGCGGCCGTAGAGGAACTGGACGTAGGCGTACGGCTCGGCGCCGCGCACCTCGATGTTGTCGTTCTGGTGGTACGGCAGGATCGCGTCGTAGAACTGCACCGCCTCGTCGCCGCGACCGAGCATCGCCTCGGCGATGATCGGCCACGCGTTCGGGTGCGAGAAGATCGCGGCGTTCTCCTTGATGCCCGGGTAGACGCGCGTGACGAACCCGACGGTGTCGTCGACCTTCGTGAAGGCCGGCCAGTTGAGGTGGTTGCCGTACTCGGAGCCGAGCAGCTCGCGCACCGCGTCCATCGACGCCTCGCCGCGCTCCTGGCTCGTGATGCCCGCGATGACGGGCCACGCCTGGTGCTCGAGGAAGATCTTGCCCTCCTCGTTCTCGGCCGAGCCGATCTTCACGCCGTCGCGCGTGTAGCCGCGGATCCACCAGCGCCCGTCCCACAGCTGCGCGTCCGCGACCTTGGCGATGCGCTCGCGCTCGGCCGTGAACCGCGCGACGTCCGCCTCGGCCCGCTCGTCGCCCGCGGCGGCGAGCGGCTCGGCGATCTCGAGGAACGCGCCGATCGCCCAGGCGTGCAGGAACGTCACGAGCGACGTCTCTCCCCCGCCGAGGTTGAGGCAGTCGTTCCAGTCGGCGCGCAGGCCGAGCGCGACGCCGTTCTGGCCCACCTGCTCCGCGGAGAACTCGAGCGCCTTGACCAGGTGGTCGTAGACGGTCGCGGGCGTGCCCTCGGCGAACGGGATCTCGAGATCGAGGAACGACCGGTCGCCCGTCTCCTTGACGTGCTCGGACGACCACCTGTGGCTCGTGCCGTCGGTCGTCGAGTACGT
>CAZFUQ010000187.1:0-3265 GCA_964521905.1 uncultured Cellulosimicrobium sp.
CCCTCGGCGTCGTCGCGATCCATCGCGGCCGGGCGCTCGGGCCCGACCGGGCCGGCCTCCGCCGGCTCCGGCTCGGACGTCTCGGTCGGCGTCGAGCCCACGCCCTCCACGACGGACGGCGACGGATCGGGCTCGCCGCCACCGGTGCAGCCGGCGACCACCAGCCCCACCACCACCACGACACCCGGCACGAGCACGCGCCGTCGGGCACGGACGGACACACGGACGGACGAACTCACGAGACCCCCTGCAGGCCGACACCGAGCGACGCACCCCGCGCGGACGCCTGAGCCACGCCGCACGACTGCCCCAGAACCTAGCGAAGACGCACGCGCCGAGGAACCGTCCGTCCCGATCTGTGGACGACCTCCGGCCGACGTGTCCGGGAGGTGGCATCTCGGCCGCGGCGGTGACCGCCGCCGAGCGGGCAGGTGAACGTTCCCGGAAGCCTGCCTCCGTGACCGGACAAACACGCCTATTTCGACCACGTCTGGTTCCTATGCTCCGAGAGGCCGCGGCCGGGGACCACCTCGGACGGACCGCGCCCTCGACTCCATCCCCCGTACGAGCGGACTGTGCTGTGACCACCGTCGTGACCCCGAGAGCGCCCGACACCTCGGGCGACACCGCACCCCCTGACGGCACCCCGCCCCCGGCCGCTCCCCAGGAGCTGCACCGTGGCCGGCTGAGCGCGCGCCGTCGTCGGCGGAACCTGCTGTGGGCCCTGCTGCTCGCGGGACCGAACCTCGTCCTGCTGCTGGTGTTCGTCTACCGGCCGCTGCTGCAGAGCTTCTACCTCTCGACGCTGCAGTGGAACCTCGGTTCCCCGGTGGCGCGGCCGGTCGGGCTGGGCAACTACGTCGAGTGGTTCACGGCCCCGACCACGGGCCGGATCGTGACGACGACGCTCGTCTTCACCGTCGCGACGGTCGGGGGCGCGATGGTTCTCGGCCTGGGCCTGGCGCTCCTCCTCAACCGGAGGCTCCGGGGCCGAGGCGTCGCCCGGACGGTCGCGTTCGCGCCCTACGTCCTGTCGGGCTTCGCGGTCGGGATCCTGTGGCTGTTCATGTTCGACCCGCGCTACGGGCTCGTCCAGGAGGTGCTCGGCTGGGTCGGCGTCGCGTCGCCCCAGTGGTACACGCAGCGCCCGTGGCCGCTGGTCATGATCGTCGTGGTCTACCTGTGGAAGAACCTCGGGTACGTCGCGCTCATCTACCTGGCGGGGCTGCAGTCGGTCCCGCAGGACCTGCAGGACGCCGCAGCGATCGACGGCGCGTCGTCGGCCCGGACGCTGCGCTCGATCGTCCTCCCGCTGCTCACCCCGACGACGTTCTTCCTCGTCGTGACGATGCTCCTCGCGTCGCTGCAGTCGTTCGACATCATCAAGGCGATGACCCAGGGCGGTCCGCTCGGGTCCACCACGACGCTCATGTACTCCATCTACGAGGAGAGCTTCGTCAACGGTCGCGCCGGGTACGCGTCGGCGGTCGCCACGATCCTCTTCCTCGTCCTGCTCGTGGTCACCGCGGTGCAGATGCGCTTCGTCCAGCGGAAGGTCCACTACGCATGAGCACCGTCGCACCGGCTCCCCCCGAGACCGCGCCCGCGACGCCGGCCGCCCTCGCCCCGCAGGACTCCCGGACGTCCGGCGGCCCCCGTGCCCGACGCCGTCGGCTCCAGCCGGGCGGGTACCTCGCCCTGGTCCTCGCGACCGTCGTCCTCGGCGCCCCGCTCGTGTGGATGGTCCTCGCGAGCATGAAGACCCCCGCGGAGCTGTACACGGTCCCGCTGCAGTGGCTGCCGGGCAGCATCAACGTCGACAACTACGTGCAGGCCGCGGACTCGATCCCGCTCGGTCGGCTGCTGCTCAACAGCGTCGGCATCACGATGGTCGGCGCGGGGCTCAAGGTCGCGCTGGGGCTGACGTGCGCGTACGCGCTCGTGTTCCTCGACTTCCCGTTCAAGAAGATCGTGTTCGGGCTCGTCATCGCGACGCTCATGATCCCGCCGCAGATCACGATCATCCCCAACTACACGCTCGTCGCGAGCCTCGGCTGGCTCAACACCTACCAGGGCATCCTCGTGCCGGGCCTGGCGAGCGCGTTCGGGACGTTCCTGTTCCGCCAGCACTTCCTCACGCTGCCGCGCTCGATCCTCGAGGCCGCCGAGCTCGACGGCGCCGGGCACTGGCGCAGGCTCTGGCGGTTCGTCGTGCCGATGAGCACGCCGACGCTCGCGGCCGTCGCGCTCGTGTCCGTCGTGACGGAGTGGAACGACTACCTGTGGCCGTTCCTCGTCATCGACCGCCCCGACAAGATGACGCTCCCCGTCGGGCTCACGCTGCTGCAGAACACCGACGGCATGACGAACTGGGGCGTGCTGCTCGCCGCGACGGTCGTCGTCACGCTGCCGATCCTCCTCGTCTTCCTCGTGCTGCAGCGCCGCCTCGTCGCGGGCCTCACGGCCGGCGCCGTCACGGGCTGACCGGGCCGGGCGCCGTCGCGTACCCGCACCCGTCACCAGACTCCCCGGACCGCCCGCAGCGGCCCGGGTTCCCCGAAGCGCACCGAGACCCGGTGCACGACCTGAAGGAGCACCTGTGTCCCACCGCCGCACCGCACCCGTCGGCAGGCCCGCGCGTCGCCGTCGGGCCCGCGTCGCCGCCACCGCACTCACCGCGGTCGCCGGCCTCGCGCTCACGGCCTGCGCCGGGCCGAGCGTCGACGGCGCCGGCTCCGCCGCCACGTCCGGCGCCGAGGAGACGGCCGTCGACTGGTCGACCGTCGAGCCCGCGTCCGAGATCACCTGGTGGAGCAACCACCCCGGCACCTCGCAGGCGATCGAGCAGGAGCTCATCGACCGGTTCGAGGCCGAGAACCCCGACATCACGGTCAACCTCGTGACCGCGGGCGCCAACTACGACGAGGTCGCCCAGCGGTTCCAGGCCGCGTCGCAGACCGACGAGCTGCCCGACCTCGTCATCGCGTCCGACGTCTGGTGGTTCCGCTACCACCTCAACGACCAGATCCTGCCGCTCGACGACGTGCTCGACCACGTCGAGGCCGACGCGGACGACTTCCAGCCCGCGCTCTACGCCGACTACGAGTACGACGACCAGCACTGGGCCGTGCCGTACGCGCGCTCGACGCCGCTCTTCTACTACAACAAGGACATGTGGGCGGCCGCCGGTCTGCCCGACCGCGGCCCCGAGACGTGGGCCGAGCTCGAGGAGCTCAGCGGAGCGCTCGCGCACCGCGAGGGCGGC
>CAZFUQ010000187.1:3275-8144 GCA_964521905.1 uncultured Cellulosimicrobium sp.
GGGCCGAGCTCGAGGAGTGGGACGCGTCGCTCACGGCGCAGGTGCCCGACGGCGGCACGACCCTCGGCCTCTCGACCGGCCCCTCGTGGGGCGCGTGGTGGTTCGAGAACATGATCTGGGGCCAGGGCGGCGCGTACTCCGACGGGTTCGACCTGACGCTCGACTCGGACGAGGCGATCGCGGGCGGCCAGTTCCTCCACGAGCTGTTCCACGAGACGGGCGTCGCGTCCCTGTCCGCGGACGACGCGATGGTCGACTTCTCGTCCGGCCTCGTGGCCTCGACGATCGGCTCGACCGGCTCGCTCAAGGGCGCGCTCGACGCCGCGTCGTTCGAGGTCGGCACCGCCTACCTGCCCGACGGCCCCGACGGCGGCGGCACCCCGACCGGCGGCACCGGCCTCGCGATCCCGTCGTCCCGGTCGCCCGAGCAGCAGCTCGCCGCGGCGATGTTCCTCGCGTTCCTCACGAACACCGACAACACGGCGTACTTCTCGCAGAACACCGGCTACATGCCGGTGCGCACGTCGGCGGTCGAGTCCGACACCATGAAGGCCATCTACGCGCAGACGCCGCAGTTCCGCACCGCCGTCGACCAGCTCGCCGACCGGGCGCGCATCCAGGACGACGTCCGCGTGTTCGTCCCCGGCGCCGACGCGCTGCTCAACGAGGCGATCGAGCAGATCGTCATCGAGGGCACGGACCCGGCGACCGCGTTCGAGTCGATCACGCCGCGCATCGAGACGGCGTACTCGGAGAACGTGGAGCCGTACCTGTGACCGTCACCCTCGACGTCGACCCGGGTGCCGCCCCGGGCACCGCGACGAGCACCGCGTCGGGCGCCGGCTCCCGGCGCCCGCGGGTGGTCGCGCACCGCGGCAACAGCTCCGTCGCGCCGCAGAACACGCTGGCCGCGTTCGAGGCGGCGTGGCGGGCCGGTGCGGACGCGATCGAGCTCGACGTGCAGCTCACGGCCGGTGGCGACGTCGTGGTGATCCACGACGAGACCGTCGACGCGACGACGTCGGGCAGCGGCGCCGTCGCGGAGCTCGACCGGGCCGCGATCCGGGCCCTCGACGCCGGGTCGTGGTTCTCACCCGCGTTCGCCGGGCAGCGCGTCCCGACGTTCGCCGAGGTGATCGACTTCCTGCAGCGTCGGCCGGGGATCGACCTGCTCCTCGAGATCAAGGGCTCGTGGACGGCCGAGCAGGTGCGGCGCGTCACCGGGCCGATCCGGTTCGCGGGCGTCGCGGACCGCGTCGTCGGGCAGAGCTTCTGGCCCGAGACCGTGGCGGCGCTGCGCGACGCGGACCCCGGCCTGCGGCGCGGGCTGCTCGTCGCCTCGCTCGGTGACGACGTGCTCGCCCGGTGCGCGGAGCTCGACGTCGTCACGTGCAACCCGCTCGGCACGCTCCTCGTCGAGGACCCGGGCCTGGTCGGCCGCCTGCACGAGGACGGCCGCCAGGTCTCGGTCTGGACGCTCAACGAGCCGTCGCACTGGGCGGCGGCCGTCGACCTGGGCGTCGACGGCATCATCACCGACCGGCCCGACCGTCTGGCCGGCTGGCTCGCGGCCCGGGAGGTCTGAGCCAGGTCCCCTCAGGGGAGCTGCATGGTACGAGGTGGGCGGTATGTCCACTCGCGGTCGGCGTCCGTGATCGGGCGCAGCACGCGGGCGGGCACACCGCCCACGACCGTCATCGGCGGCACGTTCGCCCCGACGACGGCACCCGCGGCCACGACCGATCCCCGCCCGACCGTCACGCCCGGCAGGATCACGGCGCCCGCACCGATCCACACGTCCTCCTCCAGCACGACCGGTGCCGAGAACTGCTCGCGGTCGCGCCGGTGGTCGGGGTGCACGGGGTGCCCGGTCGTCGTGATGACGACGTTCGGCGCGATCATCACGCGGTCGCCGACGACGACGTCGACGTCGTTCACGAGCGTCAGCCCGAAGTTCACGAACACGTCGTCACCGAAGCTCGCCCGGTCGCCGTAGGCGACGCGGAGCGTCGGCTCGAGCCAGACGCCCCGCCCCACGTGGGCGAACAGCTCGCGCACGATCTCGTCCCGGCGCGCGGCCTCCGACAGGCGGGACGCGTTGAAGTCGTCGACGAGGTCCATGGTGCGCCGCCGCTCGCGCGCGAGCCATGCCGTCCCCTTCTCCGTGTAGAGCTCGTGCGCCTCCATGCGGCGCGCGGTCTCCTGCTCGAGCGGCGTGAGCTCGGGCGCGGGGGCGTCGAGGTCGAGCGACGCGGCGAGCGCCCCCGCGCCCGTGCCGGTCGCGGTGAGGTCGGGTCCGTCGTGGCCCTCCGCCGTCGTGCGCAGCCCTGCCTCGGTCATCGGTCCTCCGTCTCGTCGTGGGTCGGTCCCATCCTCGCGCCGTCGCCCGCGTCGCGGTCGGGCCGTCCGTCCTGAGCTTCCGGGGCGTGCGCACCCATCCCGGCGGCGTCGAGCAGGTGCGCGAGCAGGTCGAGCGCCGCGACGGCCCGCTCCGGCGGTTCGCCGGCGACGGTGGCGAGGGTGAGCCCGTCGAAGAGCGCGGCGATGAGGGTCGTGAGGGCGTCGGCGCCGCCGGGAAGGGCGGTGTCGGCGCGTCCCGCCCAAGGCGCGGCGCCCTTCCGCGAGATCTCTCGGTAGGCCGCGTGCTGCTCGGCGACCAGGTGCCGCAGCGCCGGCGTGCGCAGCGCGTGCGCCGTGAGCTCGAGGTACGCGAGCTGGCTCGTCGGGTCGTCCTCGACGAGCGAGCGGAACGCACCCACGAGCCGCTCGCGGGCGTCGTGCGTGGCGAACGCCGCCGTCGCGGCGGCGCGGGTGTCGTCGAGCTGGCGCCGCACGACGGCCTCGACGAGCTCGTCCTTGCCGCGGAACCAGTAGTGGAGCGTCCCGAGCGGGAGCCCGGCCTCCTCGGAGATCTGCCGGGTCGTCGCGGCAGCGACCCCCTCGCGCTCGATCACCCTGAGCGCGGCCTCCACGAGAGCGTCGCGGGCGGCCTCGCCGCGGGGTCGTCGAGGGGTCGCGGCGGTGCTCATACCGACGATCCTCGCACGGGACCTCCACTTTTGGTCACTTGACCTGGTCATCTGACCGAATAGTGTGGTGTCCGTCGTCGCACGCCGGCGCACGACGCTCCCGCCCGCCGGTGGGTGTCCTCCCCGACGAGGCGGACCCCGACCCGGCCGAACCCACCCGGAGGAACCATGGCCACCGACACCACCGCCTTCGTCATCGACGTCGCGACCGAGTCCGACGTCCCCGCCGCCACCGCGGTGCTCGTCGACGCGTTCGCCCAGGACCCGGTCATGCGCGAGTTCGTCCCCGCGGGCGCACCCGACGGCCGGTCCCGGCTCGGCGACCTGTTCACGGCGCTCGTACGCTCCGGCCCGCTGCGGCACGGCGTGCTCGACGTCGCGCGCTCGCGGGAGACGGGCGAGCTGCTCGGCGTCGCGGCGTGGGAGGCGCCGCGCGCCGGGCGGCGGCCGTGGTGGCACCAGGCCGTCGAGCTGCCTCGCCTCGCCCGCGCCTTCGGGTGGACGCGGCTGCGGGCGGCGGCCCGGCGCGAGGAGGAGCTCGGCGCCGAGCGCCCCGACGTCCCGCACTGGTACCTCGGGCAGATCGGGGTCAGCCCCGAGGCGCGCGGGCTCGGCATCGGTGGTGCGCTCCTCGCGCACCGGCTGGAGCGGGTCGACGTGCTCCGCGACGCGGCCTACCTGGAGTCCTCCACCGAGCGCAACCGCGCGCTGTACGAGCGGCACGGGTTCGTCCGGGGCCGCGCCATCGGCGGCCTCGGCGTGGCCCGGCCCGTCGCGATGTGGCGCGAGCCGCGGCCCCACGCCGGGTGACGCGACGACGAGGGCGGGCGACCGCCGTCGGGCACGACCACGCCTCCACCCCGCGGGGTGGAGGCGTGGTCAGGCGGGGCGGCGGCGGTGCGGGACCCGCACGCTGTCGAGGTCCTGCGCGACGGTGAGCTCGCCGTCGAACACCTCGCGCGCCTCCCGCCAGAACTCCGTCGGGTCGGGATAGCGCTGCGAGAAGTGCGTCAGCACGAGCGAGCGCACGCCCGCCTCGGCCGCGAGGGTCGCTGCCTGACGCGCCGTGAGGTGGCCCCACCGCTCGGCCTGGTCGCGGTCGCGGTCGAGGAACGTCGACTCGACGACGAGCAGGTCGACGCCGTCCGCGAGCCGGTACGCCGCGTCGCACAGGCGCGTGTCCATGACGAACGCGAACGACTGCCCCGGGCGCTCGCGACTCACCTCGTCGAGGGTCACGGTCCGGCCGTCGGGCGCGGTGACGGCCCCGGCGCGCAAGAGCTCGCCCACCGCCGGCCCGGCGATCCCGTGCCCCGCCAGCCGGACGGGATCGAGCGAGCGGCCGTCGGGCTCGTCGAGCCGGTAGCCCATCGCCTCGAGCGTGTGGTCGAGACGCTCGGCACGCAGCGTGAACCCGGGGTCGGGGCGCCCCGGGACCGGCGGGACGACGCCGTCCGTCGTCAGGGGCTGCAGCTCCAGGTGGCCGCGGCGGAAGTGGGCGCTCGCGTCGAGGAGGTGGTCGACCCACCGCTGGCCCGACGCCGGGTACGTCACCCCGATCGTGTGCCGCACCGCGTCGCCGCTGATCCGCTGGGAGACGCCGGCGAGGCCGAGGCTGTGGTCGCCGTGCAGGTGCGTGATCGCGATGCGCGTGAGGTCCGTCGCGGACACGCCCGCGAACGACATCTGCCGCTGCGTGCCCTCGCCCGGGTCGAAGAGGATCGCCTCGTCGTCCCAGAACAGGACGTAGCCGTTGTGGTTGCGGGTGCGCGTCGGGACCATGCTCGCGGTCCCCAGCACGACGAGCTCGCGACGGGACATGGCGCCAGCCTGCCACGCC
>CAZFUQ010000188.1:0-8126 GCA_964521905.1 uncultured Cellulosimicrobium sp.
CCCTGGAGACATTGCCGGCCTTGAGGCAGGAGGTGCACACGTTGAGACGCTTGGGCGTCCCCGCGACCACGGCGCGCACGCGCTGGATGTTGGGGTTCCAGCGGCGCTTCGTGCGGATGTGGGAGTGCGAGATGCTGTGCCCGAAGCCCGGGCCCTTGCCGCAGACGTCGCAGTTGGCAGCCACGGTTTCTCCTGATCGTCGTGCACGTCGCGCAGGCAGCGGCGACGTCCTGAATGGTCTGTAGGGTGTCTCGCCCGGAGCTCCTCGGCCGGCCCCGACGGTGTCGAGGGCGCGCGAAGCACTCCGGGCAACCTCGTCAGGGTAGCCGATCCGACCGCCTCCGCTCAAACCGGGAGGCAGCGGGTGGCCGTGACGCGCAGCACGCGCGGTGCGCGCAGAATCCCGCGTCCCCCGCAGACTACGGTGTTGCGGACGGCCCGTAGGCCGTCCGACCCGCACGCCCCGCGTACGGGACCGTCACCGAGAGCGAGGAGCCGGACCGACGTGAGCCGCGGAGCCGACGTGGTCGACGCCGACGTCGTCGCCGTCTGGGCCCGGGCCGCGGTCCGCTCCCTGGGCGCCGCACGCGAGGCGCTGGACCGGGTGAACGTCTTCCCCGTGCCGGACGCGGACACGGGGACGAACATGTACCTCACCCTGCTCGACGCGTCGCGCGCGCTGCCGGACCCGCTCCCCGCGGGCGCCGGCGCCGGTGACGCGCTGGTCCGGATGGCGCGCGGCGCCCTCGTGGGGGCGCGAGGCAACTCGGGCGTCATCCTCAGCGAGTACCTGCGCGGGCTCGCGGTCGATCTCGCGGGGCACCGGCAGGTCTCCGCCCCGGCGCTGGCCGGCGCTCTCGGCCGTGCCGCGCGCACCGCCCGGGGCGCCGTGGCACGGCCCGCACCCGGCACGATCCTCACCGCGGCCGACGCCGCGGCACGGTCCGCCGGGGCCGCAGCGGGGGTCGGGCCCGTCGCGGTGGTCGCGGCCGCGGCACGGGACGGCGCACGTGCCGCGGCGCTGCGCAGCACCGGAGAGCTGGACGTGCTCGCGCGCGCACAGGTGCTCGACGCCGGCGCGCTGGGTCTCGTCCTCGTCCTCGACGCCCTCGTCTCCGCGCTGGCCGCGGTCCCCGGGGCTCCCGACGGGCTCGGCCCGGGCGTGTCGGAGGTGCTCGGCATGATGTCGGGCATGGTGCCGGTGGCGCAGGGCGCCGCGACAGACCCGCACCACGCGCATGAGGGGGGCGAGTTCGAGGTGATGTACGTCGTCGACGGTGCCGTCGTGGACCCTGCGGAGACGCTGCGGACGGGACTCGGCGCGATCGGTGACTCGGTCGTCGTCGTGGGCGGCGCGGACGCCACCGGCCCGGCCGGGAGCGGGCTCTGGCAGGCGCACGTCCACACCGACGACCCGACGGCCGCCATCGCCGTGGGGCGCGCGGCGCTCGCAGGTGCCCGGGAGCCCGGTGCCGGGCTGGAGGCGCCCGGCGAGCCCCGCGCGGCCCTGCGCCAGGTCCGCGTCCGGCACCTGCCCGGCCCGCACGACCACGTGCCACCGACCACGGTGCCGGCCGGAGCCGCTCCGACCGACGTCGACCGCCCCGGACCGGGACTGGTCGCCGTGACGTCGGCCCCCGGTCTCGTCGCCGACCTCGCGCGCGCGGGCGCCGTGGCACTCCTGCGCGACCTCGACGGCGTACCGGACCTCGAGGCACTGCGTCGTGCGGTCGTCGACACGCGTGCCGCGCACGTCGCGCTCCTGCCCGGGGCCGACCTCGAGGACGGCGACGTGCTGGCCCTGCGCGCCGCGGTCCGGGACCACGGCGTCGCGCGGCTGGACGTCCTGCCGGCACCGACCGACCTGCACGTCGCGGTCGCGCTGGCCGCGACCCAGCTCGTCGAGCCCGCCGACGCCCCACGTCTCGCCGCGGCCCGGACCGCGCTCGCGGGGGTACGGGTGGTGCCCGCGGACGGTGCGGCCCCGGCTCTCACGGACGCGCTCGCCGAGCTCCTCGGCCGGCTGCCGACGGGTGCCGTCGAGGTCGTCACCGTGCTCGCGGACGACGCCGTGCCGGCCTCCGCGCTCGCGGGGCTCGTCACGGCGGCGGCCCGCGCGGGCGCCGAGGCCGTGCTGCTCCGCTCGGGGCGCGCGGGGACCGCGGTCACGATCGCCGCCGAGGCCACCGGCCTCTCCACCGAACCGGCCGAGGAGGACGAGTCATGACGGACCGCTTGGCCGAACCACTGACGAAGGCGGTCGGCACCCGCAGCGCGGGACCCCTCGCGAAGCTCGGGCTGGAGACCGTGGGCGACCTGCTGCGCCACTACCCGCGCCGGTACGGCGACCCGGGCCGGCTCACCGACCTGGGCGGCCTCGCGCTCGGGGAGCACGTGACGATCGTCGCGCAGGTGCGCAGCGCGACCGTCCGGCGCATGCGCAACCGCGCGGGCGCGATCCTCGAGGCGGTCGTGACCGACGGCCCGCAGCAGCTCTCGCTGACGTTCTTCGCCAAGAGTCCCCACGTGCTGCGGTACCACGAGCAGCGCCTCGCGCCGGGTCGGCACGGGCTGTTCACGGGTGTCGTCGGGCTGTACCGGGGCACGCGTCAGCTCACGCACCCCGACTACAAGATCATCGGGATGGACGACGACGCCGAGGACACCGAGAGCGCGCTGCTCGAGGCGAGCCGGCCGATCCCCATCTACCCGGCGAGCGCGAGCATCCCGAGCTGGAAGATCCAGCCCGCGGTGCGCACGGTCCTCGACCCGCTGCGCGAGGAGGACGTCCCCGACCCGGTCCCGGCCGCCGTGCGCGAGCAGCACGACCTCGGCACCCGCCTCGAGGCGCTGCGCGACGTCCACGAGCCGTACGACGAGCGCCAGTGGCAGCGCGGGCGCGACCGCCTGCGCTACGAGGAGGCGTTCGTCCTGCAGGCGGCGCTCGCGCAGCGCCGCGCACGGGCCGCTGCCGAGCCGGCGACGGCCCGCCCCCCGCGGGAACCGGGCGGACCGAGCCTCCTCGCCGACTTCGACGCGGCGCTCCCGTTCACGCTCACGCGCGGACAGCGTGAGGTGGGCGAGGAGATCGCCGCGGACCTCGCGCTCGCCCGGCCCATGCAGCGGCTCCTGCAGGGCGAGGTCGGCTCCGGCAAGACGGTCGTCGCGCTGCGCGCGATGCTCCAGGTGATCGACGCCGGCGGTCAGGCCGCACTCCTCGCGCCGACGGAGGTGCTCGCCGCCCAGCACGCGCGGACCCTGCGGGCGCTGCTCGGCCCGCTCGCGCAGGGCGGGTTCCTCGGCGGGGCCGAGCACGGGACGCGCGTCGCGCTGCTCACCGGCTCGCTCGGCGCGGCCGCGCGCAAGGAGGCCCTGCTCGACGCGGCGAGCGGTGCCGCGGGGATCGTCGTGGGCACGCACGCGCTGCTGTCGGAGAACGTGCAGCTCGCCGACCTGGGCCTGGTCGTCGTCGACGAGCAGCACCGGTTCGGCGTCGAGCAGCGCGACGCGCTGCGCGCCAAGGCACGCACCGCCCCGCACCTGCTCGTCATGACGGCGACCCCCATCCCGCGCACGGTCGCGATGACCGTGTTCGGTGACCTCGAGACGTCGACGCTCACCGAGATCCCGGCCGGGCGCGCCGGCATCACGACGCACGTCGTGCCCGCGGGCAACGAGGCCTGGATGGAGCGCACCTGGGCGCGGGTGCGCGAGGAGGTCGACGCCGGCCACCGCGCCTACGTCGTGTGCGCGCGGATCCACCCGGACGAGCCGGACGCGGGCGCGCACCCGAAGGACCCCGACGACTTCGACGACGTGCCCGACTTCCTCCTCGACCCCGAGGCGCCCGACGCCGCGGACCGGCCCCCGTTGCGCGCCGTGCTCGAGGTCGTCGAGGAGCTGCGCGCCCATCCCCGGCTCGCCGGGCTGACCGTCGGCGTGCTGCACGGGCAGATGCCCCCGGCGGAGAAGGACGCGGTCATGGCCGACTTCGCGTCCGGCGCCGTGCAGGTGCTCGTCTCGACGACCGTCGTCGAGGTGGGCGTCGACGTGCCCGAGGCCACGGCCATGGTCGTGCTCGACGCCGACCGGTTCGGCATCTCCCAGCTCCACCAGCTGCGCGGCCGGGTCGGGCGCGGTGCCGCCGCCGGGCTGTGCCTGCTCGTGTCGACCGCGCAGCCGGGCACGCCCGCGGCGACCCGGGTGGAGACGCTCGCGCGCACGACCGACGGGTTCGAGCTCGCGACCGTCGACCTCGAGCTGCGCAGCGAGGGCGACGTGCTCGGCGCCGCGCAGTCGGGCCGGGCGAGCTCCCTGCGGCTCCTGCGCGTCGTCAAGGACGTGGACGTCATCGCGACGGCGCGGGCCGACTCCGCCGTGGTCGTCGCCGAGGACCCCGACCTGCTCGAGCACCCGGAGCTCGCGGACGCGATCCGCGAGCAGCTCGACCCGGAGCGCGAGGAGTTCCTCGAGCGGGCGTGAGCGCGGACCCGGCGCCCACCGGTGGGCGCCGCGCGCCTAGGCTGGGCGCGTGACGAGGATCGTGGCGGGAACGGTAGGGGGGCGCGTGCTGCAGGTCCCGCCCCGGGGGACGCGGCCGACGAGCGAGCGCGTCCGCGAGGCGATCTTCTCCCGCCTCGAGCACCTGGGCGTCGTCGACGGCGCCCGCGTGCTGGACCTGTACGCCGGTTCCGGTGCGCTCGGCATCGAGGCGGCCAGCCGTGGCGCCCAGGAGGTGACGCTCGTCGACTCGGCGCGCGCGGCCGCCGACGTCGCCCGACGGAACGTCGCCACGCTCCGGCTCCCCGGGATCGACGTCGTGACCAGCCCCGCCGAGCGGTTCGCCGCGGACGTCGCGCGCGAGGCGGAGCGCTCGGCCCAGGAGCCTGCGCGGCGTCCGCCCGGTCACGGCCCGTACCACCTCGTGCTCGTGGACCCGCCGTACGACCTCGACGCCGTCGACCTCGGGCGCGTCCTGGACCACCTCGCGGCGCCGGGAGTGCTCGACCCCGCCGCGGTCGTCGTCGTGGAACGGTCGACCCGCAGCCTCGAGCCGTCGTGGCCGGAGGGCTGGGAGGTCGTGGCGCGCAAGGACTACGGCGAGACGGCGGTGTTCTTCGTCGGACCGGCGCTCCCCGACGAGCCGCCGAGGTAGAGCCGTGGTCCGTCGAGGGGGAACGGTGGTCGTGCCCGACGGCGGTGGGTCGCCCGCAGCGGCCGGGTCGCCGCGCGAGGGTGGTCGGGCCGGCGACGGCGCCGACCGACGGCCGTCCACGAGCGCACCGAAGCCTTTCGCGTCAGGGCCCCACCTCGGCGGGTGGCGAGGGTCAGGCCGAGGGCGCGTGGGTCTCGGCAGGGGCGAGGAGGCCGACCGGGACGGTCGCGAGCGCGACGGGGTCGGCGGGGTCGACGAGCCGGACGGACTCTCCGGCCGCGGCGTCGAGGAGGCGGCGCGTCGCGGGGTCGTCGGCGAGGGTGCCCTCGCTGTCGCGCAGGTACTTCTCGAGGAAGGCTCGCAGCGGCGCGGCCGGCACGGCGTCGGGCTCGTGCCCGGGGGCCGGCGTCGCGCCGAGCGGGAACGACACGAGCAGGAGTGCCGGAACGCGCCGACCGCCCGGACCGTCACCGGGCTGGAAGGAGGGCAGCGCGAGGACGCGCGCGCCGAGGCGCGCGTAGAACCGTAGCCGGGCCACCGGGTCGCCGTGGGCCTCGCTGCCCGTGTGGTGGTCGGGATGCTCGACCTCCCCGACGACGAGCAGCGGCTCGAGCGTGCGCCAGCTCGCGAGCGCGGTCGCGACGAGGCGGCCACCGACCCCGCCGCCCCGCCTGCCGGGCGCGATCGCGAGGTACAGGACGAGCAGGACCCGCGCGTCGGGGAACCACGACCCGACGACGCCCGCGACGACGCGGCCGTCCTCCACCACCCCGAGGCTGCGCAGCCGGCCGGCCGCGTGGTCGGCGAGGAAGGACGCCTCGTCGACGAGCTCGGCGGGCGGGAACGAGGGGGTGAGCACGTCGCGGTGCAGGGAGCGCACGAGGCCGGGCGCGTCGAGGGGGACGACGGGGCTCTCCGGGGTGTCCACGTGCCCATCGTGGCGCGTGCGCGCGGTCGGCGCGCGGCCACGTCCGGGTGCGGGTGGAGTCGTCCGCTCCCGGTCGTGGCGCCGCGGTCGTCCGGGCGTCGTGTACTACCGTGGCGACGTGACCACAGCCGTCTGTCCTGGGTCGTTCGACCCGATCACCCTGGGCCATCTCGACATCGTCCGGCGAGCCCGCGTGCTGTTCGACGACGTCGTCGTCGGCGTCGCACGCAACGCCTCGAAGACCGCGCTCCTGGACGTGGACGAGCGCGTCGCGCTCGCGCGGGCGGCGGTCGAGGAGGCGGGCCTCGACGGGGTCCGCGTCGCCGTCGTGCCCGGGCTGCTCGTCGACTTCTGCCGAGAGGTCGGGGCGAGCGCGGTGGTCAAGGGCCTGCGCGGGGGAGCGGACTTCGACGCCGAGCTGCCGATGGCGCTCATGAACCGGCACCTGGCCGGTGTCGAGACGGTCTTCGTCGCGGGCGACGCCGCGCTCCTGCACGTCGCGTCGTCGCTCGTCAAGGACATCGCGCGGCACGGGGGGCCGGTCGACGACCTCGTCCCGCCGGGTGTGGGCGACGCCGTCCGCGCCGCGCTGGCACGGGTGCAGGGGAGCAGCAGGTGAGCACGACGGGAAGGACCGGGTACGTGAGCGAGCAGCAGGACCGACCGATGGTGGCGCAGACGGAGGAGCAGGCGGGCGAGGAGGCGCAGGTCGGGCTCAACACGATCCTCGACGACCTCGCGCACCTCGTGGAGGCGGCGCGGGCGATGCCGATGTCGTCGTCCGTGCTGGTGCACAAGGGCGACGCGCTCGCGCTCGTGGACGAGCTGCGTGCAGCGCTCCCGGTGCAGCTCGCGCACGCGGACGAGGTCCTCGCGGAGGCCGACCGCGTCCTCGAGGACGCGCACCGGCAGGCCGAGGAGATCCTCACGACGGCGCGCGCCCGGGCGATCGAGCTGGTGCAGACCGAGCAGGTCGTCGTCCAGGCGCAGTCGCGGGCCCTGGAGATCGTCGACGAGGCCGAGGAGGCCGCGACGGGTCTGCGGCGCGACGCGGACGACTACTGCGACCGGCGGCTCGCGGACTTCGAGGTGGACCTCGGCAAGCTCCTGGCGCAGGTCCAGGGCGGCCGGGCCAAGCTCGCGGACCGGCTCGGAGCGTTCGCCACGGACGTGGACGAGTCGCCGTTCCCGGCGACGATGCGCGAGCGTCCCGGGCGGTAGCCCCGACGGGCGGGACGCCCGACGGGCGGTGCTCGCGGCGAGGCGGCAGGTGGCGTCGGGGGCTCCCGGTGACGTAAGATCGACCTTTGGCTCGACGCGTCGCGCGTCGGCCTGTGCCTGATGGGCGCCGTCGAGCATCCATCGGTCCCCGACACCGTCGACCGTCGTCCGCGAGCACTCACGCCCGTGGCAACCGAACTGGAGTGCGCCATCACCGCCGAGAAGACGTCGCCGCTCGTGCTCGACACGCACGAGCTCGGTCGGCGACCCGGGAGCATGCGGACGGTCCGGGCGACCGTCCCCGCGCCGGCCGACCTCGGCGCCGCCAGCACCGCCGTCATCGGCATCCCCGAGGGCAGCGAGCTCGAGCTCGACCTGCGTCTCGAGGCCGTGATGGAGGGCGTGCTCGTCTCCGGCACGGTGACGGGCCACGCGGTCGGGGAGTGCGTGCGGTGCCTCGAGGAGGTCCGCGAGGACGTCACCGTGGAGCTCGCCGAGCTCTTCGCCTACCCCGAGCGTGCGAAGGCCGCCCAGGAGTCGGGTGACGACCTCGAGGACGCCGAGGACGTCTACGACCTCGACGGCGACCTCGCCGACATCGAGCCCGCGCTACGGGATTCGGTGGTCACTGCACTACCATTCAGTCCGGTGTGCCGACCGGACTGCCCCGGTCTGTGCTCCGAGTGCGGGGCACGCCTCGCCGACGACCCGGGGCACGCACACGAACTCGCCGACCCTCGTTGGTCGGCGCTGGAGAGCATGTTCGACACCTCGAACGTGTCAGACGAGACGAAAGAGAGCTAGCCGTGGCTGTTCCGAAGC
>CAZFUQ010000189.1:0-3430 GCA_964521905.1 uncultured Cellulosimicrobium sp.
GCGTGTCGCCGAAGGCCACGACCGGCTTGCGCGACGCCGGGTCGTACTCGTCGGTGCGGTACGTCGTCACCTCGACCACCAGCTCGTCGCCCGGCCCGCTGCGCCCGAAACGCTTGGCACCGATCGTGCCGAACTCCTTGCCGATGTCCCAGTGCGCGTCGCCCCAGCGGGCGAGGAGCGCCTCGGTCTCGTCGGGCGAGGCGGAGGTCGCGAAGTCGAGGTCGTTGCTCGCGCGGCCGAGGAACGCGTCGCGCACCGGCCCGCCGACGAGCGCGAGCTCGTGGCCCGCGGCGCGGAACGCCTCGCCCAGCTCGATCGCGGCCGGCGCCATCTCGGTGAGCACGGCGAGGGCTCGGCGCTGCAGGTCGAGCGACTGCGGCGTCGGCGGGGAGGTCGGCCGGGAGGAGGAAGGCGTGGGCACGACACCCAAGCCTGCCAGATGCGACGCCCCTGTCGGGGAGGCGTCCCCGGGTGCCCGGCCATCACTCGGTAAAGTTGGGACATGTCCACCCCTGCGCACGCCGACGAGCCCCGGAGGGACCCGGCGGGCGGGCATGACAGCGGTCGCGGACCGTCCGCCCCGGTCCCTTCCCCGCCCGGAGGGCACGCACTGCGCATCGACCCCGCCGCGCGGCCCGTCACGACGCCCTCGCCCCTCCCGGTCGTGGACGAGGTCTCCGCCGGCGGGCTCGTCATCACCGTCGCCGACGGGTACCTCAGCGCGGCGATCATCGCCCGGCGAAACCGCGGCGGGCGCCTCGAGTGGTGCCTGCCGAAGGGGCATCTCGAGGGCACCGAGACTCCGGAGGAGGCGGCGATCCGCGAGATCGCGGAGGAGACCGGCATCCACGGCGCCGTGCAGGAGCCGCTCGGCGTCATCGACTACTGGTTCACGGGCGACGACCGCCGCGTGCACAAGGTCGTCCACCACTTCCTGCTGCACGCGACGGGCGGGTTCCTCACCGTCGAGGGCGATCCCGACAGCGAGGCCGAGGACGTCGCGTGGGTCCCCGTCGTCGATCTCACCGATCGCCTCGCCTACCCCAACGAGCGCCGGATCGCCCTCGTCGCGCAGCGAGTCCTCGAGGGCAGGCGGACGCGGTTCCACGGGGTCGTCGAGAGTAGGGTGACCCGGACGATCGTCCGCACGCCCGGCCGCCCGCACGACGGCCGTGGCGGACCGGCACCGCCCGCCCCACGGAGCTCGACCGACAACTCATGACGCCCACCCCCTCGCGCGGCGCGCACGCACGCAGCGCCGTGCCGACCCCGCTCCTCGCCCTGGTCGTCCTGCTCGTCACCACCCTCGCCCTCGCCGGGACGCTGGCGGACGCCTTCCTCGCCGCGGCCCCCGCGACGGCCGGCACCGCGGCCGCCGGCACCGCGACGGCTGGCACCGCGGTCGCCGACGACGGGGCGGTGACCATCGAGGTCACGACGCTGGAGCCCGCCGTCCTGGAGCCCGGCGGCACGCTCACCGTGACGGCCCGCGTCACCAACGGGACCGACGGGACGCTCGCGTCACCGACGGTCGCTCTCCACGTCGACAACCGGGCGCTGAGCACCCGGTCCGCCCTCGAAGGATGGGCGGCGGCCGGTCTCGACGGCCGCACCGGGTCGCGGATCTCGAGCCAGGACCCCGGTGCCCTCGCACCCGGCGCGAGCGTCGACGTCGCGTTCTCCGCCACCTCGGCAGAGCTCGGCCTGACCGGCCGCACCGCCTGGGGCCCGCGGGGCGTCCTGGTCATGGTCTCCGACGGCGGCGCACGCCAGGCCGTGCAGCGCACCTTCGTCCTGTGGGCGCCCTCGGGCGAGGTCACACCCCTGAACCTGAGCATCGTCGCCGCAGTCACCGGACCCGCCGTCGACCCCGATCCGATCGCGTACGAGGACGCGCTCTCCGCCGCCGTCGGCACCGACGAGCAGCCGGGACGGCTCGGCAGGCTGCTCGACGCGACCTCCGGTGCGTCCGCCGTCGGGTGGGTCGCCGACCCCGCCCTCCTCGCGGCGGCCCAGGAGGCCGCCGACCCCGCGGCGAACGCCTGGGCCGACGACCTGCTCCAGGCAGCCGAGGGCCGCTCGACGTTCGCGTTGCGGGCGTACGACCCCGACATCGCGGCCTACGCCCACGCCGGTGCCGCCCTGCCCGAGGGCACGCCGCTGCCGGGTGCGGACCCCGAGGCGGCCGACCAGACGTCGTCGTCCCCGACGAGCGCCTGGCGCACCGACCTGGCCTGGCCCGCGGAGGCGGTGCCCGACCTCGTGACGACGACCCTTGCCGCCTCCTCCGGAGCGACCTCGATGATCGTAGGCCCGGGTGCCCTCGTCCCCGACGAGTCGCTCACCTACACGCCGTCCGGCGTGACCACGGTCTCGACCACGGCCGGCGACGTGACGACCCTCGTGGCCGACGCCGTGCTCACCGAGCTCGTCGCGTCGAGCGAGGGGTCAGGCGTCGCGGCGACGCAGCGCCTGCTTGCCGAGACCGCGGTCATCGCCCGCGAGCGCCCCGCGGAGCAGCGCCACGTCGTCGTCGCCCTGTCCCGCACCTGGGACCCGGACCCGGGCCTCTTCACTGCGCGTCTCGCCGCTCTCGGGTCCGCCTCGTGGGTGTCCCTCGCCCCGGTCGACCAGCTCCTCGCCACCGCACCCGCGAGCGTCGACCGCGCGGCGCTGCCGGACGCCGCACCGGGCGTGGACGAGATCCCGGCCGCCCAGATCCGCTCGCTCGAGCGCTCGCGCGCCGACCTCGCCGCGTTCGCGACCGTAGCCGCCGATCCCGCGGCGATCGCCCGCCCTCTCGAGCCCGGGTTCGTCACGCCGACGGCGGTCTCGTACCGTGGCCAGGAAGCGGCCCGCGCGGCTGCGGTCGAGCACGCCGAGTACGCGTCCGCCGTGGTACGCGGCAGTCTCTCGGTCCAGAGCCGCTCCCCGTTCCTGTTCGTCGCGGAGCAGCAGAACCTCCCCGTGCGTGTGAGCAGCACGCTCGCCCAGGAGGCGACCGTCCAGGTCGTCCTACGGCCCGACGACCCGCGTCTGCGCGCCCCGGAGCGCATGACCGTCACCATCCCGGCAGCCGCGCGCGACGACGACGGCAAGATCGTCCCGGCCGAGGCCACGGTCGACGTGCCCGTCGAGGGGTTCGGCAGCGGCAACGTGACCGTCGAGGTCGAGCTCGTGAGCGACGCGCAGCCGCAGGTCCGCGTCGCCGACCCGCAGGAGTTCGTCGTGCGCGTCCGCGCGGACTGGGAGTCGGTCGGGACGGTCGTCATCGCGGTGCTCCTCGGGATCGGTCTCGTCGCCGGCATCTGGCGCACCGTCCGCCGCGGACGCTCGCCCCGCCGCGTCGCGGGCGCGACGCTCGAGCAGCCGACCGTGGCGCCCGCGGGCCCCGTCGTCGCCGGAGGTCCGGCCGACGACGGTCCGGCCG
>CAZFUQ010000189.1:3530-7905 GCA_964521905.1 uncultured Cellulosimicrobium sp.
CGGGACGCTCGAGCCCGGGTCGGTCCCGGAGGACCCGCCGACGACCGGAAGGTCACCGACCCAGGCGCCAGAAGCACCCCCACGACGCGACGAGGAGCACGCCGAGTGAGCCCGGACCAGCCGCGCCACGTCCGCCCCCGGGGGACCGGGCGCGGCGACCACCCGACGTCGACGGACGACGGCTCCGCGGAAGGCCTCACGACGGACGACGCCACCACGGGCCCCGCCGCACTCCCGGGCGACCCCGCGGCGTCGGGCACCCCGGACGAGACCGCCGAGGCAGGTGCCACCGAACCTCCCGCGACGCGCAAGGGCGGCCTCGGTCGCTCGTCGGCGCTCATGGCGTCGGGCACGTTCGTCTCGCGCGGGCTCGGCCTCGTGCGCAACGTGCTCCTCGTCGCCGCGATCGGCACGACCGGGCTGGTCGCGGACGCGTTCGACGTCGCGAACAAGATCCCCAACGTCCTCTTCGCGATCCTCGCGGGCGGGGTCCTCAACGCCGTCCTCGTGCCGCAGATCGTGCGGGCGTACCGCGCGCGCAACACGCAGGAACGGCTCGACAAGCTCCTCACGCTCTCGGGCCTGATCCTGCTCGCGCTGTCGGCGCTGCTCACGGCCGGTTCCAGCGTCCTCGTCGCGCTCTACACCGGGTCCGGGTGGACGGGACCGCAGACGGCGCTCGCCGTCGCCTTCGCGTTCTGGTGCACGCCGCAGCTCTTCTTCTACGGCCTGTACACGCTGCTCGGGCAGGTGCTCAACGCGCGCGGGCAGTTCGGGCCGTTCATGTGGGCCCCGGTGCTCAACAACGTCGTGTCGATCGTCGGGTTCGGTGCGTTCATCGCGGTCTTCGGTCCCGCGGCCCTCGGGAACGTCGACGACCTCGCGCAGTGGGACGCCGGCAAGATCGCCCTGCTGGCAGGCACCGCGACGCTCGGCGTCGCCGCGCAGGCGCTCGTCCTCGTCGTGCCGCTGTGGCGCTCCGGCTTCCGCTGGCACCTGCGGTTCGGGCTGCACGGCATCGGGCTGCGCTCGGCCGGGCAGGTCGCGCTGTGGACGTTCGCCGCCGTGATCCTCGAGCAGGTCGGCGTCCTGTTCACGACCCGGTTCGCGAGCGAGGCGCCGCGCGCCGCCCTCGCGCAGACGTTCGGGGCCTACCGCGACGACCCGGGCACGCTCGGCGCCGTGACCGGCCTGGTCACGGGCTCGCCCGACGCGTTCTCCGGGGCCCTGTCCGTCGCCGGCAACGCGGCGTACACGCAGGCGCTCATGATCTACCTGCTCCCGCACTCGCTCGTCACGGTGTCCATCGCCACCGCGCTCTTCACCGGCATGAGCGCCGCCGCGCACGCCGGAGACCTCGCCCGCGTGCGCGGGGACCTGTCGCGGGGCGTGCGGACGGTCGGCGTCTTCACGGTGTTCGCGACCGCCGTGCTCGTCGTGCTCGCCCTGCCGATCACCAAGCTCCTCGTGCCGTCCGTCGACCCGGCCTCCGGTGCCGCCGTCGCGCAGGTCCTCGTCGCGATGGCGTTCGGTCTCGTCCCGCTCGGGGGCATGGTCCTCATGAAGTGGGTCTACTACGCGTTCGAGGACGGGCGGACGGTCTTCTGGATCCAGGTGCCCGGGACGCTCGTGCTGGTCGGGGTGTCGTGGCTCGCGACGGTCACGCTCGAGCCGCAGTGGTGGGTCGTCGGCGTCGGTGCGGCGATGAGCCTGTCCAACGCGGTCGCGGTCGCCCTGCGGACCGTCGGGCTGCGCAAGACCCTGCAGGGCCTCGACGGCGCGCGCATCCTGCGCATGCACGTGAAGGCGGCGATCGCCGCGCTCGTCAGCGCGGCCGCCGGCTGGGGCGTGCTCCAGCTCTGGTCGCGGTTCGTCGGAGAGGTCTTCGGGCTCTCGTGGGGCCAGGCGGTGGTCGTCGTCGTCCTCGCCGGGGTGGTCATGACCACCGTGTACGTCGGCGGTCTCAAGCTCATGCGCGTGCGTGAGCTCGACCAGCTGGCGGGTCCCGTCGTCAGCAAGGTCCGACGTCTCGTCCGCAGATGAGAGGCTGTCCCCCACCCGTACAGATCGGGTGATAAAAGGGCATTCAGGGCCCGCGTACCATGGTGTGTCGACCACGAGTCCCACGGAGGAGGTCCGGTGAACGGCGTGGCCCCAGGAACGCTTCTCGTCGCGCGCTACCGGCTTGACGAGCAGCTCCCGTCCGACCTGTCGGACGTCACTGCATTCTCTGCGCACGACCAGATCCTCGACCGCTCCGTGCGGATCTCGATCGTCTCCGGCGAGCACGTCGCCGAGGCGCTCGACTCCGCCCGCCGAGCGGCCCTCGTCGTCGATCCACGCCTCACACGCGTCCTCGACGTCGGTGCGGAGGGCGACGTCGCGTACGTCGTCACCGAGCAGTACCCCGGCATCACGCTGAGCGAGGTCGTCGCCGGCGGCATCGTCGACCCGCAGCAGGCGCGCGCGATCGTCGGGGAGGCCGCGGCCGCGCTGGAGGTCGCCCGTCGCCGAGGCGTCCACCACCTGGCGCTGCGCCCCGACGTGGTCCGCATCGACGGGAGCCGGGTCGTCGTGACCGGGCTCGGGCTCGACGCGGGCGTCGCGGGCCACGACCAGCACGACGCCGAGCGCACGTCGCGCGCCGACGCCGTCGGGCTCGTCGCGCTCCTCTACTACGCCATGACGGCGCGGTGGGCCGGGCCGTCGCTCGACGTCGGGTGGATCGACCGCAACGCGATCCACCCGCTGCCGGCGCAGCGCGACGCCCACGGTGTCCTCGCGCTCTCCGCCGTCCGGCCCGACGTCCCGGCCGAGCTCGACACGCTGTGCACGAGCACGTTCGCCGGCACGACCGGCAGCGTGCAGGAGTGGACCGGGCCCGTCCCGGGCGACGGTCCGCCCTCCCCCGCCGACGTCGTCGGCGCGGTCGAGCCGTGGGGCGAGGTGTCCGTCGTCGCGGCGCTGCCCACCTTCGTCCAGCCCTCGACCCCCGCCGCCGGGGTGAGCCGCCAGTCGGTGCGCAGCGCGTTCGACGGCGCGACGAGCGCACCGCCCGGTACTCCGCCCCCGGCTCCGCCCGTGCGCCGCCCGCAGACCGGCCGCATCCACCGCGTCGGCGAGGTCCCCGGGTCCGCGGGACCCGCGGCGGCCTACGCGGCGGCAGGCGCCACCGCCGCCGCGGAGCCCGTCGCCGCCCCCACCGCGCAGTACGCTGCCACGCCCGCCCAGTACGGTGCCGTCCCGCCCCCGCCGCCGTCCTACGACGCCGCTGCCACCCAGGTCCAGTACGCGCAGCAGCCTGCTCCGGTCGCACCGCAGCCCGCCGCGCACGGCGGGAACGAGACCCCGCACGCCTGGAGCGAGCCCGCCCCCGCGCCCCGAGGGCCCCGCCGGTTCAACGCGACGCCGTTCGTGCTCGTGCTCGTGCTCGGCCTCGTCGTCGCCGGGGTCGTGTGGGCGGTCAGCACCGCGTTCGACGGGTTCTCCCCCGCGATCCAGTCGTCCGAGCAGGACCCGTCGTCCGGGGAGCCGTCATCCCCCGCCGAGGCCGGCGAGGACACCGGCGGCGAAGAGGCGCCTCCCGCGAGCGACGTGCGCCCCGTCATCGCCGGCGGCCAGGCGCTCGACCCCGAGGGTGACGCCACCGGGAACAACGACGGCGAGCACCCCGAGATGGTGCCGCTCGCGTTCGACGGGCAGCCGGAGACCTCGTGGATCTCGCGTGCGTACAAGACGCCGCAGTTCGGCGGCCTGCGCAGCGGGATCGGCTTCGCGATCACGCTCGAGCAGAGCGCTCCCGTCTCGACGATCGTGATCGACACCGGCGTCACCGGTGGCAACGTCGAGATCCGTGCGACGAGCCCGGACTCGCCCACCGGGGGCGACGTGCTCGCGTCCGGGCCGCTCTCGCCCGGGGCGGAGTTCAACTTCTCGCAGCCGGTCGAGGCGGACTCGATCGTGCTGTGGTTCACCGAGCTGCCGCAGAACCAGGCCGGCGAGTACCGAGCCGAGATCAACGAGATCCTCGTCTCGTAGCCCCGCCCCGTCCCGGTCGCCGTCCCGCCACCGCACCCCGCCGCGCCCTCGGGCCGGCGGGGTGCGGCGTTCCCGGGGGATCTCGGTGCGCCGGGGCGTCCGACCACGGGCGCGCCGGACGCGTGGTGTCGTTCCCGCGCCGATCCCCGTACCGTGGAACAGAAGGCGCCCCGGTGGCGTTCACACTCTCGCGTGGTCGGCCGCCACGCACCGAGCATCGAGGAGCAGCACGTGACCGAGCAGTCAGCCGTCCAGAACCTGATCGTCGTCGGGTCCGGTCCCGCGGGGTACACCGCGGCGATCTACGCGGCGCGCGCGGGCCTGGCCCCGCTCGTGC
>CAZFUQ010000190.1:0-7905 GCA_964521905.1 uncultured Cellulosimicrobium sp.
TCGGCGTCGCGCACGACGGCGGTGACCTGCGCGCCGTCGGACGCGGAGGCCGACGGCACGGTCACCGCGAGGACGCCCGCCGCGATGTCCGGCGTCGTGACGACGGCGTCGATCGCCGCCGTCGGGACCGGCTCCATCCACACCGTCTGCCAGATGCCCGACGTCGGGGTGTAGAAGATGCCGCCCGGGTTGAGCGTCTGCTTGCCGACGGCCTGGTTGCTGCCGTCCGTCGTGTCGACGGCGCGCACCACGAGCTCCTGCTCGGTGCCCTCGACGAGCGCGTCGGTGACGTCCACGGAGAACGACTCGTACCCGCCGCGGTGGGTTCCGACCTCGGTGCCGTTGACGTACACGGTGGCGACGTAGTCGACCGCGCCGAAGTTGACGCGCAGACGGTTGTCGCTGCCGACCGCCCAGTCCTGCGGCACCTCGAACGTGCGCCGGTAGAACATGTCGTCCTCGCGCCGCTCGATGCCCGACAGCGCGGACTCGACCGCGTACGGGACGACGATCTCCTCGTCGAGGTCGCGGCCGCTCGGCACGGCGTCGTCGGACTCCGCCGCCTCGAACTGCCAGACGCCGTTGAGGTTCTGCCACGCGTCGCGCGTGAGCTGCGGGCGCGGGTACTCCGGCAGGGGGTCGGTCCGGTCGAAGTCGTCCGCCCACGGGGTCTGGATCCGGAACTCGGACCCGTTGGTGATGGGCACGTTGAGCGACCCGACGTGCTCGCCGTCGACCGTGAGGTCGCCCTCGCCGTCGTAGAGCAGGCGCGCGGACGAGTCGCGGTCCACCGCCGCGGCGAGGTCGATGCCGAGGACGTTCCCGTCGGCGTCGACGCCGTCGAGCGGCCACGTGAGCTGGTCCACCTGGACGCGCAGGTGCTCGAGCAGGCTCTCGTCGACGCCGCCCGCGGCGCCCTCGAACGTCACGTTGAGGCTGGTCCCGTCGGTCTCGAGCGCGGCCTGCGCCGGGAAGACGACGAAGCCCTCGGGGTAGGTGAACGCCTCGGTCGGGACGATCTCCTTGGCCTGCGACGGGCTCTGCCAGCGCAGCCGCAGGTGCGCTCCGCCCGTGTTCTGGAACATCTCCATGCGGAACGAGTACTCCTGGCCCGCCTGGAGCTGGACCGGGGCGGACGTCTGCTCGACGTCCCAGTCGTCGACCCAGTGGTCGATGACGAGCTGGTCGTCGATCCACAGCCGGAAGCCGTTGTCGCCGATCGCGGAGAACGTGTACGCCTCGCTGTAGTCCGGCGTGATCTGGCCCGTCCAGCGCGCGGACGTCCGTTCGCCGCGGCCCGTGAGCTCCGCGAACGTCGGGACCAGGTTGGGGAACTCGATCCGCTGGTCGGGGATCGTGGCCTTGAGGTCGGTGAGCGGCCAGGAAGGGCCGCCGGACAGGAAGTACTCCCCCTTGAGACCGTTGTCGAGCGCGAGGTCCTGGGCCGCGGGGGCCGCCGCCTCGTCCGTCGTCGTGGCCGACGGCGTCGCGGTCGCACCGACCGCCGTCGCCACGGCCAGGGGAACCGTGAGCGCCGCCGCGAGCGCCGCGGCGACGATCCTCGCCGGTCTTCCTCGTGGGGGTGCTACCGCTGTCATGGAGTGCATCCGTGCTTCCTCCTCGTCGAGTGAATCCAGGGACTGCTCCGACGCCACGGCGTGCCGGGCACCCATGCTCCGGCGCGCGCCGTCTCTGGCGCACCGCACGACGTCGTCCCCAGAATCAAACAACTTCCACCAGGAAAGGACAACAGGTGGCAGCACGCGACACTGCGGGGCGGGCCGTCCGCGGGCGCGGTCGGCCCGCCCCGAGGCGAGCGGCGTCGTCTCGCGACGCCCGAGGTGCCGGTCGCGCTCAGCGCACCGGAGCGCTGCTACGGCCCTGTGCGCGGCCCGTGAGCTCCGCGTCGAGCGTCGCCTGCGCGACCCGCATCTGCTCGGCGTAGACCGGGTCCTGCATCCGCTCCCACATGACGTCCTCGGCGACGTCCTCGACGTGGCTGACGACCCACCAGATGTTGCCGAACGGGTCCTTGACGCGCCCGCCCCGCTGCCCGAAGGCGCTCGTCCCCAGCTCGGTCACGACGTCCGCACCGGCCGCCGTCGCGCGGGCGAAGGCCGCGTCCGCGTCCGGCACGAACACCCGCAGCAGGCTGGGCATGACCGGCCACTCCGGGCGCCGGTCGAACGCCAGGACCACGGTGTCGCCGACCCGGGTCTCCCCGTGGCCGACCGAGCCGTCCTCGGTCTCGACCCGGGCGAGCTCCTCGCCGTCGAACACCTGGGCCACGAAGTCGAGGAACGCGCCGGTGTCGTCGGTGACAACCCACGGGGCGACGCTCGTGTAGCCGGCCGGGACGCTGCTCTGCTGCTCGGTCATGACGGTTCCTCTCCACGCTCTCGCTGACATGGACGAGGCTAGGAGGGGTACCGGTCAGGTTCTGTCCTCTTCTTCTGGAGGACGCGCCGCGGTCAGCGGTGGACGAGCGACGTCCAGTCGGGCGGCACGCGGTCGGCGGGCGCCGGGGAACCCTGCTCGGGCGGCCGTGAGGCCGGGGCCGCGAGGTGCGGCCCCTCGAGCACCTGCGACGTCTCGAAGTCCCAGTACCAGTCCTCGCCGGGCTCGAACGAGCGCATGACCCGGTGCCCGGTCTCGTGGAAGTGCGCGGTCGCGTGCTGGGCGGGCGAGGAGTCGCAGCACCCGACGTGCCCGCACGTCGCGCACCGACGCAGGTGCACCCACCAGCCCCCCAGCTCGTCGCACTCGACGCATCCCGTACCGCTGGGCGGCACCGACGGGTCGACGGCAGCCCACAGCTGCGCCCCGAGGGCCTCGTCGAGGCCGTCTCCCGTGACGCTCACCGGCGGCTCACCGGGCCCCGGCGGCGGCGGAGCGCACGACGGGTGCCCACGACTCGGGGTCGAGCGCCGGGGCGGGCTCGGCGTCGGCCCAGGCACGGCAGTCGTCGATCGTCGCCTCGAGCAGGCCGCGCAGGCGCTCGTCCGGGTCCGGCACGCACGCCTCGGCGATGCCCTGCACCGCCGCGGAGATGATGCTCGGGGCGGCGTCGCGCACGAACCTGCTCGGCCGCAGCCGCGCCCCCTCGCAGAACCGCTGCGCCCAGCGCGCGGTGCGGGGGCAGCTCGCCAGGGCGTCCGCGGACCGGGCGCTGAGCGTGCCCGAGGGCCGGTCGTCGAGCACGTCGAGCATCTTCTCGGCACCGATGATCGCCACCGCGAGCGTCTGCTGCCGGTCCGCCGGCGAGACGGGCAGCGCCGTCACCGCGGCGCGCAGCGCGATGCGCACGTCCCAGTGCGGGTCGTCGCTCGTCAGGCCGATGACCGACGGGATGAGCGGCGCGAGCCTCGGGCGCTCGGGGTCGACCGTGAGGTCGTTCACCGCGCGCGCGAGCATCGCGAGCAGGGGATGCGTGCACCGCGGATGGTCGCTCCACCGCTCCCCCGCGAGGTACGACGCGAGCTCCATGAAGCACGCGCCCTTCTTCGGGTTCCGGTGCTTGCCACGGCCGAGCATCGGCAGCATGTCGTAGGTGTCGGTCACGAGGTCACCCCCAGGGCGGGTTCGGTCCTTCGACCAGTCTGCGCCGGGGCCCGGTGGTTGGCAACGGGAGGAGTGACCCCGGTCACGTCGGGGCCGGGCGTGACCGCGGGACCGCCGCCGGCACGGCCCGGGCGCCGGCGAGAAGATCGCCGCGGAGCGCGCGGTGGGCGACACGGTCGAGCGCCCTAGGCGCGCGGGCACCACCTCAGACGGCTCGGGCCGGTGCCCCTTCCCCGTCTAAGGCATCCCCGCGCGAACCGTGCCCGGTCGTCCGATGCGACGCCGTGGTGCTCAGGAGGAACGTCATGGTCGGACAGGCACGGTGCCTGCAGGACGGGGAACGACCATGAACAGCACGCAGCTGGACCCGACGTTCGACGCGGATCTCGCCTACCGCACGGAGCGTCTGCGCGAGGACTTCCGCCAGGAGGAGCCCGCGCTGCTGGTGTGGTGGCGCGGACGCCGCCGGCGCCACCACCTCGCGGCGCGGTGACGGCGCCGCCCGACGCCGTCGACGGGGAGGACCTCGTCGGCGGCGTCGTCGTGCCCGGTAGCGAAACCGGTGGTCAGGTGTCGGTGCCCGCTGCGAGGATGGGGACCGTGCCCCGACCCTCCTCGCGCGCGCCCTTCGTGGCCCGCGCCGCCGAGCTCGACGCGCTCGCCGCCGCGGTGGACCGCGCGCGCCGCGGCGAGCCGGGCGTGGTGCTCGTGGGCGCCGACGCGGGCGTCGGGAAGACCCGCCTCCTGACGCGCGCCGCCGAGCTCGCGACCGGGAGCGGCGCGAGGGTCGTGTGGAGCCACTGCGTCGACCTCGGCGAGGTCGGCCTCCCGTACCTCCCGTTCTCCGAGGCGCTGACGACACTGCGCTCGCTGGACGACACGGTGGACGCGACCGTCGCGGCGCGCCCCGCGCTCGCCCGGCTGCTCGACGCGACGACGCCCCTGGACGAGCAGCGGATCCAGGCCGAGCGCCTCCAGCTCTTCGAGAGCATCGCCGCCGCGCTCGCCGCCTCGGGCACCCCCGAGTCGCCGCTCGTGCTGGTCGTGGAGGACCTGCACTGGGCGGACCCGTCGAGCCGTGACGTCCTGCGCTTCGTGGTCGCCCGCCTGCGGGACGAGCACGTCCTCGTCGTCGCGAGCTACCGCGCCGACGACCTCCACCGGCGCCACCCGCTCCGCCCCGTCCTGGCCGAGCTGTCGCGCCACCCGCGCGTCGAGCACCTGCACCTGTCCCCCTTCACCGAGGGCGAGCTGCGCGAGTTCACGACGGCCGTCGCGGGCGACCGCCTGCCCGACGACGCGTTCGAGTCCGTGCTCACGCGGTCCGAGGGCAACGCGTACTTCGCGGAGGAGCTCGTCGAGACGGGGCTCGACGACGAGCTCCCGTGGTCGCTCGCGGACGTGCTCCGCGCGCGGCTCGAGGGCCTCGACCCCGCCGTCCAGCACCTCGTCCGCGTGGCGTCGGTCTCCGGGCGCCAGGTGGGCGAGCCGCTCCTGCGCGCCGCGCTCGCGCGCAACTCCGCGGACTCGGGCGAGGCCGGCCCCACCCGCTTCGACCAGGCGCTGCGCGAGGCGATCGCGCACCACGTGCTCGGGGTCGACGGGGACGGCGAGCGGGACCTCGTCGTGTTCCGGCACGCGCTCCTCGCCGAGGCGGTCGCGGCCGACCTGCTGCCCGGCGAGCGCGTCGGCGTGCACCGCGCGTACCTGCTCGCCCTCGACGAGGACCCGACGCTCGGCTCGCCCGCGCTGCGTGCGCACCACGCGCTCGCCGCGCACGACCTCCCGGCCGCGCTCGCGGCGTCGCGCGCCGCCGCCCGCAAGGCCGCACGCGTGCTCGCCCCCGCGGAGGAGCTGCGCCACCTCGAGCAGGTCCTCGCGCTGTGGCGCGCGGTGCCCGACGCCGCGGCCCTCCTCGGCGAGGACCACGTCACCGTGGCGCTCACCGCGGCCGGGGCGGCGAGCCGCGCGGGCGAGCCCGACCGCGCCGTCGCGCTCGCGCGACGGGTGGTCGACGGGACCGCCGACGACCCGCTGCGGCAGGCGTCGCTGCGTCACGTCCTGTCCCGGTACCTGCTCGGGACCGAGGAGGTCGAGGAGGTCCTCGCGAACACCGAGGCCGCGCTCGCCGTCCTGCCGGCCGAACCCCCGTCGCTCGACCGTGCCTGGACGCTCGCGATGCGGGCGCGCGCGGCGATGAACGCGGACCTCGACGCGCTGGCCGCCGAGGTCGCCACCGAGGCGCTCGCCGTCGCGCACCGCCTCGACGCGCCCGACGTCGAGGCGGACGTGCTCACGACGATGGCGGTCCTCGAGGTCGCCGACGACGACCGCGCGGCCGCGCTCCTCGCCCAGGCCCGCGAGCGCGCCGTGGAGGCGGGCGACATCCTCACCGAGCTGCGCTGCTGGTACAACATCGCGGCGAACCGCTACTACGCCGGTCACCTCGCCGACGCGCTGGCCGTCGCGCGCGACGGCATCGACCGGGCCCGTGCGACGGGGCTCGGCTGGAGCGCGTACGGCGTCGAGCTGCGCCTCTTCCACGACCTCGTCCGGTACGCCCTGGGCGACCTCACCCCGACGGACACGGCGGGCGAGACGATGCCCGAGGGCTCCGCCGCGCAGGTGTCCTGCGTCCAGCTCTACGCGGCGGTCGCACGCGGGGACGAGGACGCGATCCGTCGCGGTGCCGCGCTGCGCCGCGAGTGGTCGCGCGACGGCCAGATCGCCCTCATCTCCGGCGGGTGCTCGATCGACGCACTCACGTGGGCGGGGAGGTACCAGGAGGCGGTGGCGCTCGCCGTCGAGCTCGTCGAGCACCTGGGCCGCACCTGGAGCGACTACTTCCTGGGGCGCATCTGGCTGTCGGCGCTCGCGCTCGCAGCCCTCGCCGACGCGGCGGACACGGCCCGGCTGCAGGGCGCGGCGGGGACGGCCGAGGTCGCCGACCTCGTCGCCCGGGGCGCCCTCCTGCTGGACGCCGCCCGGACCACCGCCGAGCGCGGACGCCCCCGGGGCGGACGGCTCGGGCCCGAGGGCCGCGCGTGGCTCGCGCGCGCCGGCGCCGAGCACTCGCGCCTCACGGGCGAGAACGACCCCGCGCTGTGGGAGGAGACCACGCGCACGTTCGACTACGGCTACCGCTACGAGGTCGCGCGCTCGCGCTTCCGCTGGGCGCAAGCGCTGCTCGGCGCGGGCGACCGCAACGCCGCGGAGATCGAGGCGGCGCAGGCGCTCGAGGAGGCCGAGTCGATGGGCGCCGTCCCGCTCGCCGAGGCCGTGCGCGCGCTGGCCCGGCGGGGGCGGATCGACCTGCCGGGCGTGCGCCGCTCGACGACCGCCGTCCTCACCGAGCGCGAGGAGGAGGTCCTGCTCCTCGTGGCGCAGGGCCTGACCAACCGGCAGATCGGCGAGCGCCTGTTCATCTCGGGCAAGACCGTGAGCGTGCACGTCTCCAACGTCCTCGCCAAGCTCGGCGCGTCGGGGCGCGCCGAGGCCGTCTCGCTCGCGCACCAGCGCGGGCTGCTCGAGGTCTGAGGGTGGGGCCGCAGAACCGGGGTGCGCCGGGTGTCCTCCTCGTGCTCCGGCACGGGCAGAGCACGTTCAACGCGGGCGACCGCTTCACCGGGCTGCTCGACGTCCCTCTCTCGGAACAGGGGGTCGCCGAGGCCCGACGCGCGGCCCACCTCCTCGCCGACGCCGTCGCGCGCGAGCCCGGGCTGGCACCGCGACGCGTCGTGACGTCACCCCTCGTCCGAGCCTCCGGAACGGCCGCGATCGTCCTCGACGCCCTGCCCGGCCCGCCGCCGCTCGACGTCGAGTGGCGGCTCGTCGAGCGCCACTACGGCGCGTTCACGGACAAGGACCGCGACGTGGTCCGCCGCGACTACGGCGAGGCCGCGTACTGGCGCTACCGGCGCTCGTACCTGCACCGGCCGCCACCGCTCGCCCACGACGACCCCGCCCGCGCGCTCGTCGACGACACCCTCCTGCGCCTGCCCGACGCCGCGCGCGCTGCGCTGCGCCCCGACGCCGAGTCGCTCGCGGACGTCGTCGAGAGGCTGCGCCCGTTCTGGGCGCGGGCCCGCGCGGCGCTCGCGCACGGCGAGACGCTGCTCGTCGTCGGGCACGGCAACTCCCTGCGCGCCCTGTCCGTGCTCGTGGACGACCTCACGCCCGAGGAGGTCCAGGACCTCGACGTGCCCACCGGCCACCCGCTCGTCCACCGCTTCACCGCCACGCCCGACGGCGGTCTCGTCCCCGAGGTGCGCGGCGGCACCTACCTCGACGCCCACGGCGCCCAGCACGCGATCACGGACCTCCGCTCGCGCGGCGGCACCTGAC
>CAZFUQ010000191.1:0-7812 GCA_964521905.1 uncultured Cellulosimicrobium sp.
GGTCGACCTCGCAGATCCACTCCGCGACGTGGTCGAGGAAGTACCGGTCGTGGGTGACGGCGAGGATCGCGCCGGGGTACGAAGCGAGGTGCTGCTCGAGCCACAGCACGGACTCGGCGTCCAGGTGGTTGGTGGGCTCGTCGAGCAGCAGGAGGTCCGGCTTCTCGAGGAGGAGCTTGCACAGCGCGACGCGGCGGCGCTCACCGCCGGACAGCACGGACACGTCGGCGTCCGGCGGCGGGCAGCGCAGCGCGTCCATCGCCTGCTCGAGCTGCGAGTCGAGGTCCCACGCGTCGGCGGCGTCGATGGCCTCCTGCAGCGTGCCCATCTCGGCGAGCAGGGCGTCGAAGTCGGCGTCGGGCTCCGCCATGAGCGCGGAGATCTCGTCGAAGCGCTGCTTCTTGGCGAGGATCTCCGCGACGGCCTCCTGGACGTTGCCCAGGACCGTCTTCTCCTCGTTGAGCGGCGGCTCCTGGAGCAGGATGCCGACGCTGTAGCCCGGGGACAGCCGCGCCTCACCGTTCGACGGCGTGTCCAGGCCGGCCATGATCTTGAGGATCGTGGACTTCCCGGCGCCGTTGGGCCCCACGACGCCGATCTTGGCGCCGGGCAGGAAGTTCAGGGAGACGTCGTCGAGGATGACCTTGTCGCCGTGCGCCTTGCGCGCCTTGTACATGGAGTAGATGAACTCAGCCACAGCCTGTCGTTCCACCGTTTCGGTCGGGAGAGGTACGGGAATCGTCGACCACTGAGCCTACGCGGTCCGGCCGCCGGGCCGCGCCCCACGGCGCCGCGACCCGCGAAGGCCACGGCGCCGTGGCCGCTGCGCGGCTCAGACGCTCGCCAGGCGATCGGCCTGCGCGTCCTCGTCGGCGTCCTCCTCGGAGGCGTCGCCGGCGACGACGTCCTCCTCGCCGGCGAGCGCCGCACCGACGTCGGCGAGCGTCCAGGGGTCCCCGAGCGCGGGGCCGTCGCCGCGGTCCTCCGGGCCGGCGGAGCGCGCCGCGTCGTCGTCGACCACCCCGGCAGACGACGCGTCGTCCCCGCCGGCGGTCCGGCGGGCGGCGCCGTCCTCGCGCCGGTGGACGGTGCGCGCGAACCGCGCCTCGCCCAGCGAGAGGTCGGGGCCGAGCGCGGTCGCCTCGACGACGAGGCTCGTGCGGGGGCCGTCCTGCCCGTCCCACTCGTCGAGCGAGAGCCGGCCCGTGACCACCACCGGGTCTCCCTTGTGGAGCGAGATCGCGACGTTGCGCGCCGTGTTCTTCCACGCCTTGACCGTGAACCAGAGCGTGCGGCCGTCGACCCACTCGCCGCGCTCGCGGTCGAGGTAGCGGCGCGTCTGGGCGATGCGGAAGCTCGTGAAGTCGTTGCCGGACTGCGACCGGAACAGCGTGGGCGTGGTCGCGACGAAGCCGGACAGCGTGACCGTGACGTCACCGTGCATGGTTCCTCCTGTAGGTTCGGCGGCCGGGTCCGTCCCGGCCACCGCCTCAGGGTGCGGTGGGCGCGGTGGCGCCGTCCGTCGTCGTGCCCTCGCCTGTGGACGGGACCCCGAGATCCGGGCCTGTGGGTAGCCGTAGCGCACCGGTGAGCGGCGAGGCGGGGGTCTTGTCGCGCGCGGACTGCGCCAGCTCGCGGACCTGCCGGTGCGTGTCGAGCAGGTCCTGCGTGGGTTTGCCCATCGCGTCCTGCACGACCCGCTCGATCGCCCCGCGTCCCGAGGCGAGCACCTGCTGCTCGCGGCGGCGGGCGAGCGTGCGGCGCACCTGGAGGGCCATGAGGAACGCGACGACCGCGCCCAGCACGGCGACCGCGGCGACGATCGCGCACACGGTGACGAGCGAGCGCCCGAGGTCGAGGACGTGCAGGGACCCCAGCACCGCGAGCACGCCCGCGACCACGCCGAGGCCGAGCGCCGTCCACGCCCCGCGACGGGTCGCGCGTGCGGAGGCCGGGCCGCGCGTGTCGAGCGGGATCTTGGCCAGGGCCGCCCGGGTCGCGTCCCCGACGCGCTCGGCCGGGGCCACGGCCTCGTCGAGCGCCTTCTGCCAGCCGGGACGCAGCGCCCGCCCGGCGCGCGCGATCCAGCGCGAGCGGGACAGCGCGACGGCGTCGGGCTGCGGCGGCGAGAACTCGGGGCGCCCGTACCCGTTGCGGACGGCCGCACCGACCTGGCCGGCGACCGCCGGGAGCCCGGTCGCGTCCGCGAGCGCCTCGACCTCCTCCTCGACGGCCGTGCTCATGGTCCACGGGACGTCCGCCGGGAGCTGGTCCAGCAGGAGCGCCCCGGCGCGGTCGAGCTCGCCCGCGACGCGGCTCGCCGCGACACTGCGCCGCGCGACCGCCTGCTCGAGGAGCGAGCGCACCTGGTCGAGACCCTCGCCGGTGCGGGCGGAGACCGTCGTGACGTAGACGCCGTCGAGCCCGTCCTCCTCGAGGAGACGGCCCATGTCCTCGACGAGCGCGGCCCGCCGCGCGGGCGGGACGGTGTCGATCTGGTTGAGCGCGACGACCATCGAGCCCTCGAGGCCGGTGGACTTGCGCAGGTACCCCGAGTGCAGCGCGTCGTCGGCGTACTTCTGCGGGTCGACGACCCACACGAGCAGGTCGACCAGCGGGAGCACGCGGTCGACCACGGCCCGGTGCGCGGGCTCGATCGAGTCGTGGTCGGGCAGGTCGAGCAGCACGAGCCCCCCGAGCGCCGACTCGTCGTCGGCGTCGAGCTCGCCGTCGCGCGTGATGCGGCGCTCCGGGTCGACCTCCAGCCAGTCGAGCAGCGCGGACGCCGCGCCGCTCCACGAGCACGCGGTGACGCGCGCGGTCGTCGGGCGCTTCACGCCGACGTCCGCGAAGTCGAGGCGGGACACGCGGTTGAACAGGCTCGACTTGCCGGACCCGGTGCCGCCGGCCAGCGCCACCACCGTGTGGTCGACGCCGAGCGCCAGACGCTCGCGCACGCCCCCGATCGCGTCGCGCACCTGGGCGGCGACGTCCGGGTCGAGGCGGTCGCCCGCGAGATCCACCGCGCGCTCGAGGTCGTCGACCCGGGCGCGCAGCTGGGCGTCGTGGGACGTCACATGAGCCTCCTCAGCTCGGCGAGCCGCAGACGCAGCCCGACGGCGGCGTCCGCGGCGAGGGCGGGTGCGTCGAGCGCGGCGAGGACGGGCTCCGCCTCGCGCTCGACCATCGTCGCGGCGCGGTCGGCGAGATCCTCGCGCAGCGCGGTGACGGCGTCCTCCCCCGCGGCGGCGAGGACCGTGCGCACGAGGCGCTCGGCGTCGTCGCTGCCCGCCGCGGCGGCGAGGAGGAGGGCCACCAGGCCCGTCTCGCCGAACGCCTTGACCGCGGCGCGCGCGGGCTCCGCCGCCTGCGGCGCACCGAGCTCGGCCACGACCTGCTCGGCGCGCGTGACCCACTGCGCGACCTGGGAGGTCGCCGCCGCCTCCCGGCGTGCGGCCGCGGCCTCCTCCGTGGGCAGGACGTCGGACGCGCCGGGCAGCGAGCGGTCCCCGTCGAGCGCCGCGCGCAGGGCCTCGTGGCCGAGCACGCCGTCCGCGGCGAGGGTGCGCCGCGCGGCGTCGCGCGTCTCGGCGAGCAGAGGGGCGAGCGCCAGGTCCCGCGCGCGACCGCGGCGCTTCGACGAGCGCACGACGCCGCCGCGCACCTTCACCCGGTCGACGCGGTCCTCGCCGGTCAGCTGCGCCCAGCGGGCGTCGAGCGACCCGTGCGCGACCGCACCCTCCAGCGCGGCGGTCCGCGCGGCGTCCCGCACGGCGGGCACGGCCTTCCCGACCGCCGAGCGCAGCTCGGCCGCAGCCTCGATCTGCTGCTCGACCGCCTCCGAGACGCCGGTCACCCACGCCGGCAGCGCGCCCAGCGCGCCCTTGAGCGTGCGCACGATCACCGCACGCGAGCGGTCCGGCCCCGCGAGCATCGTGAGCCAGCGCGCGACGGGCGCCACGACCGACCGGTCGAGCAGGCCCTCGTGCGGGCCGACGTCGGGCACGACGAACAGCGGGGTGCCGTCCATGCCGTGGTCGCGCAGGCGCTGCAGGAGGTCTCCGCGGATCGTCGTGAGCGTCTCGCGCGGGACGCGGTTGAGCACCATCGCGACGCTCGCGCCGCGCTCCCTCGCACGCGAGAGCGCCTGCCACGGCAGCGCGTCGCCGTAGCGCGACGCCGTCGTGACGAACAGCCACAGGTCCGCCGCCTCGAGCAGGAGGCTCGCGGTGTCGCGGTTCTCCGACAGGAGCGAGTCGAGGTCCGGGGCGTCGAGCAGGGCCGTCCCGCGCGGGACCCCGTCGTGGTCGATGACGCGCGCCACGCGGGTCACCGGGCCCTCCACGATGACGTCCGCGTCCAGCGGGTTGAACGCGAGGACGGGCTCGCGCGTCGTCGGGCGCAGCACCCCCGCCTGCGACACCTCCTCGCCCAGCAGCGAGTTGTACAGCGTGGACTTGCCCGCACCCGTCGACCCGGCGATCACGACGACGGCCGGGGACGACAGCTCGCGCAGCCGCGGCAGCAGGTGCTCGTCCAGCTGGGACAGCAACCGGTCCCGCGACGCGGCGGCCTCCACGGCCCCCTCGATCGCGAGCGGGAGCTCGACGTCGGCGATGTCGCGACGCAGGTCGCGGGCCACGTCGAAGACGGTGACACCGAGCTCCTCGGTCGCCTGGGCCGGCTTCCACGAACCCGCCGTCCCGCCCGGGACGGTGGTGCTCGCGGCGCTCGTCGCGGCGTCTGGGGTTCTCACTGGTTCATAGTGACGTCTGCAGGTGACGGCGCCAAACGCACGCGCCGCACGACCCGCGCCGACCCGGCACCACGACCCGCCGCCCGCCGACGGACCTCCCGCGCACGCGTCCCTCCCACTACGATGGGCGCGCGCCTCGATAGCTCAATGGATAGAGCAACGGCCTTCTAATCCGTAGGTTGCAGGTTCGAGTCCTGCTCGGGGCACCACGGTGACGTCTCCCCGTCGTCCCACCCCGAAGACCGCGCTCGTCGGGTGAAATCCCCGCGACACCCTGCCCGGGGAGCGCTTTCCCTCCAGACTGGGTCGCATGAGGCTGAACTGGTGCCGGGTCGACGACGAGACCTACGAGGCGGTCGCCCACGAGGGCACGTACCGGATCGTGCCGCGCGGCGAGGAGTGGTGCCTGGAGAAGCCCTACCCCACCCCGGGGCGGCTCGGCGGGTTCCCGACGCCCGCGGAGGCGATGGCCTGGGGTCAGGACCTGCACCACTGCGCCCGAGGGCCTCGCGTACGGACTCCCGCGTCGTCGTGGCCGACGGTCGACGAGTTCGCCGAGATCGTCGACGTCCGTCCCGCCGCCCTGCGGTCGTGGCTCGCCGCCCACGCCGGCGGCTCCACGAGCCCGCGGCGCCGTCTGGACCCCACCACGCAGGAGCGCATCCGCACCTTCTACAAGGCCCACGCGAACCGCTAGCCGCACCCGGTCAGGAGCGCCACCCGTCGTCGAAGTCGGGGTGGTGCGCGTAGGGCAGGGCGAGCGCCGTGAGGATGCGGTCGCCGACGAACGCGACCTCGCTGTCCGCCCGCGCGCCGGACGCGCGCTCGAGGTCCACGGTCATGTCGTAGCCGGTCGCCTCGTACGCGAGCTCGACGGTGCGGCGCTTCGCCTCGCACTCGGCGAGCACCCGCGCGGGGCCGAACGCCGCGGCGAGCTCGTCCACCGGCTCGCCGTCGGGCGCCGTCGGTCGCCGTGCCGCGGCACGGGCGAGGCGCTCGTCCTCGTCGATCCGGGCGTGCAGGAACTCGGGCAGCGTCATGGTGCGCTCCTCGTCGCGGCCGCCACCGGCCTTCCTCGTCGGGCGTGCACGCCGGTGAGCGACACCTCGGTCACACGAGCTCGTCGCAGTGCGGGCAACGACGCACGGTGCCCCGGGCCGCCTCCGCCGGGACCCGGCACCCGGAGTCGCACAGGACGCTGACGCGGTGCGGCAGGTGCGCCCCGGGGAGCGCGCCCCACGCGACGACGTGCAGGACCCGGGCGCGTGCGGGCGACCCGCACCGGGGACAGTCGACGGTGACCCACTTCTCGATGACGCTCATGCGCGGTCCATGATCCCCCGACCCTGCCACACCGCGGGCTCGCGGACTCCCAGGGCAGACGGCCCGGGTGTAGCGTCGAGGTGTGCTTGATCGCCGGGTCGGCCCGCACGGCGCTGATCGAGACGGTGCTCGCACGGAGCGGGAGCCCGCACCGTACGAAGACTCCGCGCGTGCGCGACGGATCGACGACGGCGGTCCCGAACCCGGTCCGCAGGACGAGTCCCCGGGCGCCTCGCGCGGGACGCCCGGCACCTCGCCGCCTTCCTGGAGGGCGGCGGACGCGAGCCGGTGAACGGTTCCGGGGTGGACGACGCACGACCACCACCCTCCCGACCGTTCCCGACCTCGTGCGTTCGCGTCCAGGACACCGTGTGGTGCGCGGGCCCGGGACCGCCGGGAAGCGGTCACGGTCACCGCCCCCGCTCGCGGCCGCCCTCCTCGGCGGCCCGCCGGGGCACCCGGGCGGGCATGGGGAGTTCTCACCCTGCTGAAGCCCGGAAAGGGTAAAGATCGAGCCACCGGTCGTAGATATACTCGCCCAACCGGCTCCGGCCGGTTCGGCCCGGTTCGCCCGGGTCCGGGGCGGACGAACCAGGTCGCCCCACCCGCCACCGACGGCGACCGACGGCACGCACGAGCGAAGGATCGAGATGACCGAGGCAGCACCGCTCCAGCCCCCCGCCCCGACGGAGACGCTCACGCTCAGCGCTCCGGAGCCCGTCAAGCCCGTCACCTCCACGCAGGCGCCGTCGCTCGCGCCGCGCATCGACGAGGCCGCGATCCCGGGCCTCGAGTCGAAGGTCTCCTCGTACCTCGACCAGCTGCTCGCGACGGACACGCGCTCGCCCGAGTTCGCCGCGAAGGCGGACGACGTCCGCAAGATGGGCGACAAGGACATCCGCGCGGCCGCGGACGTCTCCAACCGCATGCTCGACATGCCGGTCAGAGAGCTGCGCGACGGCGGCGTGTCCGAGAGCTCGAAGGTCAGCAAGTCGCTGCTCGAGCTGCGCCGCACGGTCGAGGACCTCGACCCGAGCGAGGCCAGCATGGGCAAGAAGTTCCTCGGCCTCATCCCGTTCGGGGGCAAGCTGCAGGACTACTTCCGCCGCTACGAGAGCTCGCAGAAGCAGCTCAACGCGATCGTGCAGTCGCTCTACAACGGCCAGGACGAGCTCCGCAAGGACAACGCTGCCCTCAACCTCGAGAAGCAGAACCTCTGGGACTCGATGGCGCGCCTCAACCAGTACATCTTCATCGCCGAGCGACTCGACACCGAGCTCTCCACGAAGATCGCCGAGCTCGAGGCGAGCGACCCGGAGCGGGCGCAGGCGCTGCGCGAGGACGTGCTGTTCTACATCCGCCAGAAGCACCAGGACCTGCTCACGCAGCTCGCGGTGTCCATCCAGGGCTACCTCGCGATGGACATCATCATGAAGAACAACGTCGAGCTCATCAAGGGCGTGGACCGCGCGACGACCACCACGGTCTCCGCGCTGCGCACCGCGGTGATCGTGGCGCAGGCGCTCGCGAACCAGAAGCTCGTGCTCGACCAGATCACGGCGCTCAACACGACGACGTCGAACATGATCGCCTCGACCTCGAAGATGCTGGCCGACCAGTCCGCGAGCATCCAGCAGCAGGCCGCGAGCGCGACGATCGGCCTCCCGCAGCTCCAGCAGGCGTTCCAGAACATCTACGCGACGCTCGACTCGATCTCCACGTTCAAGACGCAG
>CAZFUQ010000192.1:0-7753 GCA_964521905.1 uncultured Cellulosimicrobium sp.
GTGGGGGTGCCGGTGATGCGGAACTGTCCGGTCCAGGTGGTGGTGAGGGTGATGTTCACGTGGTCGGCGGGCTGTTCGTAGGTGTGGGTCACGGTGTGGTGGGGGTAGGCGACGCCGGGGTCGGTCGTGACGAGCGGGTCGGTGTCGTCACCGTACTCCCAGGTGTAGGTGTCGGGCACTGCGCGGATCTGGACGGGGATGCCGAGGAGTGTGGTGTCGAGCTGCTGGTCGGCGGGGTTTGTGTAGGTGATGGTGGGGACGTTGACCAGGGTCCAGCCGTCGGGCGGCTGCACGACGATGGGTGACGGGGTCAGCGCGAGCGTGGCGAGTGCGCGCTCGGCTTCGGCGGCGAGGTCGGCGGGGGTGACGCAGGACTGGTCGGTGACGGGGTCGCCGGCGGCGGACCATTCGCTGGGAGTGCCGTCGGCGCCGATCTCGCGGGTCTGGCGGTAGAGGGCGCCGAGGTAGTAGGAGTTCTGGTCGCACTCGAGGTTCTCGGTGAGCTGTCGTTCCCATTCGGCGCACCGGCCGGACAGGTCGGAGGTCGGGTCGTCGAGGCCGTGGAACACGGCGCACGTGGTCTGCGCTGCGCGGAAGTACTTCTCCGTGGCTGGGCCGTCGGCGGAGCCTCCGGTCTCGTACGTGCCGCCGCCACGAGTCGCTTCCTCGGCCTCGAGCAGAACCTGGTCGCCCGCCGTCTCGCCGGTGATGTCCGTGTATCCGGGATCACGGTTCGCGGACGGCAGGTTCGAGAACGAAGTCCCCGGGAAAGCGCCCAAGATGATCGGCACCACGACAGATGCAGCTCGGTAGCCGATGCTTCCACCGGTTCGCGTCGTCATGAGGGCATCGGCGCGATCGTGACAACTATCCACGATCCGTCTCGACGACCGAGCTCCATCCGGCGTTGCTCGGAAGCGCTCTTGGACGAGAAGAGTTCCTCGCCCGCGGGGTCTGCGATGAGAATCTCGGCCTGCGTGTACTCGACATCGAGAGGTGTGAGGCCCGTCGCCTCGTCACGCACGTAGCGGCCGGGGTCCGCGACGGTCGCGTCGACGACACCACCGCTATACACGTCACCACGTTCGGCGATCGTCTTGGCCTGATCGATGAACCCGTGACAAGGTTCGCACTCGGCATGGGACATCGCTTCCCACTCGGCGGTGTCGCCCGTCGTCATGACGTAGGGGTAGAGCTCGACGAAGTACTCCGCGGCGGCGGCTGCGCCTTCGGCGTCGTCTCGGTCCATCGCGGCGGGGCGCGCGGGCTTGGTCGGGCCGGTCTCGGTGGGTTCGGGCTCGGGTGTCTCGGTGGGTGACGGTTGGGCGGTGGTCTCGACGGGCGTTGTCGGGTCGGGCGCGGTGCCGGTGCACCCGGCGGCCACGAGCCCGACGGTGACGACGACGCCCAGGGCGAGCGTGCGCCGTCGGGCACGGGACGAGACATGGACATGCTGACGCACGGGACCCCCTGCAGGCCGATGACGGCGACACAGCCTGACGGCGGCGTCGCGCGGACTGCCCCAGAACCTAGCGAACCCCTGCCGAGGACGGAACCTCTCGTCCCGTCTTGTGGACAAGGTCGCGGCGCGGTACGTCCCGGCCATGTCGAGATCGACCGTCGGAGCCGCAGGCGTCATGATCAGACAGCACGAGTCTCCGGCGAGCTCGCCGTGCGGTGAGTGCTGAGATAGGACGATGAGCAACCCGTCGCAGACCCAGGGGACACGACCGTACGAGCGACGACGCGACGTCGTCGGCTACGTGCTGCACGTCCAGCTCGACGACATCCACCCCGCGATCTGGCGGCAGGTGCAGGTCCCGAGCGACGTGATGCTCGACGTGCTGCACGACGTCCTGCAGATCGTCATGGGGTGGGACGGCTGGCACCTGCACGCGTTCGCGCGGAACGACGTGTTCGACGACGGCCCGGACGATCGCTTCGTCATGGAGGACGACGCCGGCGAAGGGCTCCCCGGGATCTTCGAGACGGAGGTCCGGCTCGACGAGGTGCTCGCCGGCCCGGGGGATCGGATGGTCTACGAGTACGACTTCGGCGACAGCTGGGCGCACACGATCCGCCTGGAGGAGGTCCGGCCTGCTGGCCCTGAAGGAGTCCCGACCACGTGCCTCGGCGGTGAGCGCGCGTGCCCGCCCGAGGACTGTGGCGGCGTCCCGGGGTACGACCATCTGTGCGAGACGGCGAGCCGGCTCGACCGTGGCCTGCCCGTGGACCCCTGGCCGGTGGAGTGGCTCGGGCGGATGTTCCCGGAGGAGGCACCCAGCCACGTGCTCGCCGAGCTGGAGCGGTTGGACGTCGACGAGGTGAACGCCCGGCTCGAGGCGGCCAGGCTCGCACCCTTCGTGCCGCCGCTGATCGACGAGCTGGCCGATCGTGCGGGGGACCCGACGCCCGTGCTCGCCCTGCTCCCGACGGGGGCCGCGGAGGTGCCCGAGCCGCTGGCGGACGCGGAGATCGAGAACGCCGTGGCGCCGTTCGCGTGGCTCGTCCGGCACGTCGGCGCCGACGGCGTCGCGCTCACGTCCGCGGGCTACCTGCGGCCCGCGGACGTGGTGGCGGTCGCCGAGGTGCTGGGGCTCGCGGACGAGTGGGTCGGGACCCTGAACCGTGAGTCGCACACGCCGCAGGTGACGGACTTCCGGGAGGCGGCTCAGGAGCTCGGGCTCGTGCGCAAGGCGAAGGGTCGGCTCACCGCGACCCGCGCCGGCCTCGCCGTGGCCGACGACGCGCGCGGCCTGTGGGAGCACATCGCAGACCGGCTCCCGCTCGGCCGGGCGGACCATGCGCGCGACGCGGGCTTCCTCGTGCTGCTCGACGTCGCGGGACGGGTGGGGCAGCCGGGTGCGGAGTCGGCTGCGGTGCGCTCCGAGCTCGTGCGCGACGCCATGGCTGAGCTCGGCTGGCAGCGGCACGACGGCGCACCACTCACCGTCGCGGACGTGCGATCCGATGCCCACGCGACCGTCGTCGTCCTGCAGCGGCTCGGCGGGTTCGAGCGCGAACGGTGGAGGATTCGACCCGACGAGCCCACCCGCGTCGGCGTCGCGATGGCACGGGCGGCACTGGGGCTGCAGGAGTGAGTCAGCGACCCGGCCACCGCACGCGGCGCTGGCCGGGTCGCTGCATCGAAGAACTGACATCTCAGCGATCGAAAGAAGCGCATCTCAGCAATCGAGAAGGTGCTTCGGTAGGTGGGCGACGGCACGCCGCGCATTTGGTCAGTGCGCGACCGGGGTTCGCGCGCCCTGGTCGCCGAACTGCTCGCGCACCTTGCGGATCGCTGCTGCCAGCTCGGGGATGACGCGGGGCTCCTCGTCAAGAGCGGCCTCGATCTGGTCCATCTCGGCGGGAGTGAGTCGCATGACGCGGTCGCTCATGAGGACATCGCGGGCACGCTCCATCGCCGCGCCGAGCACGAACGACGTCACGTCCTGCTGCTGGGCAGCAGCGGCCTCGCGGATGGTGTCCAGCGCGTCGGGCGCGATGCGCATGTTGAGGCGCGCGGTGCGATCGGTGGTGGTCGGAGTCTGGGTAGGGGAGGTCATGATGATTCCTCACGTAGCCGGTGGTGAGCCGGGCGTGGCCGATGGTCAGTCGGCCCGGATCGTTCGTACGTCCATTGTATGCACGATGTGCGTACGGATCCATCCGGATCGGCGAACGTCACCCGCAGGGCCCTGCCCCTCACGAAGAGCCAGGAGCGTCAGTGGCAGATGCGACTCTGTGTCTGAAGAGACAAGCAGAGGGGGCGCATCACCTTGGACCCGATCAGCACGGCTGTAGGCATGACGAAAGCAGTGGCGGACGCGATCAAGACCTGGCGTGAGAGCGGTGACCGTCTGTACCAGCTCGTCGCCGGCGTGGTTGCCCCGCTCGTCGTCGTCGCGGCGGCCACGGGCGCACGCCCTTCGGAGGCCGTGGCCGCGCTGGCGCGGAGTCTGGGCCTGTCGTCCCTGGCGGCTGCGCTGACGCGCGACGCTCCTCCGTATCTGGCTGCGACGAGCCCGCGTGTCTCTGCCGCGGCGATGTCCGCGGTCCTCGTGCTCTTCGCCATGATGGTGATCGTCCCGCTCTGGCGTGGTCGACGTGCCGAGGGCGTCGACTTCTTCGAGTACCAGCTGAGACTTGTCGGCTCGCGGGTCGCTTGCACGGCGTGGTTGCTCATGCTCGCGGCCGCGCAGAGCGGGGACATCCGTCCGGTACTCGTCGGCTGGTGGGATGCGGTGGGCAACCTGACGAACGGGGCGATGGTCGTCGCGTGCATCGTCGTCGCTCTCGCCCTGCTGGCATACCGCGCGGACTACCCGTACTTGCAGGTCGCGCTGCTGTTTCCCGGGCACTTGCTTCTTCGTGTCTGCTCGGGGGCTGTCACCGCCGTTGGCGCTGTCGTGTTGGCGGGCGCCTCCTTGCCGGTTGCGCTCGTGGCTTGGCTCGTCGCGCTCGAACCTGACCGGAGAGCGCGGCGTGCCTCGACGGCGGACGCTTGATCGGAGGCGGCGCGCGGGCATCCGCCGACGCAGGGTCAGGAGTACCCCAGCACCGACCCGTGACGATCTGGTCCTGAGACGCGGGTCCGAGGTCGGCAGATGCCCGCGAGATCGCAGGTGTCGCAGGGCGGAGACCACACGTCGAACCTCTGGAGATCGTTGTGACGCAGGGCGTCGCCCGCGTCTGAGATGCGGAGCCGGACGTCGTCGAGGAGCTGGTCCTGGACGACCTCGCGCACGTTCGTTCCCTCCTCGTCGAGGTTGAGCACCTCGACGAGATCGGCACCGGTTCCGGTCAGCTCCGAGTAGCCGAGGGCGTAGACGTGGAGCTGGTCCCGGGTGACGTCCTCTTCCTGGGCGCGAGCGGTCGACTTGAAGTCGACGATCGACACCTCGTCGGTCTCGAGTCGCTTCACGAGGTCGATTCGCCCGTCCACGGTGATGCCCGGCGCGATGTGCACCTGGATCTGCTTCTCGGAGTGGACGGTCCGCTCGAGGTCGTCGCCATGAAGGTCGAGGTAGCGGTCGATGCTCTTCTTCGCCGCGGCGGTGAGCTGCTCTCGGAGCGCCGGATAGGCGTACGGCGTGTGCAGGTGGCGGGCGACGAGCTCGTCGACCTCGTCGTGCGTGGCGAGGTCGCCGACGAGCGCTCGCTTGTGCATCTCAGCGAGTGCATCGTGCAGACCTTTGCCGTACCCCAGAGCCTCGTGGATGGGCGGGTTGAACCCGTAGAGGAAGCGCAGCTTGAACTGGTACGGGCACTCGAAGAGGTACTTGAGCTCCGAGAACGAGAGCGTGACCTGCGGGGTCTCGACCTTGGGGTGCGGGGTCAGGCGTGCGACGGAGCCGAGGTCGCGGGCGTCGGCCGTCGACACGTGCGCGACGGACCGGACCTCCTGCATGAAGGGCGACGGGTTCCGATACATCGACGACGTGCCGGGGGAGTGCGACATCGTGAGGTACGTCTGCGCCCTCGTCACGGCGACGTAGAAGAGCCGGCGCTCGTCCTCCACCGTCCCCTTGTAACGGTCCGGGTCGGAGACGGCGGTCTTCGGGATCACGTGGAAGAGACTGAGGCCGCCGTGTCGCTTGCCGGGGAATCGGTTCCGTCGCAGGCAGGGGACGAAGACCGCGGGCCACTGCATTCCCTTGGCCTGGTGGACCGTCGAGACGACGACGGCGTCCGGCTGGGCGTAGCCGGCGTCGGCGTCCGTGTCGTCGTAGTAGGCGGGCGCCTGGTGGGTGAGCCAGTCCACGAAGGCGCGGTACTTGTCGGCGGGCTGCGACGAGAAGTTGATGGTCTCGAAGTCGGAGATGACCTGCGAGAACTTGCCGAGCTGGTAGAACGCCAGCTCGCCGTGCACGGGGTCGCCGGGAATCGTCTCCTCGCGGATCTCCAGCGACTCCAACGCGTCGAGGTACAGGCGCTGGATGTTGTAGGTGCTCCAGCGCTCTCCGCGATCGAAGTCTCGTCCCACGTCCAGCACGCGCACCAGAGGCGCGAGGTCTGTGCCCGGCGGGAGCAGCCCTGCCGCGTTCCACGCCTCAGTGAGATCGTCCTGCGCAATGTCGCCGACGACGTAGCGGAACATCGCCTCGACCGCTCTGACGGCCGGTGCCTCGAAGAGCCGTGTCAGCCCCTTGACGACGTACGGGATCCCGCGCCGGTCCATCTCCTCGACGATCGGACCGGCATCGCGCGCCACGGATCGGAGCAAGACGGCGCAGTCCGACCAGGAGAGACCGCGCGGTTCTGCGTCGGGCGAGTCCTGGAAGGGGATGCCGCGCAGCGCTTCGATGCGGTCGCACACCGCCGTCGCCTCGTCGGCCGGTGTCGCGTGGTCGAGCGCGAGGATGTCGCCCCGCTCCCACTTCTGGTGAGAGGCGTGCTGCATGCTCTTGGCCAAGCGATGGCCGTCCGGGATCGTCTCGGCGACCATGCGCCCGACGGCGATGACTCCCTCCGTCGAGCGGAAGTTGTCGGCCAGGGTGACCTGCTCGACGCCGTCGTAGCGGTCGGCGAACGTGAGGATGTTGGAGACCGCCGAACCGCGCCACTGGTAGATCGTCTGGTCGTCGTCACCGACGACGCAGAGGTTCGACCCGAACCGTACGAGCGACTCGACCAGCCGTTCCTGCAGCGGGTTCACGTCCTGGTACTCGTCCACGACGACGAACCGGACGCTGTCGCGGACGTAGGCAAGGAGCGGGGCGGCTTGGGCGTCGTCCTCGTCCGCCTCGAGCAGCTCGACGGCGACTTCGAGCATCGTCGTGTAGTCGAAGTACGCGTGCTGGGCGAGAAGCGTCTTGTAGAGGAACTGGGACTCGCGGACCTTCTCCGGGACGAGCGAGTCGTCGACCTCGTCCTCGGCGAGGACCGAGAGCACCTGCGCATACAGGCCTGAGTTCACGTAGCGCCTGAGGTACTTGGTCTCACCCTGGACGACGGCGGGCGTGACGGTCAGGCCCGACCGCTTGCTGTTGCGGTCGATGAGCAGGCGCTGCGTGATCTCGGTGAGCACGGAGAACTTGAACGTCTCGGGCACGTACGTCTGGAGCAGGTTGAGGCAGAACGCGTGCATCGTGCCGATGAACATCTCGGCGAGGCCGGTGGTGTCGCAACCCTCCGCCGCGACGATCCCGAGGACGCGGTCCTTGAGCTCCGCGGCCGCCTTCTCCGTGAAGGTGAAGGCGACGACGTTCGCGGGCACGACGTCGGGGCGTCGCAGGATGTCCGCGATCCGCTGCGAGATCACCTGCGTCTTGCCGGATCCGGCGCACGCGATGATCTGCAGGGGCCGGTCCTGGCTCGCGATCGCGCGGGCCTGGGCGGGGGTGTACGCAGTCATCGGGGCTCGGAGTTCGTGCTGGTGCTTCGATGCGCCTCGGCGTGCTCACGCGAAGCAATCATCTTGGTCGCGCGTCGGCCGAGCTCCTCGGCCAGCCAGACCATGCCGCCTGGGTCGTCGGCGGGTAGGTGGTCGCGGAGTTGCTTGATCGCTTCCTCCTTCCAGGCTTGAGTCAGACTGAGGTGGCGGCGATGGGCGCCACACCGCTGCATGCCGTCGAACGAGACGTCCTCGCCGAGGGAGGTGACGACCGCGTCGACGGCATCGACCGGGAGAAGGTCCTCGATCTCGATGTCGTGGTTCGTGCACGCGTCTGGCCAGTTACGGAGTGAGAGGATGCTGGTCTTCGGACTCCAGTTGAGCTTCTTCAGTAGATCTTGAGCCGCCCGGCCATGT
>CAZFUQ010000193.1:0-7696 GCA_964521905.1 uncultured Cellulosimicrobium sp.
CAGATGGACGGCGAGGTGGTCGAGGGCGTGCCCGCCCACGCGTTCGCGGACGAGCTCGACGCGCTCAAGGCGCGCCGCGGCGTCGCGCAGGACACCGACCTGGACACGGACGACCTGCGCGGGCTCGTCGCGACGTTCCGCGCCGTCGCGCGGCAGCACACGGGCGAGGACCTGCCGACCGACCCGCGCGAACAGCTCCGGCGGTCGGTCGACGCCGTGTTCGCGTCGTGGGGCAACCCGCGCGCCGCGGTGTACCGGAAGGCGAACGGCATCCCCGACGACCTCGGCACGGCCGTGAACGTCATGCAGATGGTGTTCGGCAACAAGGGCGAGTCCTCGGCGACGGGCGTGTGCTTCACGCGCAACCCCGCGACGGGCGCGAAGGAGCTCTACGGGGAGTTCCTCGTCGACGCGCAGGGCGAGGACGTCGTCGCCGGGATCCGCACGCCGCGACCCCTCGCCGAGATGGAGAGCGCCCTGCCCGACGCCTTCCGCGAGCTGCGCGCGACGATGGACCGGCTCGAGCAGCACTACGGCGACCTGCAGGACATCGAGTTCACCGTCGACGACGGCACGCTCTACCTCCTGCAGACGCGCACCGGGAAGCGGACCGCCCAGGCGGCGCTGCGCGTCGCGCGCGAGCTCGTCGACGAGGAGGTCATCGACCGCGAGACCGCGCTCCGACGGCTCGACCCGGCGCAGCTCGACCAGCTCCTGCACCCCGCGCTCGACCCCGGCCACGGCGCGACCCCGCTCACGCGCGGGCTCAACGCGTCACCGGGGGCCGCCGTCGGGCGCGTGGTGTTCGACGCCGAGACCGCGGCCGAGCGCGGGAAGGCGGGCGACGCCGTCGTGCTCGTGCGGTGGGAGACGACGCCCGACGACATCGCGGGCGTCATCGCCGCGCAGGGCGTGCTCACGGCGCACGGCGGCATGACGTCGCACGCGGCCGTCGTGGCGCGCGGGATGGGCAAGCCGTGCGTCGTCGGGGCGGGCGAGCTGCGGATCGACGCCGAGGCTCGGCGCGTCCAGGTCGGGGACCACGTGCTCACCGAGGACGACACCGTGACCCTCGACGGCACGACCGGCGAGGTCTACGCGGGCGCGCTCCCGCTCGTCCCGCCCCGGGTCACGGACGACTTCCGCGCCGTGCTCGGCTGGGCCGACGACGTGCGCCGGCTCGGCGTGCGCGCCAACGCGGACACGGGCGAGGACGCCGCGAAGGCCCGCGAGCTCGGCGCCGAGGGCATCGGCCTGTGCCGCACCGAGCACATGTTCATGGCGCCCGACCGCCTGCCCGTCGTGCGCGAGATGATCCTCGCCGAGACCGACGCCGCGCGCGCCGCCGCGCTCGACCGCCTGCTGCCCATGCAGCAGGGCGACTTCGAGGAGATCTTCGCCGCGATGTCCGGGCTGCCCGTGACGATCCGCCTCCTCGACCCGCCGCTGCACGAGTTCCTGCCCGACCTCGTCGAGCAGTCGCTGCTCGTGCAGCGGCTGGAGGACGAGGTCGGGGACCCCGGCGCGCCGCTGCACGGGACGGACGCCGTCGCCGAGGGCTGGGCCGCGGCGACGGGCGGCGGGGAGACGACGGCGCGGCTCGCCCGGGCACGACGACTCCTCGCGCAGGTGCGCCGGTTGAGCGAGGCGAACCCCATGCTCGGTACGCGCGGCGTGCGGCTCGCGCTGCTGCACCCGCAGATCGCGGCGATGCAGGTCCGGGCGATCGCGCGCGCGGCGCTCGCCGTCCGGGCGGCGGGCCACGACCCGCGCGTCGAGATCATGGTGCCGCTCGTCGGGTTCGCCGAGGAGCTGCGGCGCATGCGCGACGTCGTGGACGCGACGATGGCGGAGGAGCTGGGCGCCGCGTCGGAGCCGCTGCCGTACGCCGTCGGGACGATGATCGAGCTGCCGCGTGCGGCGCTCGTCGCGGACCGGATCGCCGAGCACGCGGAGTTCTTCTCCTTCGGCACGAACGACCTGACCCAGACGACGCTCGGCATCTCGCGCGACGACGCGGAGGGGTCGTTCCTCACCGCGTACCTCGAGTCCGGCGTCGTGGGCGCCAACCCGTTCGCGACGATCGACGCCGACGGCGTCGGCGAGCTCGTGCGCATCGGGGTCGATCGGGGCCGTCGTGCTCGGCCCGGGCTCAAGGCGGGCGTGTGCGGCGAGCACGGCGGTGACCCGGCGTCCGTCGCGCTGTTCGACGAGATCGGCCTCGACTACGTGTCGTGCTCGCCGTACCGCGTGCCCGTCGCGCGGCTCGCGGCAGCGCGCTCGGCGCTCGACCGGCGCGACGGGGTGCGTACGACGCGCGACGTGTGACGCGCGCGGCCGCGCTCGCGGGGGAGGTGCGCTCGCTCGGGTCCTCGGACCCTCGCCTTGTGGGCGGCGATCCCCTAGGATGCACTGGTCCAGACCACTTGTCTGCCGGAGGAACAACCATGGACCGTGCCGTCGTCGTCGCGATCACCGAAGGCCTTCACGCCCGCCCCGCCGCCCTGTTCGTCAAGGCCGCCGCCGCCCAGCCCGCACCCGTGCGCATCTCCAAGCCGGGCGGGGACCCCGTCGAGGCCGCGAGCATCCTCGGCGTCATGACGCTCGGTGTGACCGCCGGGGACGAGGTCGTGCTGTCGACCGACGCCGCCGGCGACGACGCCACCCGCGCGATCGACGCCCTCACCACCTTCCTCCAACAAACCGAGATCGCCTAACCCCCCTCCCCCCACCCTCCCCACCCCCCGCCGAGCACGACATGAGGGTCGTTATCCCGCGGACAGCGACCCTCATGTCGTGTTCGGCACCGGCAGATGCGAACCGTGGCTAGAGGTCCAGCTCGGCCAGGATCGGGAGGTGGGCTCGCACGACGGCGCGGGCGGCGTCGGGCGTCGGTTGCTGGAGCGCGAGGAACGCGAGCTCCTCGCACTGGTCCGACGTCGTCGCGGCGAGCACCGCGGCGACGTCCGCGAGAGCGCGCGGCGTCATCGACAGCGACGTGACACCGAGCCCGACGAGCACCGGAGCGAGCACCGGGTCCGCCGCGGCCTCGCCGCACACACCCAGCGGGCGGTCGTTGAGCGCGGCTCCCGAGCCGGCGGCGCCCACGAGCGCGAGGACGGTCGGCTGCCACGCGGTGGAGAGGCGCGCGAGGTCGGAGACCTCGCGGTCGGCGGCCATCGTGTACTGCGTGAGGTCGTTCGTGCCGATGCTCGCGAACGTGGCCTTCGCGAGCACCCACCGCGCCCCGAGGGCCGCCGCGGGGACCTCGATCATCACGCCCGCCCGCGCGATCCCGTGCGCGCCGCACAGCGCGACGAACGCGTCCGCCTCGTCCGGCGTCGCGATCATGGGCGCCATGACCCACACGTCCGCCGACTCCGCCTCGGCGGCCCGGGCGATGGCGGTGAGCTGCCGGTCGAGCACCTCGGGGTGCCTACGCGCGGTGCGCAGGCCGCGCACGCCGAGCGCCGGGTTCGGCTCGGCCTCGGGCGTGACGAACGGGAGCGGCTTGTCCGCGCCCGCGTCGAGCGTGCGGACCACGACCTTGCGCCCGCCGAACGCCGCGAGCACCTCGCGGTAGGCCGCGACCTGCTCGTCGACCGTCGGCTCGACGGTCCGGCCGAGGAAGCACAGCTCGGTCCGGAAGAGACCGACGCCCTCGGCGCCCGCCTCGGCCGCGGCCCGCGCGTCGGGCCCGTTCGCCACGTTGGCGAGGAGCTCGACGCGACGACCGTCCGCCGTCCGGCCCACGCCGTCGAGGCGCCGGCGCTCGTCACGCACGCTGCGGGCCGCCACGACGGCGGCCACCTCGTCCGGCGACGGGCCGCGCTCGACCGTGCCGAGCCCCCCGTCGACGAGCACCGTCTCACCGTCGCGCAGCGCGAGCGCGTCCTCGACCGCCACGACGGCCGGGATGCCGAGGGCGCGGGCCAGGATCGCGGTGTGCGACGTCGGCCCGCCCCCGCGCGTGACGACCGCGACCACGTGCGCGGGGTCGAGCTGCGCGGTGTCCGCGGGCGCGAGGTCGTCCGCGACGAGCACGAACGCGTGCCCGGGGTCGGGCACGCCGGGCGCGGGCAGGCCGAGCAGGGTCGCGACGATCCGGTCGCGCACGTCGCGCACGTCGCACGCCCGCTCCGCCATGAGCCCACCCAGCGACTCGAGCTGCCCCACGACGACGCCCGCCGCGTCCCACACGGCGCGCGCCGGCGTCGACCGCTGCTCGCGCACGCGCCCGACGGCGTCCCGCGCCAGGGCGGGGTCCGCCGCCATCGCGGCGGTCACCGCCAGGACCTCCGCCGCGGCACCCTCGGCCCGCGCGGCGCGGGCGGTGAGGTCCTCCTGGACGGTGGTGACCGCCGCGAGGACCTGCGTGACCGCGAGGTCGGGGTCGACCTCGGCGGACAGCGGGGCACCGTCCGGCTCCGGCACCGGGGCGGGCATCGTCACGACGACGCCCGCCCCTCGCCCGGGGCTGACCGGGACGCCGGTCAGCCCCGGGACGACGGCGGTGCGCGCCGGGCTCTCGGCGACCGTCACGCGCCGCTCCGGTCGGCGACCTCGACGGCGGCGGGCTCGTCCCCCGTCGCCGCTCCGGGCTCGGTGGCGGTTCCGGCAGCCGGGTCGACGCCGGCGTCGGCGTCCGCGTCGGACGCACGCTGCGGCGCGCTCCCGGACGCTCGCTCGGACGGCGCGGCGTCGCCGGCCGGGGCCTCCTGCGCGCCCGGCTCGTCGTCCTCGCGGCCGGGGGTCCGCAGGTTCCAGCGCGTGATGACGAAGCGGAAGAGGAAGTAGTAGATCGCCGCGTACCCGAGCCCGATCGGGATGAGCAGGAGCGGCATCTCGGCGATCCGGAAGTTCAGCAGGTAGTCGATCGCGCCCGCGGAGAACCCGAAGCCGTCGCGGATGCCGAGCGCGTTGACCAGGGCGAGCGACGTCCCGGTGAGCACCGCGTGGATGACGTACAGCGGGTAGGCGACGAACACGAACGCGAACTCGAGCGGCTCGGTGACGCCCGTGACGAACGAGACGAGCGCGGCGGAGCCCATGATGCCCGCGACGACCTTGCGCTGGGCCGGCTTGGCGGTGTGGACGATCGCGAGCGCCGCGGCCGGGAGGGCGAACATCATGATGGGGAAGAAGCCGGTGAGGAACGTGCCGGCGGTGGGGTCGCCCGCCAGGAACCGGAAGATGTCGCCCTGGGCGACCGTGCCGTCGGCGGAGGTGTACTCCCCGAACTGGAACCACGGCAGCGAGTTGAGCAGGTGGTGCAGCCCGATCGGGACGAGGAGCCGGTTGAGCGTGCCGAAGATGAACGCGCCGAGGACGGTCGAGCCCGTGACGAACCCGCCGATCTGCTCGTTGATCAGCCAGTCGAAGGCTGGGTAGACCAGTGCGCCGACCACGGCGATGAGGACCGACACGCCCGCGGTGACGATCGGGACGAAGCGTCGTCCGCCGAAGAAGGCCAGATACGGGGGGAGCTTGATCCGGTAGTACTTCTGGTAGAGCAGCGCGGCCGTCAGACCGATGACGATGCCGCCGAGCACGCCGTAGTTGATGAGCTCCTGCGTCTCGCCCTCGGCGGCCTTGCCGAGCACGTAGGGGGAGAGCGAGTCGCTGACGCCCTTGAAGACGAGGTAGCCGATGAGCGCCGCGAGGCCCGTCGTCCCGTCGGACTTCTTCGCGTACCCGACCGCGACGCCGAGGGCGAAGATGATCGGCAGGTTGGCGAACAGCGCGTTGCCGGCGGCCCCGAGCACGTCAGCGACGGGCTGCATCCACGCGAAGGTGCCCGCGACGCCGTCGGCCCCGAGCATGTCGGGCTGGCCCAGACGCAGGAGCAGCGCGGCGGCGGGCAGGGACGCGATGGGCAGCATGAGCGAGCGCCCGACGCGCTGGAGCTGGGCGAAGCCGGGGATCCCCTTCTTCGCTCTCGTCGTTTCTGCGACGGTGGTCATCTTCGGTTCTCCTCCTGGGTGGGCCCGGTGCGCGGGCCGGCTGCGTCGAGCGGCTGCTGTGGCGCGACGAGGTACGGGCGTCGTTGCCGGTTCCCGGGCGGGACGTCGAGTCCCGGGTGGTCGTCCTGGGGTGGTCTTCCCGGGTGGGCGGACCAGGTTGTCTGGACCACTTGCACGAAGAGTGGTCTAGACCTCATGATGTGTCAACCCCCGGGGTGACCCGGGACACACGTGCGGGGTCTCGGGCACGCGTCGTCGCAGGTCGGCGACAGGTGGCCGACGGACAATGCACCGTGCACACCGAGCAGACCCCGACGGCACGACCTACGGCAGGACCGACAGGAGAGGGACGCGGCACGACGATGAGCAGGTCACGGTCCGAGGCGAGCGAGCACAAGTACCTCACGGTGCGTGCGTACCTCGCCGACCTCGTGGCGAGCGAGCTCTCCGTCGGGGACGCCGTCCCGTCCGAGCGCAGCCTCACGGAGAAGTTCGGCGTCTCGCGCATGACGGTGCGCCAGGCGATCGACGCGCTCGTGACGGAGGGCGTGCTCGAGCGTGCGCAGGGCCGCGGGACGTTCGTCGCCCCGCCGCGCGCGGACTTCGAGATGCGCCTGACGACGTTCGGCGAGGAGGCCCGGCGCCGCGGCATGGAGCCCGGCACCGACGTGCTCGAGGTCGGCACCGCCCCGGCTCCGGCCTCCGTCGCCGAGGCGCTCGGCCGCGCGACCGGGGACCCGATGCACCACGTCGTGCGCCTGCGCACCGCGGACGCGTCGCCCATGAGCGTCGAGGAGGCGTGGATCCCCGTCGACCTCGCGCCCGACCTGCTCGACGACGGCGTGCCCGAGAGCCTCTACGGCGCCCTGCGCGCCCGCGGCCTCGCCCCGACCTGGGGCGAGGACACCATCACCGCGTCCGACGCCACGGTCCAGGAGCAGCGGCTCCTCGACCTGCGCGCGTCGCGTGCGGTCATGCGCACGGTGCGTCGCACGTTCGCGGGGGACGCACCGCTCATGTACTCGCGCTCGAGCTACCGGGGCGACCGCTACAGCGTGTTCGTCCCGCTGCGCGAGGCGCGGCCCACGCTCGTGCCGCGCACCCGACCCGCGCCGTCGGACACCGACGCCGCGCCCCAGCTCGACCCCGCGCCAGTGCCGGCGCGGACGGACGGAGGGAACGACCGATGACACTGTCCGACGCCGAGCGCGCCGCGACGATCCTCGCCGGGCTCGGCGGGGTCGAGAACGTCGACGAGATCGACCCGTGCACCACGCGCCTGAGATCCCTCGTGAAGGACCCCGCGCTCGTCGACGCCGCGCTCCTGCGCCGCGCCGGGGCGTTCGGCGTCATGGTCAACGGCAGGGTCGTGCAGGTCGTCGTGGGGCCGCAGGTCGACACGATCGCGTCCGACCTCGCCGACCTCATGTGAGACCCCAGTGAGCAGCCCGGCCGTCACCAGCACGACGGCGGTCGGCACCCCGCGCGCCAGCGCACCCGACCGGCACCGCAGCCGGCCGTGACACCAGACCGGCAGCGGCCGGACCGGACCACGAGGAGCACCCGTGAGCAAGGCAGAGCAGATCCTCCGAGGACTCGGCGGTGACGACAACGTCGTCGACCTGGAGGCGTGCATCACGCGCCTGCGCGTCGAGGTCGAGGACCCGGCACTCGTCGACGACGCGGCCCTGACCGCGGCCGGGGCGATCGCCGTCGTCCGCTCGGGTGCGGCG
>CAZFUQ010000194.1:0-7691 GCA_964521905.1 uncultured Cellulosimicrobium sp.
CGAGGGTGACCTCGCGCGGGAACAGAACCCGGCGTACAGACCGGCTCGTCCGCACTTATGCCTCTGAACTGCGGTTACGCAGGTACCGAGAAGGCGAAATGTCACAGAAACATAACGGCCAGACCGGTACCCATGGGGTCAGGGGACACGTCGACGGGCCCGTTGGCGCTCGGGTCTCGGGGAACGGCGGGGCGCTTCCGCCATCCGATCTCCTCGGCTGACACGGCCGGTACGTTTCCGCTCGAGCTCCCCGTCGGGGCCGGTTCGGCCTTGCCCGAGACCATGGGTGACGGGTGATGCTGCGGCTGAGTGCCTTCCAACGCTGTTGGCTTGGCTGCCGAGGCGCACCGTCGGTGCGGTTCAACCCCTGCGTGTCACCACGACGTGGCACGCTGTGCTCGCGCGAGAAGGTCGCATGACGCGTCGGGCGTCATGCAGTGGTCTGGACCTCGGGGTGCGAGATCAGCTGGGCGACGTCGAAGGAGTCCGAAGTGCGAGCAAGTCCCACCAGCCCCGCGGGCTCGTCCGGCCAGAGCTACGTGACAGCACTGCTCGAGGCGCTTGGGTGGGGCGTCGCTCCGAACCCCGTCGAGCATGACCTCGGCACGGATCTGTGGGTGTCGCCCCGGGACCCGCGCAGGTTCGACCTTGCCGTAATGCTCGGCATTCAGGTCAAGAACGGCGACTCGTGGTTCGACGAACCGGGAACCGTCGAGGACCGCTCAGGGTGGTGGTTCCGTGACTCGCGCGAGCACTTCGACTACTGGCTCAACCATGCTGTGCCGCACATCGTCGTGCTGCGAATGCCCACGACCGGGCTCGCATACTGGGTGCACGTGAACAAGCAGACGTTCCAAGACACCGGGAAGAGCGGGAAAGTCTTCGTCCCGGACGACCAGGTGCTCGGCGCCGATGCCCTCCCGACGCTCGTGGACATCGCCACGTCAGTTCGCCCCAGACCGCGCTGGTCCGGGTCTGCCTGGAGCGGCGCGCCAGATCTTGCACCGTCGGACCTGCTCCGCCACGCGCTCCTTGCGCCGCGGCTCGTTGCCCCGCACCCCAACGCTGGCGTTCGGGCGCTGAGCGCACACGAGGCGATCGCACTTCTGACTGCCGGTCGGTTTGGCGAGCTCGACCGGTACCGGCTCCTCAGCGAGGACACCGAGCGGACCGGGTGGGGTTGGGACTTCTTCTCCGCGCTCCTTGAGTTCCTACAGTCGGGGAACCACGACCTGCTGCGTGAGTGTGTGCAAGGCACCAAGGTGCCGCACGAGCGCGCTGCTTCGGCAGCGGCTTTCGCCGCGGTCCTTGTCGAGAGTGGCGCGCACGACGAGGCCCTTCAGGCACTCGAGGGACCGCTCGGGGCCGACGACGGGTCGCCGATCGACCATGCATGGCTGCAGGTGCACCGAGCCCGCAGCCTCGCCGAGACCGGGCACAGCTCGGACGCTGTCGACCTCGCCGTCAACGCCCAGGCGCTACCCGCGCGTTACCCCGAGGACGTGACCGCCGCCGCCATCGCGACGGGCGGTGCCTCCCTGGTGTTCCGTGCGGCCGACGTAGTCACCGGAAACGTCGCGGCTTACATCAGCTCGAGTGACACGGAGGCGTCCTGGTGGCGGGCACAGGCAATCTCTTGGGGCTTGAGCACACTGTTCGACGAGTCGTTCCGCCGCTGGGGCGGCCCCCGCCGGGAGCTACGCATCTCCAACGACAACGGCGCCTACCGTCTCCGCGGTGTCTCTCTGGTGGCGGGCTTCACACCGCTGCACGGCGCCTGGTGCGACGCCATCTCGACCCTCGCGAAGTCCGACCTGATGTCCGGTGCCTTGACCATCGCGGACGCGGCCACGGACCTCACAGACCTGCGGCTGAGTGGCCGAGTGAAGGCAATCGAGAGGGGCGTGGCCAATCTTCTCAAGTACGGACCTGCCGAAGCGGTCAGGGCCGCCGGTGACCAGATCGACCTGAACCGGTGCACCCGCACTGACGCCCGCTCGTCGATCGAGCTGGTGGTCCGTGGAGCCGATGTGCTCGACGTTACGACTGCTGCTGCCGCTGCACGCTGGGCGATGCAAGGCAAGGCGGAACTTGAGGTCTGGGCGCGGCGGGTTCAACTGGGGTCCATCGTTGAGGACCAGCTCGCAGCTGTCCTGAAAGCCCTCGCCCCTGTGGTCTCGACCCAGGTATTGGACGAGATCCGGAAGCACCTGATCACCCTCCAGCCGCTCGACAACCAGGGAGCCGCTCACGCATGGGCGTCGGTCGTGGCTGCCGTTCCGGAGACCTCATGGACGGCCAACGAAGTCGAAGCACTGCTGGGCCGGTCAGGTGACCATCGGGAGTTCGCAGACGCAGTGAGGCATCTGGCCGTCCTTCACGACGCCGACGCTCGCGCGCAGAATGACGAGAGGCTGCGCGCGGGCGACCTCGAGGCACTGGTACCGGCTCGCGTGATTACCGCCGTGCCACACGAGGCTGTCGCCCCGCTCCAAGCCAATGCGGGCAGCATTATCCGAGAGCGCCTCGCTAAGGTGCGAGGCGGCACCCGAAGCGCATACGTCGGGGTCGATCCCGCGGGCGTGCTCGTCCAACTGAACGTCTTCTTCCCCGATGACGCGGACTGGGCACCCGTCCTCGAACTGCTCTCCGAGCCACTTGCCGACCACGGGACGCTCGAGAGGGCACTGTGGGTGATCCAGCAGCTTGGGGCGCAGGTCGACGACCGCCACCGCGGAGACCTGGCGGACGCTCTCGCCGGGGTGGTCGCCCGCGCAGCCCCAACAGAGAAGCACCCGCTGTTCGATGGAGACCCGCGTGCCGCCGCGGCCAGTGCGCTGGACTCGCTACGGCCCGGAGCGATCACGTCTGCCCAGTGGGCTAGCGCGCGCGACGCGCAGAGCCGTAGCCAGCTCGTCATCGCTCTCGGACGCAGGGCCGACCCCGGCGACGCCGGAACGTTGGTGGCTCTGGCCGGCGACCCCGACCCGCACGTCCGAGCCGCCGTGGCGGCGTCGCTCAGTTACTGGGTGGTGAAGGATGTGGAGACCGGCACGGCGCTCGACGTGCTCCAGCAACTCCTTGCAGACGAGGGCACGCTGGTCGCGCGGCATGTCGTGAGCTCTTGGCCTGATGAGCCGGTCGAACGGGTCCGTCCCCTGCATGCGATGCTCGCGACACACCTGTCCGCGAAGGTCCGCTCAGCCGCTCGACACGCGCTGGAAATCCTCGGCACCGCTAGCCCTGATGCCACTGAGGTCCCGATTGCCTGACCGAATGAGTCGTTGTCGCACCCGCACGCGGTTACCCGCGGGTCGGCGGACGCCGGGGGATCGTGCGGTACACGTCCTCCACACGCAGCCTGACGACGAGCTCGTGCTGGTTCTACGGCGGTGTCAACGCTCCGATGATCATCATGGCGTGGGTGTGGGTCCACCGACCGGCTTGACCTGCTGTTTTGCGGGCTGTTCAGTGCTCGAGCAGGCCCACTAGGCTGACCGCACACGAGAGCCGCAGCCGTCTGGGCGCCGCGGTATCTGGGCTCTCCAGGCTGCACAGCGAGGGGACGTTGATGGAGTTCAGCACTTTCGACCTCGATGGCTTACGGGTGTCCGTCGACGAGGGGGCAGTCACCGCCAGTGCGCTCGATCGGCCTGGCCGTACCGGGCTGGGTGCCAGCGAGATCCTCGTTCCGCTCGACCAGGTCGACCGGCTGCTGTTCAAGGCGGCGATGCTTGGGGCCGACGGCTCGATCGCCATCGAGTGGGGCGGCCCTACAGTGCGGCTGCACTTCCGGGAGAAGGAGGCCGCAGCTGCCGAAGCGCTCCTTGACGCCATCGAGACCGCACGCTCCCGTGCCGGCTCGACGCTGGACGCCGCTGAGCCCGTGATCGTGCAGGTGAACTACCTCGACGCCGCGTCGTCCCGACTGGCAGCCGCAGCCGATCTCCCTGCGTGGGTCGTCGATCTCGCGCCGCAGGACGATCGGCGCGGATACGCGTTCGCGTGGCGACCGGTGCCGCCACCGCGCGTGGGTGACGTCGGCATCGACGATACCGGGCGTGAGGTCGTCGTAGTCGGCTTCGGGCGCCACGGCTATGACGGACCGGTACGAGATGTCGTCGCGCTCCGGCCTGTGAACGCCATCGATGTCGCACAGGCTTCGCCGGCATCGACGGACCACGGTGCGATGACGTCAGCGGCCCCGACGAAGCGCATCGAGCTGACTGACGAGTTCGAGACGGCGCTGGGAATCCTGGCTTCGGGCGGATCGATGTTCCTGACGGGCAAGGCGGGTACCGGGAAGTCGACGCTGATCCGACACTTCATGGAGTCGACCCGGCGCCGCGTGGTCGTCGCGGCACCCACGGGGATCGCTGCGCTGAACGTCGAAGGCCTCACCCTCCATCGCCTGTTCTCGTTCGGGGCAAGCACCACCCTCGATGATGTCGCGACGGGCGACTACCGGCCGAGGAGGTTCGCGCGCGAGATCCGCACCATGGACACCCTGGTGGTCGACGAGGCATCGATGGTGCGAGCAGATCTCCTCGACCAGATCGAGATCGCGCTGCGACGCTACGGCCCACACCCGGGGGAGCCGTTCGGCGGTGTGCAGGTCGTGCTCGTGGGTGACCTGTTCCAGCTGCCACCGGTCGTGCCCGAGCGGGAGAAGGAGTGGCTCTCGTCGCAGTACGAGACGGAGTACTTCTTCTCCGCGCGAGCCTTCTCGCGTGATCGCTTCCCGACGGTGGCGCTCACGAAGGTGTTCCGCCAGCTCGGCGACGATCGCCTGACCGGCCTGCTCAACGCGGTCCGCGAAGGACTTCTCGCCGACGAGATGCGGGTCGACCTCAACACGCGTGCGGACGCCGCGTTCGATCCGCCGTCCGACGAGTTCTGGTTGACCGTCGCCCCGACGAACACCATCGTGACCTCCCGCAACCGTGCTGCCCTGGAGCGTCTGCCGGGAGACGCCTACAGCCGCACGGCGACGACGTGGGGCGACACGTCCCAGTTCGACAGCCCCGTCGAGCACGTGGTGACCTTCAAGGTCGGGGCGCAGATCATGCTGCTCAACAACGACGCGGCCAACCGCTGGGTCAACGGCACGATCGGTCGCGTCGAGAAGGTGGACGGCGAGACCGTCGGGGTACGACTCAACGGCGGCGACGTCGTCGAGGTTACCCCGCACACGTGGGATGTGACGGAGCCCCGCTTCGTCGATGGTGCGATGTCGCGCGAGGTCGTCGGCGGGTACACGCAGTTACCGTTCAAGCTCGCGTGGGCCGTCACGATCCACAAGTGCCAGGGACTCACGCTGGACCGGCTCGTCGTCGACCTGTCCGGAGGTACCTTCGCGTTCGGGCAGGCGTACGTCGCGCTCAGCCGCTGTACCTCGATGGAAGGACTGGTGCTCCGCCGCCCCGTCGAGGCCCGCCACCTCCAGACCGACCGGCGGGTGGTCCGTTTCCTTGCTGCAGCATCGGGAGCGCAGGTGCGCGGCCATGTTGCGATCGCGACCCTGCTCGTCGGAGCCGACGACGTCCGCTCGAAGCCGAGGCCCGTCGAGATCGCACTGGCCTTCGACGACGGAACCGAGATATCGACGCTCATCAACCCCGAGCGTGACCTGACCGGAGCGCGGGAGGCCTTCGGCATCGGCGTCGACGACATCACCCTGGCGCCGAACCTCGCCCAGGCGTGGTCCGTCCTGGCAAGACTTCTCGACGGCGCGGTGCCGGTAGGGGTCGACATCGACCGCACGCTCGGCTACGTCGACTGGGAGCTCAAGAGGATCGGCGACGTCCGTCCATTCCCACCTGGTGTCGTCGTCGATCCCGGGGACGCCAAGGGTGAGGAGATGGCCGAACTCGCTGCGCCGTCTGCGCTCCGTCGCGCTCGAGCCTCCCTCGCCATCTACCTGCGCGATGGAGGCGACGGCGGGGCTGCTTTCGAACTGACAGACGCCGAGGACCAGGCGTCGTACGTGCTGACGCGTGACACGGTGACCGTGCCCGATGCCGGACCGGCACTGACCTCCCTCCTCCGTGCCAGTCGCACCGTCAGTGACGCGATCCTTCGCGGCATCCCTGCCCCGCCCGAGTCGGAGGCAGGCAACGAGATGATCCGCCAGGTCGTCGCGGCTCGGCTTGCGTCGGTGGCGCAGAAGTCCGCCGGGTTGTCGCCAGCGGTCGTCGAGCGACTGAGCCTGCTGACAGCGATGCTCGGGGCGGACGTTGGTGCCGAGATCGCGTCCCGTGGCGGTGCCGGTGCTCCATCGGCAGTGTTCCGCGGTGCGCGCGTCTGTTTCACTGGTGACGCTCTCGGTCCCGATGGTGCGCCTCTCTCGCGTGCGGACATGAACGAGCATGCGGAACGCATCGGCCTCGTTCCGGTGAACAACGTCACCAGGACGCGGTGCGACCTTCTTGTCGTCGCCGAGCTCGGTACCCAGTCCGGTAAGGCACGAAAGGCGGCCGAGTACGGAAAGCCGGTGATCTCGGTCGCTGACTTTCTCGCCGCGGTCCCAGGGGACGCGCCTGTGGTACCGACACCCACGCAAACGCGTCCCGCGCGGTCCGAGACCATCGACAGCGCTGCAGACCCTGCGCCCCGAGCGGTACCGATCGTCCGAGCGGCATCGACGTCAGCTGGGGATCGTCTACCTCGCGCCGTCGAGGCGGCCGAGGCTCTCGCTCTCCAGCGCGAAGGGCACACGCTCGACGACATCGCGGCAGTCCTCGGCAAGTCGGCATACACCGTCAAGGACTTGCTTTCCGACGCACGGTTCTATGAGGCGCCCGAGGCGCACCCGGAGCGCCTTGCTGTCGCACGCCGGGCGGCGGAGCTCCGGACAGCCACCGGAGTGAGCAAGGCGGAGATCATCGCGCTGCTCGACCTGGGCAGAAAGGCGGCCGACCGCGTATTTCGAGATATCGACTTCATCACGCCGAGGAAGGGCGCCGAGTGATTGAGGGTCCCGCCAGGCGGGAAGGAACATCCTCTCGGAGAAGGCGCTTGCGGCAACATCGATGGTGTCCAGCGCCACAGTGCACGCCGGTGCTGCCATGCCTGACGTCGTGCTGCCGGCTGGTCAGAGCAGGTCGAGGTACTGCGGCCGTGCCTTCATCGCGTGGATGAGCAGCTCGTCACCGGAGTCGAAGACGAGAGAGACGAGCTCGAGCACTCGTCCGGCCGGGTCGACGCCGAGCATCAGCCAGCGGCGGGGATCGTCCTCGTCGTCGAGCGGCTCGCGCAGGAGGACGTGCTGGGCAGCGTGCAGCACGAGTCCGTCGTCGAGCCGGTCGCGCGAGTAGCGCTTGCGAGCAGAACGGTGAACCTTCACGCCACGTGGGCCCAGGCGCGCACGGCAGCGCGTATCGCCTCCGACTCGCTGCTCAACCCTTCGGCCTTGGCGCGCGCCTTGAGCGCGGCCAGCGTCGGCCCGTCGAGACGTACTGTGACCGGCTTTCCCGGCCCGGCGCCCACGGTGGGTCGACCGCGACCGCGACGCCGGAGATCGGGGAGGTCGTACCCGGCTTCGGCCTCGTCCGCCCATGCCTGGACCTGCTCGTCGGTGAGCGGCCGACCGTGGATCGTCTCGCGCGTGTCCTCATCACCCATGCGAATAATGTATACGAAAATACTCGACGACGGTACGGCTCCGCCGAGCTCGACCGGGGGAGCGGGCC
>CAZFUQ010000195.1:0-1110 GCA_964521905.1 uncultured Cellulosimicrobium sp.
CCGCATGGACTGCTCGTCGCCGTACGCGATGGCGTCGCTCGTCGGCGTCGTTGCCGGTCGCGACGTCGAACGGCGCGCCGCCGTTCGTGTCGCCCGTCATGCCCGCGACGAGCGACGCCATCGCGTACGGCGACGAGCAGTCCATGCGGATCTTGCCGTCCCAGTCGAGCGTCATGAACGCCCAGCGCGGGTCGACCTGCGGGTTCACGACCGTGAGGTCGAGCCCGTACCGCTCGCCGATCTCGCCCCAGTACTCGACGGACGCGCCGCCGAGCGGGTCGGCGCCGATGCGCACGCCGGACTCGCGGATCGCGTCGAGGTCGAGCACGTTCACGAGGTCGTCGACGTACGTCGTGAGGAAGTCGTGCCGGTGCACGACGTCGGCCGAGAGCGCCTGCGTGAGCGGCACGCGCGCGACCTGGCTCACACCCGTGCGCAGGATCTCGTTCGCGCGGTCGGCGATCCAGCCGGTCGCCTCCGAACCCGCCGGACCGCCGTGCGGCGGGTTGTAGTTGAAGCCGCCGTCGCGCGGGGGGTTGTGGGACGGGGTGACCACGATCCCGTCGGCGAGGCCCGGGCCGGTGGTGCGGACGCCGTCGAGCGACGTCGCCTCGTTGTGCAGGAGGATCGACTGCGAGACGGCGGGCGTGGGGGTGAACGAGTCGCGCGCGTCGACGTACGTCTGGACGCCGGCGGCGACGAGGACCTCGAGCGCGGTCTGCCACGCGGGCAGGGACAGCGCGTGGGTGTCGCGTCCGATGAAGAGCGGGCCGTCGGTCCCCTGGGACCGCCGGTACTCGACGATCGCCGCGGTGATCGCGACGATGTGCGCCTCGTTGAACGCGTGGTCGAGGCTCGACCCGCGGTGGCCCGACGTGCCGAACACGACCTTCTGCGCGGGGTCGTCGACGTCGGGGGTGAGGTCGTAGTAGGCGCCGACCACGGCGTCGACGTCGATGAGGTCGCTGGGCTGGGCGGGCGTGCCGGCGCGAGGGTCCATGGGCCGATCCTGCCAGGGTGGCGCGCGCGCGTCAGCCGCCACGACCGTCGTGAGCCGTGCATTGAGCGACTTCGCGGCCAGGTTCGCCCTGGGGTTGTCCACAGAACGGG
>CAZFUQ010000195.1:1120-7665 GCA_964521905.1 uncultured Cellulosimicrobium sp.
GCTGGGCGGGCGTGCCGGCGCGAGGGTCCATGGGCCGATCCTGCCAGGGTTGACCCACGCGTTGTCCACAGGACGGGACGAGCGGTTCCGCCTGGAGCGCTGGTTCGCTAGGTTCTGGGGCAGTTCGTGCCGCGATGCCCGAGTGATCATGCGTCGTCGTAACGGTGGTACCGACCTGCAGGGGGTCTCGTGAGTCTGTCCGTTCGCGTGTCTTTCCGTGCCCGACGGCGCATCGTCGCGTTGGGTGTCGTCGTGGCGGTGGGGTGGGTGGTCGCCGGCTGCACCGGTGGTGACGAGCCCGATCCGACGCCGTCCGTCGAGGAGACGGTGGAGCCGTCGCCGACCGAGACGCCCGATCCGGAACCGACCGAGACCGGTCCGGTCAAGCCCGAACGACCCGCAGCGATGGACCGCGACGACGGTGAGGGCGCCGCCGCCGCGGCGGAGTACTTCCTCAGCTTGTACGACAACGTCCTCGCATCCGGCGATTCTGTGGAGTGGGAGGCCATGACCTGGGCGGAGACTTGTTCGTTCTGCACTGCGGTGCGCGATCGAGCGCTCGATGTCCACAGCAGCGGCGACACGTTCACGGGCTCGGAGATCACGGTCTCCAACCCCGACATCGGCGAGTACGACGACTTTGTTGGCGGCTATCCGATCCTCTTCGACTTCGAGCAGACCCCGCACCAGCGCATCGCGCCTGATGGATCAGTCGTCTCCGAAGACCAAGGGGCTCAAGGCGCGCTCCAAGTCGACATGAAGCATCTCGAGGACGGCTGGATCGTCCTGGCAGTGACGAGTGCAAGTTGAACCCGCGCAACGTCGTATCCGCAGTGCTCGCAGTCGTCGCCCTGGCTGCATCCGCAACACCCGCAGCGGCCTCCGACGATGCCACGATCTGGACTGAGCTGGGAGGTGACAAGGCGATGCTTCACGGGAAGACCACCCCGCAGGGTGGTGCGGAGTACGCGCCGGCTGCTGCGGACGGTGGGCCGGGGACGGAGGCGTTCCGGCGCGGTCCGGCGTTCCGGTGCTTCGACGGTGACCGGCCGACCACCTACCCCGGGCTCGTTCCTACCTGCCCGGACGGGCAGGCACCGGGGGACCTCGGGCTGGTCTGCGCCGAGGGCGAGTTCGCGATGGACCCGTTGTTCCGTCAGACCTGGGCAAACAACGACGACGGGACCCGCACGGCACTGTCCTCCTGGGAGTTCGTCAACGACGGCTCCTGCATCGGCGCCGCCGATCTCAGCGCCGAGGCCGAGGCCGCGTTCCGCCAGCTCACGATCGCGCCGTCCCCGATCGTGGTGCAGCCCCAGAACGGGTGGACCCTGGTCAACGTCCCCACGATCACGTACACCGAGCCCGGTGAACAGGTCCTGGACACCACCCTGCTCGGCATCCCCGTCCAGATCCGTGCCACCCCCGAGACCTACACCTGGGACTACGACGACGGCACCGACCCGCTCGTCACGACCGACCCCGGCGCCGCCTACCCGCACCAGAGCGTGACCCACACCTACGACCAACCGGTCGAGCAGGTGAACATCACGCTGAGCACCACGTGGAAGGGTCAGTTCCGCATCACTGGCACCCCGACCTGGACCGACGTCACCGGCACCGCCGCCACCACGACCACCGCCGATCCGATCCAGGTCTACGAGGCCCGCTCCCGCCTCGTCACCGAGGACTGCCCGCCCTACGGCAAACTCGGGAAGACCACGGAAGAGCTCCGCGAGGTCGGCTGCTACTAGCTTCGCAAGCGCGCGTCCACGCGACCACGGCACCCGGGCGGCGCTCAGGATCAGGTCGGCGCGCGTGGGTGGACGACCGGCAAACGGTGTCGGACTACGTCGACGGGTCGGCGTTGGCGCGGTCGATCGCCATCTCCACCGCGTCGAGCAGGCGTTCGAGGCTCGGCTCGAAGGGGCCCAGCGGTCCGTCGAAGCCGCCGGCGACGTAGATGCGCGTCATGACGGGGTAGCGCTCGACGTCGAACCAGTCTTCCCAGAAGCTGCCCATGGTGGTCCAGAACTCGTCGCTGCCGATGCCGGTCGTGTCCCTCTCGACCGACTCCGCGATGGCCGCGCGCGCGAGGCCCTGGACCACGTTGTCCACGAGCCCGATCGTCTCGACGACGCGGATCTCGGAGAGCCCTGTGTCGACGATCGTCCGCAGCCCCGCCTCCTGCGCGTCGAGCACGTTCGGGGCGAGCGGTGCGCGCCACATGTTGGTCTGCAGGATCCACGGGTGGCGCAGGTACAGCTCCCAGTGCTGGCGCGCGTACTGCGCGAGCGCGGCCCGCCAGGGCGTCCCGGCCGTCGGCAGGTCCATCTCGCCGTAGGCCCGGTCGATCATGAGGTCGACGAGCTCGGTGCGCCCGGGCACGTACGTGTAGAGGGACATCGCGCCGACGCCGAGCTCTGTGGCGACCCGTCGCATCGACAGGGCGTCGAGCCCGCCCTCCTGCACGACGGCGATCCCCGCCGCCACGACCTCGTCGAGCGTGAGGCGGGCCTTGCGTCCGCGGGTCGCGGGTGCGGGCGGGTCCCACAGGAGTGCGAGACGTCGCGTGATCTCGGGCGTGCGCACGATCTCGTCGTTGACGGTGCGCGCGTGCTCGGCCGCCTGGACGGCGCTCGGGACTCCGGCCTCCGCTGCTGCGATGACACCACGGGGGGACGGCGCCGTCACGTCCGTCGCCGTCGCCTCGTCGTCGTGGTCCGTGGCCGGGATACCCGTCCTGTCGTCGATCGTCACGTGCGTATCCTCCCCGACCCTGTCGTCGGCCAGGGCGTCGCGCCGGTCCTGTCCCGCACGGCGGACGCCTCTTCTCGTCAGGCTTCCCTATTCCCGTACACCGTATGGTAGCGTGGATCGCTCATTCCGGTACGGCGTACGAAAGGGTGGCTCCGGTGATCCGAGCCCGTGGCCTGACCAAGACCTTCCACAGAAAGAAAGAGACCGTCGAGGCCGTCAAGGGCATCGACGTCGACGTCCGGGAGGGCGAGCTCGTCGCCTTCCTCGGCCCCAACGGGGCCGGCAAGTCCACGACCCTGAGGATGCTGACCAGCCTCCTCGAACCGACCGCCGGGACCGCCGAGGTCGCCGGCTACGACGTCTCGCGCGACCCCGCGCGGGTGCGCTCCCGCATCGGCTTCATCGGCCAGGGCAACGGCGGCGGGTTCTCCTACCGCGTGCTCGACGAGCTGCACAACCAGGGCCGCTTCTACGGGCTGGGCGCGTCCGAGTACACGCGGCGCGCCACCGATCTCCTCGAGGCGCTCGACCTCGGCGGGCTCGAGAAGCGCACGGTCCAGTCGCTCTCGGGCGGGCAGCGGCGGCGCCTCGACGTCGCGCTCGGGCTCATGAACCACCCGCCGCTGCTGTTCCTCGACGAGCCGACCACCGGTCTCGACCCGCACGCCCGCGCCAACCTCTGGGAGCACATCGCCGCGATGCGCGAGCGCTACGGCATGACGATCGTCCTCACCACGCACTACCTCGACGAGGCCGACAGCATGGCCGAGCGCGTCGTCGTCATCGACCACGGCGAGATCATCGCCGACGCCACCCCGGACGCGCTCAAGCGCGACCACGCCGACGACGTCATCACGCTCGTGGTGGCCCCCGCCCCGGGTGCGGCGGCCGCCCCGGGCGAGGGCGCGACGTCGGGCCCGGGCGGGATGCCCGACGTCGGAGCGCGCGTCCGCGCGGCCCTCGCCGAGGACGCGGGTCGGCTCGGGACCGCACCCGGCCCCGGCGGCGCCGTCACCGTCCGGATCTCGACGACCCACGGCGCGGACCGCCTGCCGGAGGCGATCGAGGCGCTGCGCGTCGGCGGGCTCGCGGTGAGCTCGGCTCGGCTCAAGCAGGCGAGCCTCGACGACGTCTTCCTCAACCTCACCGGACGCAGCCTGCGAGAGGAGGCGGCATGAGCACGCGGACCGACCTGTCGGGAGCCTCGGCCACCCGGGTGTCCCGCGGCACGGACGTGGCGATGCGGACCGGACCGGCGAAGTTCTTCGCCGACACCTGGGCCGTCTTCACGCGCGAGATCCTGCTCGTCCTGCGCGACCCCTTCACCCTGATCTTCTCGCTGCTGCAACCGCTGATCTTCCTCGGGCTGTTCGGGCCGCTGCTCACGGGAGCGGTCGGTGGGTTCGGGGGCACCGGCGGCGGGTCGACCGCCGAGACGCTGCAGTGGTTCGTGCCGGGCGTCATCGTCATGATCTCGCTGTTCGGCACGTCCATGAGCGGCTCGAACCTGCTCTACGAGTTCATGACCGGCTCCTACGAGCGCGTCCTCGCGACGCCGCTCGACCGGTCCGCGATCCTCGTGGGCCGCTCGCTCAAGGAGTTCGCGCCGCTCGTCGTGCAGGGCCTGCTCATCGCGCTCGTGTGCGTGCCGTTCGGGTTCACGCTCTACCCGCTGCACCTGCTCGTCGGCCTCGTGCTGCTCGGGCTGTTCGGCGTCGGCGTGGGCGCGCTGTCCATCGCGCTCGCGCTCGCGGCGAAGAACCGGGAGTGGCTGTTCTGGGGCGTGCAGCAGTCGTTGCTGTTCCCGCTGCTGATCCTCTCCGGGATGATGCTGCCGCTCGAGGCCGGTCCGGCGTGGATGCGCACGGCGGCGCTGTTCAACCCGCTGACGTACGTCGTGGACGCCGAGCGCGCGCTGCTCGCCGGGTCGTTCGCGGACACCGACGTGCTGTGGGGCTTCGTCGCCGCGGCGGTGACGTGCGTCGTCGGCCTGTGGGTCGGCATCCGCCGCACCCGCAAGACCGTCTGAGCGCAGGGACGTTCGTCCCGGGTCGGGCGGACGTCGGGCCCGTCCTGACGGCGTTCGTCCGGAGGCGCTCCGGGGGCGGTCGTACGCTCGCAGAGGCCCGGTGACCCGGGGCGGACGACGTGACGGGAGGGGTCGAGGGTGAGCGAGACCGGGACGGTTCAGGGGGCGCGGGACCGCGCGGGGAGGGTCGTCGTGGTGCGGCACGCGGAGGTCGTCGCGGCGGCGCAGGACCCCGGGCTGTTCTCCAGCGCGGCGTCGGCGCACCTCCAGGTGCCCAACGGCCTCGACGGCGCGGCGCACGCGCGGGCGCGCCGCCTCCTCGACCCGTTCTTCGCCCCGGACGAGCTCGCGTGGCTCGGACCGGTGCTCGACGACCTCGCCGTGGGCCTGGTCGACGACGTCGCGGGCGACGCGTTCGACGCCGTCGAGCTGGGCGCGCGCTACGCCGTGCGCGCGCAGTCGGCGTGGCTCGGGTGGCCAGCCGACCTGGAGCCCGAGCTGCTCGACTGGGTCGCGGAGAACCGTGCCGCCACGCGCTCCGGCGACCGCGCGTGGACGGGCCGCGTCGCCGCGCGCTTCGACCGCATCGTCCGCGGCCTGCTCGACGCCCGCCGCGCGGGCGCGACGTGCGGCTCGGCGTCGGCCGGCCCGGAGCACGACCCCGCGACCGAGACCGATAGCCCCGACGTCACCGCCCGCCTGCTCGCCCAGCGCGACGACGACCGCCCGGCCTGGACGGACGAGGAGCTCGTCTCGATCCTGCGCAACTGGACCGGGGGAGACCTGTCCTCGCTCGCCCTGTGCGCGGGCGTCGTCGTGCACTGGCTGGCCGAGCACCCCGGCCACCAGCACCACCTGCGCGACGCCCCGGACCCCGCGCTCGACGCGGCGGTCGACGAGATCCTGCGCCTCGACGACCCGTTCGTCTCCAACCGCCGGGTCGCGACGCGCGACACCGTCGTGGCCGGTTGCCCCGTCGCCGCGGGCGAGCAGGTCGTGCTCGACTGGCGCGAGGCCAACCGCGACCCGGCGGCGTTCGACGACCCCGCCGCGTACGACCCGGAGGGCCACGCCGACCGCAACCTCGTCTACGGGACGGGACCGCACGTGTGCCCGGGTCGCCCGCTCGCGACGCTCGAGCTGCGCGTCCTCGTCCGCCGCCTCCTGCGCGCGGGCACGGTCGTGCACGACGACGCGCGGCGGGCCGAGCGCGAGACCGCGCCCGTCGCCGGATTCCGGACCGTCCCGGTGCGCGTCGTCGACGCTGCCCGCTGACCCCCTCGACAAGCCCGACCGCAGCCGAGCCCGGACGAGAGGGGAGAAGTGGCCCCTCGGACACCGGCCGGAGGGGCCACGTCTCGCGTCTCGTCCGCCGCTAGGAGGCGAGCTCCGCGCCCGGGGCGCGCCCGTCGTCGGGCACGCGCGGCCAGGGGACGGCGCGGCCCGTGGCGAGGGACGCGCGCGCGTCGAGGACGCGCTGGTTGGTGCTGCCGCGGAACGCGAGCGTGAGGTCGCGATGCTCGATCTCGAACCGGCCGTCCACCAGCACGTCGACCTCGGCGAGGAGGGCGCGCTTGTCCGGAGTGTCCGACCGCAGCTCCTCGAACGTGTAGCCCGTCCAGCACCACACGTCCTTGCGGTCGCCGTGCTCCGCGCGCAGCCGGCGCACGAGCCGCAGACAGACCCCCGTGTTGAGGAACGGCTCCCCGCCGAGCAGGGACAGACCCTGCACGGCGGGGTGCGCGAGGTCGGCGAG
>CAZFUQ010000196.1:0-7651 GCA_964521905.1 uncultured Cellulosimicrobium sp.
CCGAGGCCGCGATCCGCGCGCTCGTCGCCCGCGACGCCCCGCTCGTCGCGATCCTCTGGGGTCGCGACGCCGGCACGCTGCGCCCGATGCTCGGGGACACGCCCGCCGTCGCGAGCGCCCACCCCAGCCCGCTCTCCGCCCACCGCGGGTTCTTCGGCTCCCGCCCCTTCTCGCGCGTCAACGAGCTGCTCGTCGCCCAGGGCGCCACCCCCGTCGACTGGAACCTCCCCACCGCACAGCCCCTTCCGCCGAGGTAGAGCTCTGGTCCGCCGAGGTAGAGCTGTGGGGCTGCCCGGGCGCCGTGTCGTCGGTCGGGAGCAGAATGGGCGGGTGACGACGCAGAACCCGACGACCACTCCCCTGGCCGGTGAAGCCTCCGACGACTCCTGGGCCGACGCCGCCCCGCCCCGCTGGACGAGCTACGTCGCGATCGGCGACTCCTTCACCGAGGGCCTGTGGGACCCGTACCCCGGCGAGGAGGACCACCAGCGCGGGTGGGCGGACCTTCTCGCCCAGCATCTCGCCGTACGCCGGGTCGAGGCCGGCGCGGACGAGCTCCGGTACGCCAACCTCGCGATCCGTGGCCGCAGGCTGCGGTCGATCCTCACCGAGCAGGTCCCTGCGGCGCTCGAGCTGCGGCCCGACCTCGTGAGCCTCATCGGCGGCGGGAACGACATCCTGCGGCCGAACGCCGACGTCGACCTCCTCGCGCGCAACCTCGAGCACGCGGTGGCGCGCCTGCGCGCAGCCGGGATCGACGTGCTCCTCGGGACGGGCTTCGACGCGTCCCACTCACCGCTCGTCAGCCTCACACGACCGCGCGTCGGCATCTACAACGCGCACATCTGGGCGATCGCCCGGCGTCAGGGCGCGTACGTGCTCGACCTGTGGGGCCTGCCCGCGCTGCGGGACTGGCGCATGTGGTCCGAGGACCGCATCCACCTCACGCCCGAGGGGCACCGGCGCGTGGCGCAGGCGGCGCTCGTCGGGCTGGGACTGGCACCCGACGACGCCGCCTGGCACGACCCGCTCACTCCCCTGCCGCCGTCCCCGGTCCTCGACCGGGCCCGTCAGAACGCGCAATGGGTGCGCGCGCACGTGATGCCGTGGGCGCAGCGCCGCCTCACGGGGACGTCGTCGGGCGACGGACGCCCGCCCAAGGCCCCGGACCTCCAGCCGGTCCCGCTCGCCGAGGACTGAGCGCGCACGCGGACCCGGGAACCTGGGGATCCGGGGCCTTTCGGAGCCGCCTGTCGGATTCGAACCGACGACCGTTCGCTTACAAGGCGAGTGCTCTACCAGCTGAGCTAAGGCGGCGAGCCCGGGGCTGCCGGGCGAGCGAACAGACTACCTGCTCGCCCGGCGGCCCCGAGGCGCTGCTCCGCGACGGACCGCGCGGAGGGCGCCCGATCAGCCCTGGGCGGCCGCCACGGCGGCCGGGAGCGCGCTCGGGTCGGACCACTGGCCGTCCCAGCGCACACCGTCGATCGTGATGGTCGGCGTGCCGAAAGCACCCGACTGCGGGTTGACGAGGTCGACGTTCTGCGTGACGAGGCTCGTCGCGGTCGCGGTCCAGTCACCGAACGTCTCGACGGCGGTCCCGTCCTCGATGCCCGCGGCGACGTCGGCGGGCACGCCCGCCTGCTCGGCGAGGTCGGCGATCTGCGCGTCGGTCAGCGTGCCGCTGCCCTCGTCCGGCTGGTTCACGAAGAGGATCGCGTTGAAGTCGTTCAGCGCCTCCGGGGCGCGGTCGGCGACCCAGCCCGCCGCCGCTGCCGCGCGCGTCGAGTACTGCTTGGAGTTCGCGACGCGGTCGAGGATCGAGATCGGGTGCAGGACGACGGTCACGTCGCCGGACTCACGGAGCTGGTCGAGCGTCGCGCCGTTCGTGTCCTCGAACTGGCCGCAGACGGGGCACATGTAGTCGAGGTAGACCCCGACCTCGACCGCGTCCGCGCCGTTGTCGGTACCCGCGGTGCCGTCGGCCCCGATCGGGATGCCGCCGTCCTCGTCGTCGCTCGTGGACGGGCTCGTCACCTCGGAGAGGTTCCCGGCCGCGACGGCCTCGATGGTCTTGTCGCGGTCGTTCATCGCCGGGATCCACACGGCGAGGAAGACCCCGACGAGGACGAGGACGCCCGCGACGAGCGCTCCGATGGTGATGAGGCGGTTCCGCTTGTCGCGCTTGGCCTGCGCCTCGCGCAGCGCGAGGGCCTCCGCGCGCGCGGCCTCGCGCCGCTGGGCCTTGGACTGGGGTTCGTTGCTGGGCATGGTCGTCCCTCCGGGGATCTCCGAGAGCTGGGGGTGGGTCGGGTTCGCTCCGCCCGCGCCGCCGACAGGCCGCGTCAGGCGAGGACGAGCCGCGGCGGCCCGCGGCGCGACCGCACCACCGCGTCGGCGAGGTGGTGGAGGGCGGCGGGGACGGCGTCGGCCACGGGGCGTGCCGCGCGCCGCGCGACCGCGACGAAGGTGCCCACGGGCCGCAGCGCGCCCCGCACGACGGCGCGCACCGAGCGCGCCGCACCTGCCAGCACCGCGCGGGACCGCTCGTGCGCACGACGGGCCCACGCGGAGACGCCCCACGCCACCAGGGCGGCGATCCCGTGGGCCACGACGACCGGCAGCGCGAGCACCCCGACCACGGTCACCATCGCGGCGGGGTCCCCGCCGAGCGCGGTGCCGGACGGGCAGTCCGGCGTCTCGTGGACGAGCGCGAGGTGCATCCCCGCGACGCCCCAGGCGCCGGGCAGGGTCACGCACTGGTGCACGACGGCGTACCCGCGGTCGGCGAGGTGCGTCACCACGGCGGCGAAGAGCGTGAGGAGGACGAGCACGGGCCCGAGCAGGCGGCCGGCCGCGGGCACGACGGACGTGCGCGTCACGCCGCCCGACCAGTCGCGCGGCACCGTCGTCCGGAGCACGGCGCCCATCCTACGCACGCGGCCTGGCAACGGGCTGGGAGGACGCGGTGACCCCGGAGCCCGGGTGCGACGGGGTCGGCACGGCGGGATCAGCGGAGCGAGGGCGGGCCGGGGAACGGCCACCAGGTGACGCCGGGGTCGGCCGCGAGGAGCACGACGCAGACGACCGTGAGCACGAGGCCGATCCCGACGAGCACGAGCGTGCCGGTGCGTCCGGGGGCGAGACGGGCGAGCGCCGTGCGCGTGCCGTACCGCGTGAGGTGGGTGAGCGGACCGGCCCACGCGAGCACGACGGCGGCGAGCGCCGCGAGGCACAGGACGACGGTCGTGACGACGGGCGAGTTCCCGCCGTCGGGCGCGGCGGCGACGACCCAGCGGTCGGACACCAGGAGCCACCACCCGGCCACGACGACGAGCACTCCGGCGCAGGCCGAGACGAGCAGCGACGGGAGCGCGCCGACGGCCGCCCGCACGACGTACCAGGGCGACGCGGCGACCGCCCGCACGGTGTCGCGCGGCGAGGTCCCGCGTCGTTCGCGGCGGGCGTGCAAGGACTCCGTCGTGACGCCGACGATCCGCGCGAGCACGACGAAGACGGCGAGGACCACGAAGGCGACACCCGGGTAGAGGGCGCCGAGCAGCACGAGCGGCAGCCCGAGGAGCGCGAGCGCGGTGCGGCGCGCGGCGGGGACCGGCCGGACGTACAGCGGCCCCTCGTCCTCCCCTGTGCGGGGGGCACCGAGCTCGTCGAGGAGGTCGGGGTCGCCCGTCGGGACGGCCATCGTGCGACCGTCGTTGACCTGGGACTGCGACGTGGGCAGCGGCGGCGCGACGACCGGGTTCTGGCCGGTCCAGGGCTGCGCGCGGTTCGCTCCCGCGGCGCCCGGCACGAGGGCGACGGGCGCGACCACCGGCGTCGCGCCCGTGGGCGGCCCGACGAGCTGCGTGGCGGGAGCCGCGTCGCCCGTGTCGGCGGCGTGCCGCAGCGCGGCGACGACCTCGGTCGGGCCGGTGCGCTGCGCGGGGTCGGCGTGCAGGGCGCCCGCGAGCGCCCGCGCGGTGACGGGGCCGAGGCCCGCGAGGTCGGGCCGGCCGCTGCGCGCCCGCGCGAGCACGACGTCGGTCGGGCGCACCCCGAACGGCGCCCGACCCGTCGCGGCGTACGCGAGCAGCGCCGCCCAGCCCCACCAGTCGGTGCCGACGCTGGGGGCGGCGCCCTCGAGCAGCTCGGGCGCCAGGTAGCCGGGGGTGCCCATGACGAGACCGGTCGACGTGACGCGCGCGTCCTCGAGGCCCTGCGCGATGCCGAAGTCGATGAGCACGGGCCCGCGCGAGGAGACCATGACGTTGGTCGGCTTGAGGTCGCGATGCACGACGCCGGCGCCGTGCACCGACTCGAGGGCCGCCGCGAGCTGGTCCGCGAGCTCGTACAGGTCCCACGCGTCGAGCGGTCCGCCCTCGGCGACCTCGTCCTCGAGGGTCGGTCCGTCGACGAGCTCCGTGACGATGAACGCGTCGGGGCCGTCGAGCTCGACGTCGAGGATCTGGGCGACGGCGGGGTGGCGCAGGCGCTGCAGGGCGAGGGCCTCGCGGCGCAGCCGCTCGCGGCCCTGGGCCGCGGCGTCGACGTCGACGTGCCGGTGGAGGAGCTTGACGGCGACGAGGTTCCCGCCGCCGTCGTGCGCGCTGTGGACCGTGCCCATGGCGCCCGAGCCGAGGCGTGCGCCGATGAGGTATCCGCCGACCTCGCTGCCGGGGGCGGGTCCGCGCGACCCGCCGTGGCCGGGCGGCGGCGCGGCGGTGCGCTGCGTGGGCTCCTCCATGGTGACAAGGTAGCGGCAGCGGGCCTCGGCGGCGGCGCGGACGGGGCCGTCGGTGTCGAGGCCGGGGTGGACGGCCCGTCCGGGGGCCGGGCACGGCGACTACCCTGGGTCGTCCCAGGTGCGATCCATCGAAGCTCAAGGAGAAGTCCATTGCCAGGCAAAGAGGGATTCGATCTCGTCGTGGTGGCCAACCGGCTGCCCGTGGACTTCACGGTCGGTCCCGGCGGCGACGTCTCGTGGGACCGCTCGCCCGGCGGGCTGGTCACCGCGCTGGAGCCGGTCATGCAGGCGTCCGACGGCGCGTGGATCGGCTGGTCGGGCGCGCCCGACCTCGCGAGCGACCCCTTCGACGCCGACGACATGCGCCTGGTGCCCGTGACGCTCTCCGCCGACGAGATCGAGCGCTACTACGAGGGCTTCTCCAACGACACGCTCTGGCCGCTGTACCACGACGTCATCTCGCCGCCCACCTATCACCGCACGTGGTGGGACGCGTACCGGCGCGTCAACCAGCGCTTCGCCGACGCCGCCGTCGCGCAGGCCGCCCCCGGTGCCGTCGTGTGGGTGCACGACTACCAGCTCCAGCTCGTCCCGCAGATGATCCGCGAGCAGCGGCCGGACGTGCGGATCGGCTTCTTCAACCACATCCCGTTCCCCCCGCTCGAGCTGTTCCAGCAGCTCCCGTGGCGACGCCAGGTCGTCGACGGCCTGCTGGGCGCCGACCTCGTCGGCTTCCAGCGCGCCGGGGACGCCGCGAACTTCATCCGCGCGGTACGCCGCCTGCGCGGGCACACGACGCGCGGCCCCATCATCACCGTCCCGGGCGAGGACGGTCGGGACCGGCACGTGCGCGCCGCGGCGTTCCCCATCTCGATCGACTCGCGCCGGTTCGACGAGCTGGCCCGCACGCCCGAGGTGCAGCAGCGCGCACGAGAGATCCGCGCGGACCTCGGCGACCCGGACATCATGATGCTGGGGGTCGACCGGCTCGACTACACCAAGGGCATCCGGCACCGCATCAAGGCGTACGGCGAGCTCCTGCAGGACGGACGCCTCGACGTCGAGCACGCGACGCTCGTGCAGGTCGCGAGCCCGAGCCGCGAGAACGTGGACGCCTACCAGGAGCTGCGCGAGCACGTCGAGGGTGCCGTGGGGCGCATCAACGGGGAGTACGCGGAGATCGGGCACGCCGCGATCCACTACCTGCACCACTCCTACCCCCCGGAGGAGATGGCGGCCCTGTACCTCGCGGCCGACGTCATGCTCGTCACCGCGCTGCGCGACGGCATGAACCTCGTCGCCAAGGAGTACGTGGCCGCGCGCTCCGACGACCGCGGCGTGCTCGTGCTCTCGGAGTTCACGGGTGCCGCGGACGAGCTCGCGTCGGGTGCGCTGCTCGTGAACCCGCACGACATCGACGGGATGAAGGACATCATCGCGGCGGCCGCGCACATGGACCACCGCGAGCAGCGCAAGCGCATGCGCCGCCTGCGCCGCAAGGTCCTCGCCGACGACGTCGCGAGGTGGTCCGAGTCGTTCCTCGGGGTGCTCACGGCCATGCCGTCGCGCGTCCCGCGGCACCACGGGCACCGCGACCCGGCCGCCGCCGAGGAGCGTGGCGCGTGACCCGCCCGGCCCTGCCCGACGGCGCAGCCGGCCTGCCCGGGCCCGTCGCCGACGCGGTGCGCGCGTTCTCCCGAACGTCCGGAGCGTCCGGCGGCGTGCGCCGCGACGGTGACGGTGACGCCCGGCTCGTCGCCCTCGACTTCGACGGGACGCTCGCTCCGCTGGTCGACGACCCGCACGCCGCGCGCATGGCGCCCGCGGCGCGCGCGGCCGTCGACCGGCTCGGGGCCGCCCTGGCCGGGACGACGACGCGGCTCGCCCTGGTCTCGGGCCGCAACCTCGCGGACCTCGCGGAACGCAGCGACCCCCCGGTGGGGACGTTCCTCGTCGGCAGCCACGGGGCCGAGACGGGCCGCGTCACGCCCGACGGCGTCGACGCGGTGCCGTTCGAGCTCACCGCCGAGCAGACGGAGCGGCTCGCGGCGCTGCGCGCGGGCCTCGCCGAGGCGGTCGCGGGCCGGGAGGGTGCCTGGGTCCAGGAGAAGCCGAGCGCCGCCGTCCTGCACACGCGGCTCGCGTCCGACGAGGACTCGCACGCGGCCGAGGCCGTCGCCGACGCGGTCGCGGAGCGGCTCGGGCTGCACGCGATGCACGGCAAGGACGTCGTCGAGATCGCCGTGGTGGAGACCTCGAAGGGCGCGGCGGTGGACCACCTGCGGGACGCCGTCGGGCAGGACGCGGGCCGGCCCGACGGCCGCACGCGCGTGCTGTACGCGGGCGACGACACGACCGACGAGACGGCGTTCGCCGTGCTCGAGGCGGGCGACCTGGGGGTCAAGGTCGGCGACGGCGCGACGCTCGCCGCGCAGCGCGTGGCCGACGCCGACGCGCTGGCCGCCGTGCTCGATCTCCTCGCCGACCTGCTCGGACACCCGGCGGGCTGACCGGTCCGTGACGAGCCGGTGACGGGTCGCTGACGCGATCCCGCACCTGCTCGCCGGACCGCTACCCGATCGTTACCCGGGCTGTGACGAAGCACTCAGAACCGGGAGTAATATCGGGTCCACGATGACGTCGGGTCCCCACCTGTCACCACCTGGGGGTCCGGCTTCTTCTGTGTCGTCGAAGACACGCTCGTCCGCCATCGCGAACAGCTACGTCGACGTGGCACGTCACTGCACAACGGATCGTCCGGCACGTACCTGCCGGTGGAGGGATGTACCAGTCATGGCTACGGTCACCTACGACCACGCAACCCGTGTCTACCCCGGGACCGAGCGCCCCGCCGTGGACCAGCTCAACCTGCACATCGAGGACGAGGAACTCGCCGTCCTCGATGTG
>CAZFUQ010000197.1:0-7640 GCA_964521905.1 uncultured Cellulosimicrobium sp.
CCTGTACGACGCCGACCGGGTCAGCGAGGCCGCCGCGATCGAGGACGAGCACGACCTGCTCGCCGCGCAGCGCTCGGTGTTCCTCGACCCGCACGACCCCGAGGTCGTGGCGGCGGCGCGCGCCGAGGGCATCCCCGACGACTGGATCGACGCCGCGCAGAGGTCTCCGATCTGGGACCTGATCAGCCGGTACGAGATCGCGCTGCCCCTGCACCCCGAGTACCGCACGATGCCCATGGTCTGGTACATCCCACCCCTGTCCCCCGTCGTCGACGTCGTCGCGGCATCCGGCAACGACGGCGAGGACGGCCGCACCCTCTTCGCGGCCATCTCCAAGATGCGCATCCCCCTCGAGTACCTCGCCGGACTCTTCACCGCGGGCGACACCGCGCCCGTCGAACGCGTCCTCCGCCGCCTGGCCGCCATGCGATCGGCCATGCGCGAGGTCAACCTCGGGCGCCCGCTCCCCGAGGAGACCGCGGCCGCGGTCGGTATGACCGGCACCGAGATCGAAGCGATGTACCGCCTCCTCGCCATCGCCAAGTACGAAGACCGGTACGTCATCCCCACCGCCCACACCGAGATCGCCCGCGAGCTCGACGACATGGCGTGCTCCCTCGACTACGACGGCGGACCGGGGATGGGCGGCGCCGGGCCGGTCACGGGCGAGAGCTTCCACGCGGTCGGTGAGACGGAGCGGGCGACCAGCCCGTACACCCCCTCCACGACGGGACGCGTCAACCTGCTCAACTGGGACGGCGACGGCGCGCCGGGCGGGCTCTTCCCGCCGCCGCGACCGGCGGACGGTCCGGCACCCGCAGGCGGTGCGGCATGAGGCGCGCAACCCGCGGCACCACGGAGGCGCCGTCGCGCGGCCCGCTGCCCGACGACCAGCGCCGCGCGGCGCACACCGTGATCTCGCTCCTGCTCGACTACCCGACGGCCGAGACGCACGCGCACCGTGCCGACGTGGAGGACGTCGTCGCCGGGCTGCCCGACGCCGTGCGGCGGCCGGTGCGCGAGTTCCTCGCCGCCACGGCGACCCCCTCGCTCGGCGAGCTGCAGGCGGCCTACGTCACGACGTTCGACCTCAAGCGCAAGTGCTCGCTCTACCTGTCGTACTACGCGGCCGGGGACACCCGGAAACGCGGCACCGCGCTCGTGACGTTCGTCGAGGCGTTCCGCGCGGCGGGCTGGGAGCTCGACGGCTCGGAGCTGCCCGACCACCTCCCGACCGTCCTCGAGCTCTCCGCGCGCACCGACGGCGAGATCGCCGGCATGGTGCTCGACGCGCACCGCGACGGCATCGAGGTCCTGCGCGCGGCCCTCGATGCCCTGCGCAGCCCGTACGCGCACGTCGTCGCGGCGCTCGTCGCGACCCTTCCGACCCTGCAGTCCGAGGCCGCCGCGCGGTTCCGCGACCTCGTCGCCGCCGGCCCGCCCACCGAGCTCGTGGGCCTGAGCGACCTGTCCCACCTCACCCCCTTCGCCACGATCCCGAGCCTGACCGAGGAGGTCCGCCGATGAGTCCGCTCGACGTGCTGCTGTGGGTCGCCGTCCCCTACGCGGTCGCCGCCGTGTTCGTCGTCGGCCACGTGTGGCGCTACCGCTACGACCAGTTCGGCTGGACCACGCGCTCGTCGCAGATCTACGAGAAGCGCTGGCTGCGCCTGGGCTCGCCGCTGTTCCACGTCGGCATCCTCATGGTCATCGGCGGCCACGCCGTCGGGATCCTCGTGCCCCGCCCGTGGCTCGAGGCGGTCGGCGTCGACGAGCACGCGTACCACCTCGTGGCGACCGTGGCCGGCACGTTCGCGGCGGTGCTCACCGTGGCCGGGCTCGTCATCCTCGTCGTCCGGCGCAGGCTGTCCGGCGCGGTCTTCCGCGCGACGACGCGGATGGACAAGGTCATGTACGTCGCGCTCGGTGCGGCGATCGGGTTCGGCACGCTCGCCACCGTGCAGCACCAGATCTTCGGCGGCGGGTACGACTACCGCGGCTCGATCTCGCCGTGGTTCCGCTCGCTCCTCACGTTCCAGCCGGACGCGTCGCTCATGGCGGACGTCCCGCTGACGTTCCAGCTCCACGTCCTGTGCGGGCTGCTCCTGTTCGCGCTGTGGCCGTTCACGCGCCTCGTGCACGTGTTCTCCGCGCCGCTCGGCTACCTCACGCGCCCGTACGTCGTGTACCGGCGTCGCGACACCGCGACGGCCGCACGCGCCCCGCGCCGCGGCTGGGAGCCCCCGACCGCACCGTAGCCCCACGCACGACGACGCCCGGCGGCCATCCCCGTGCCGCCGGGCGTCGTGCCGTCCCGGGCCGGTCGAGCCGGCCCGGGGGTCTCATCCCGCCGCGGGGGCGGGCTCCGCGGCGACGACCCGCCGCGTGAGGCGGATGCTCACCTCGGTCGCCGCCCGCGAGACGTACTCCCGCTCGAACGCGCCGGGCGCGCGGCCCTCCAGCTGCGCGAGCAGCGGGAGCGGGTCGTGCGGGGCGACGAGCACGAGGCCCTCGCCCGGCGCGAGCGCGTCGAGAGCGCCGAAGACGACGCCGTGCCGCACGGCGTGCGGGACGGTGCGGACGTCGAGCACGATCTCTGTGTCGTCGTGCGCGCACCCGCACGTGTGTCCGTCGTCGTGCGCCGCCTCGTGCTGCGGGGGCTCGGTGATCTCGATCGGTTCTGCTCCCATGGTGTCCTCCTGGTCGTGGCGCGAGCGCCGGGTGGGGTGCTGGGTCTGTCGGGGCCGGGGCCGGTCGGCGGGCCGGTCAGGGCGTCACGGTGAACGCCCCGGAGGCGCCGCGCTCGGCGTCGGACATGGCGTGCGTGACGAACGGGTAGGTCCCGGCCTCGGGGAACGCGAGCTCGACGAAACCGCCCTGCGCGGGGAGGAGCCCGAGCACCTGGCTGCCGCCCGACGTCCCCGCGGGGAGCGTGTACGTGCCCTCGTGGTAGACCGTGTCGAACTGGCCCCCGACGACGTGGAACGCGCTGGGCCGGTTGGGTCCCGCGTCGAGCACCCACACGCGCACGCGCTCGTCGACGCGCGCCTCGAGCGGGTCGTACCGGTACTGGTTGGCGTACCCGTTGAAGGCGAGGAGGTCGGGCTCCGCGGCGGCGACCTTCACCTCGTCGGCGGGCCCGCCCTGGGCACCCAGGTAGAGCTCGGACTGCACGACGACGTACTCGCGGTCGACGGGGGCGAGGTCCGGCGGGTCGATGATCACCGCGCCGAACATGCCGTTCGCGATGTGCAGCGACATGGGCATGGTCGAGCAGTGGTACATCCAGATCCCGGCGCGCGTGGCCGTGAACCGGTACGTGAGCGACTCGCCCGGGGCGATGGTGCGCATCGGCTCGTCGGGCGCGAGCGCGCCGGCGTGGAAGTCGATCGAGTGCCCGATCGTCCCGTCGTTGACGAGCGTGATCTCGAAGACGTCGCCCACCTTCCCGCGCAGCACCGGGCCGGGCGCCTCGCCGCCGAACGTCCACAGCTCCTGCTCGACGCCGGGCGCGACCTCGCGCACGACCTCCGTCACGGTGAGGGTGCGCCGGTGCACGACGGGCGCCCCCGACGGGTCCGTCCCGGCGGGGGCGAGGGTCGCGTCGCGCGCGGTGAACGCCTCGCCCGGGTCCGCCATGAGGTCGACGTCGGACGCGTCCAGCGAGCCCGCCCCGCTCGCGTCCCCGGCCGCGTGCCCGGAGTGCCCGGCGTGCGTATCGTCCCCGCCGTCCGCGGCGAGCGTGCCCGCGGAGCCGTCGGTGCTGCCGCCGCCCTCGACGTCGATCGTGAGGGTCATGCCCATGAGCCGGTGCCCGGCGACGGAGCACCAGCCGTCGAGCGGCCCGCTCACGACGCCGACGTCGACCGTGGCGGTCTCCCCCGGCGCCACGCGGCCGGACGTCGTGCCGTCCGCGAGGACGAGGTCGTGCACGTCGTCGTCGGTGTTGGTCAGCTCGACGACGAGGCGGTCGCCCGCGGGCACGGTGATCGTGTCCGGGACGAACCGCATGTCGGCGGCCTCGACCTGCACGGTCGTCGTGCGGCCGGTCGCCGCGACCGAGGCGGCGTCCGCCGCGCCGTCGGCGGTGGCGGCGACGGTCCCGCCCGACCCGACGCCGGCAGCCACCGGGTCCGCGGCGACACCGCCCACGACGGCGAGCGCGAGCGTCGCGACGGCGGCCGTCACCGCTCCCGCGAGGGGCCGACGCGCCTGCGCGTCACGGCGCGCAGCGACGGCTCGTGCCGCATCGTCGCGACGCGTGCCCGGCGCGGCACCCGGGCCGGACGTCCTCGCCCCGGGGGCCGCTGGTGCCGGTGCGTCGCCGCGCGAGGCGACCACGGCGCGCAGCGCGAGCACGAGGAACGCGAGGAACGTCGCGAAGACGACGAGGGACAGCGCGACGCGCACCCACGACGGCAGCGGCAGGAGGTACAGCGCGAGGCCGCCGTTCGCGACGACGACCCGGTACGCGCCGCCGGCCCCGACGAGGGCCTCCGTGCGCCGTCGCCGTGCAGGCCCGCCGCCGAGGACCACGGGCACGAGGTAGGTCAGTGCCCCGAGCAGGACCTGCCCCGCGAAGCCGACGACGAACGGGATGAGCAGCGCACCGATCGCGTCCTGCGCCGCGGCCCACGACGGCGCCGTCGCGACCCGGACGCCGAACGCCGCGACGCTCCCGGCGAACCACACGACCGAGGCCGCGAGGCTCCAGGCGGCGAACCCCCACGCGTCGCGCTGCGCCGCCCGGCCCTGCGCGACGAGGTGCCGCACGACCGTGCCGGTGCCTCCGAGCACGACGGCCGCCCCCGCCGCGACCAGCGGCAGCCACCCGGTCGCGCACGCCACGAGGACGACGAGGATCCCGGCGACCAGGACGGGCAGCGCGCGCCGGGCCGCGACGTCGGCGTCGGGCTCGATGCGCGTGCGCAGCACGGTGGGCCACAGCAGGACGAGCGTCCCGAGGACGGTCAGCCCGACCCAGCCGAGCACGTTGAGCGTCACGTGCGCGACGTACTCGCGCCCGTACCCCTCGGTGCCGGCCCCGCCGCGGGCCATGAGCACGCCGAGCGTCACACCGACCGGGAGGCACACGGCGGCGACCACGTAGTAGCGCACGAGTCCGCCGAAGCGCGACGGCAGCGCGCCGCGACCCTGCAGGACGAGCACGGTCGCGTGCGTGATCGCGCCCGCGCCGACGAGGACGCCGCCCGCGACGACGAGCCCCCACACGTCCGTGAGCAGCCCCGCGACGACGAGCAGCGCGCCCACGGTGTGCGCGGCGAGGCGCGCGACGTGCAGCGGCCGACCGCCCGGCGCCTGGCGGCGCAGCATCGTGTCCGCGAAGTGCTGGCTCCACACGAGGATGGCGGTGCTCACCGCGCCGAGCATGAGGACGTGGACCATGAGCCACAGCGCCTCGGGCACGAACCGGTGCACGACGACGAGCACCGCCTCCGCGACGAACCAGGCGAGCACGAGCGCGTGCAGCCACAGGTTGCGCCCCGTGCTCCCGACCTTCTGCGTTCCGGGCAGCGGCCCGGACGGTCGGGCGGACAGGAGCGAGGGTCGCTCGGTCGAGGCGGGCACGGTCACCTTCCGGGGACGATCTGGAGTGCCGCTCCCCCTGGGACGGAGGCGCCGGCGGCAGCCGAAGGAGAACCCTGGTCCGCCGAGGCAGAACCCTGGTCACGCGAGGTAGAACCCTGGTCCGCCGAGGTAGAGGCCTGGTCACGCGAGGTAGAGGCCAGGTCGCGCGAGGTAGAGGCCTGGTCACCGAGCTCGGGCCGCGCGCCCGAGCGCGACGGCCCGGCCACCCTGCTCCCGCGCAGTGCCGACCACAGCGCGACGCCGACGAAGCCGAGAACGGCGACGACGTTGCCCGCGCCGCCGGCGCGGACCGTCGCCACCGCGCCGGGGCCGTCGCCCGCGAGGTCGCCGGCGACCCGGACGGCGAGCGAGACGTGGAGCAGCGCGAGCGGCGCCCACATCGCGGCGCGGTACGGCAGCGGGCGGCGCAGCACGGCCGGAAGGATGAGGGGCGCGTGCGCCATGATCATCGACAGCCCGAACCCGAGGAACACGGCGTGCACGACGGCGTCGTACGTGGTCCCGGAGCGCAGGGTCACCCCGGGGCCGAGGCCGGACGGCCCGGCGCCCGCGGCGAGGAACACCCAGGCGACGCCGGCGACGACGAGCCACGCGTACCCCGCGAGCATCGCCGCCGCGGCGAAGCGCGGCAGGCCGGACGCCCGGACGGTGCGGCGGGCGACGTCGCGCCGCACGAGTGCGACGGCCGACGCCGCGAGCGCCGCCCCGGCGAGCGCGAAGCCGGGTGCGGGAGCGAGCAGGGCGAGGCACGCGGCTCCGACGTAGACCAGCGCACCGGCGAGCACCCCTCGCTCCGTCCGGGCGTCGATCTCGAGCCGCGCGAGCTCGACGCGCTCGCCGAGCACGGTCCAGGCGACGAACCCGACGAGCCAGGGCAGCAGGTCGGGCACGGCGACGCCCGCGGCCCAGAGCGTGGCGCCCCCGACGGCGAGCACGGCCCCCGCGGCCTGGATCGCCGTCGCGACGGCGGGCTGTCGCCGCCAGAGCTCGGCGTAGATCGCGAGCAGCCCGAGGGTCCCGGCGACCAGGAGCGCCTGGCCGAGCGCCCGGGGCGCCGGCGAGAGGAGCGCGAGCGCGCCGAGCCCGAGCGCTGCGGGCGCGAGGTAGGCGACGGAGCGGCGGAGCGCCACGGCGCGCTCGAGCGTGACGAGCGTGCCGACGAACCCGAGCACCATGAGCAGGCCGTGCGCGTCCTGCAGCCGTTCGGCCGGCACCGGGGAGGGCAGCCCGAGCAGCGCGAGCCCGGTCGCGAGGCCCGTGAGCAGTGCGACCCCGGCGGGCAGCACGAGGAGCGCACGGAAGGGCGTCCTGCTCGTCACGCCCCGAGGGTTTTCCACGGTCCCGACCGTAGGAATCCTGGGGTCTACCCGGACAGTGCCGAAGGTCCCTCCGGGCCGGGCTGTCACGTGGGCTGGGTCACGCGCGGTCGAGCGGGCGGTCAGGCGGGGCTGGGCGCCACCGTCTCAGGGGCCGGGCCGCCGTCGTTCATTCGCGCGTCCGGGCCGCCGCGCGAACCGCGGGGCCGATCGTCTCGCCGTACGCGCGCAGGGTCTCGTCCTTGGCGTCGTGCTGGAGGTAGAGGGCGAACTGGTCGACGCCGAGCGCGGCGAGCTCACGCAGGCGCTCGACGTGCCGCTCGGGCGGGCCGACGAGGCAGAACCGGTCGACGATCTCGTCCGTGACGAACGCGGTGTGCGTGTTGCCCGCGCGCCCGTGCTCGTTGTAGTCGTACCCCTCGCGTCCCGCGACGAAGTCCGTGAGCGCGCGCGGGATCGTCACGCCCGCACCCGCCTCGGTGCCGCCCGGGCCGTAGCGCGCGACGATCTCGGCGACGTGGTTGCCCACCATCCCGCCGAACCAGCGGCACTGGTCGTAGGCGTGCGCGAGCGCCCGACGCCCTTCCCCGTTCGACGGCGCGGTGCTCGTCACGTAGGCGGGTGCGGCGACGCAGATGCTCACGTCGGCGGGGTCGCGCCCCGCACGCTCCGCGGCGGCCCGCACGGCGGCGACCGACCAGGCGACGACGTCGG
>CAZFUQ010000198.1:0-7601 GCA_964521905.1 uncultured Cellulosimicrobium sp.
GCATGAGGATCGCGTCGACCTGGTCGGCGGGTGTGGGTGCCTTCGGCTAGGAAGGTCCTATGTCGACGACGCCGTCCTCCTCGTCCGCTCCTGCGCCCACCGACCCCGCTCCCGGCGACGGGTGGTGGATCTGCCGCACGTGCGCCGTCGAGCACGCGTCACGACCCGCCGTGTGCGCGATCTGCGCCGACGAGCGCCAGTGGGTGCCCGCGGCGGGCCAGGCCTGGACGACGCTCGCCGAGCTCGCCGCGGCGGGCGAGCGCCTCGTGGTGACCGAGCTCGAACCGGACCTGTTCGGCGTGACGAGCGAGCCCAGCGTCGGCATCGGGCAGCAGGCGAAGGTCGTGCGCACCCCGGCCGGCAACCTCCTGTGGGACCCGCCGGGCTACGTGGACGACGCCGGTGCCGCGCAGGTCCGCTCGCTCGGCCCGGTCGTGGCGATCGTCGCGAGCCACCCGCACATGTTCGGCGTCCAGGTGGCCTGGAGCCGCGCGCTCGGCGGGGTGCCGGTCCTCGTCGCCGAGGCCGACGCGCACTGGGTCGCGCGGCCCGACGAGGCGATCGAGACGTGGTCGGGCGAGCGTGAGGTCCTGCCCGGGGTCGTGCTGTCGCAGCCGGGCGGGCACTTCCCGGGGAGCGCGGTCGTGCACTGGGCCGCCGGGGCCGAGGGGCGTGGCGTGCTCCTGTCCGGGGACACGATCTTCGCCAACCCCGACCGCACGTCCGTGAGCTTCATGCGCTCCTACCCCAACCGCATCCCGCTGTCCTCCACCGTCGTGCTGCGCGTGGCGCAGCACGTCGCGCGACGGCCGTTCGAACGGCTCTACAACAACTTCGAGGGCGTGATCCCGGCCGACGCGCGCGACGTCGTGCTGCGCTCCGCCGAGCGGCACGCCGCCTGGGTGCGCGGGGACTTCGACCACCTCACCTGACGCGCCCGGCGGACCAGGGCTCTACCTCGCGCGACCAGGGCTCTACCTCGCGGGACCAGGGCTCTGCCTCCGCGGCCCGCGCCGGGGCGGGTCCCGATGCCGCCGGACATCATCGGGACCCGCCCCGGCGCGGTGCGCGGCTCGCCGTCGGGGACGGGAGCGGGCGTCAGGCGCAGGCGCGCGCGTCGTACGGCGCCTCGACGCTCGTGGATCCGGAGGTGTCCGTCACGACCACGGTCGCGACGCCGCCCGGCACCTCGACCAGGCGGGACGAGAACGCCTGGTAGGCATTCTTCCCGGGGGCGACGGCAGCCAGGGAGCGCGTCCCGTAGGGCGTCCCGAGGGTGAGGTCCACCGGCCCCTCGCCCGTGTTCAGCGCGCGCACCGCGACCGAGACCTTCCCGGCGAGGCACCGCGCCTCGGCGGTGACCTCGACGGACGGGCCGGCGACCGGCTCGAGCCAGCGCGTCTGCCACGGCCCCCAGCTCCCGTCCGCGCCCTGCGCCCGGACGTGGACCTCCTGCCGCTCACCTGCGCCCCCGACCGGGGCGAGCGCTCCCGCGAAGGTCGCGGTCGCGCCGCTCGTGGTGACCGGGACGTCCACGGCGGACCCGGCGTCGGGCACGTCGCCCACGACCGCCTGCACGGCGGTGACGTCCTGGACCGCGGGTCGACGCGCCGCCGACCGCGGGTTGGTCCCGAGCGTGTCGTCGCTCGCCGTCCCGCTCACGGTCACCGCGCCGTCCGCGCCGCGCTCGACGGCGACCTCGGTGACGGACGGGCCGAGCGGGGACCGGTACGGGTCGACCGCCGCGCCCGCGGCGTACAGCAGCGCGGGCCGTGCGTCCGACCAGAACGTCTCGACCCGGGAGTACGCCGGGAAGAACCCGCCCGTGGCCGCCGTCCCGATCTCCCACGTGTACGCCGGGACGCCGAGCCGGTCGTAGACCCAGTCGATGTCGTTGCCCGCGTTGTCGTAGAGGATCTCGCCCGCCTTGCCCGTGTCGAAGCCGTTGAAGAAGCTCTGCCGGAAGCCGAGGGCCTTGATCGGCTCGAGGTTCGGGACGTTCGCGGCCGTGTCGTACGCGTAGGGGTAGATGACGTAGTCGGAGTACGAGTGCAGGTTGACGAACACGCCCTGCCGGTCGTCCGGCGCCGGGGTCGTGGTGCCGACCTCGAGCTCGCCGAACAGCTCGCGCAGGAGCTCCGCCTGGGCGGCGCTCTCCGGCTCCGAGAACGGTGCCGTCCCGAGATACGTGGCGGCGTTGGGGTTCGTCGAGGTCGACGCCCCGCCCCACGCGGTGGCGAAGTTCCGGTTGAGGTCGACGCCCGGGTGGTTGCCCGAGTACGAGGTGCTCGGGTTGGTCGGCGGCACGTACAGCGTGTCGTCGAGGTTCTTGCGCTGCCACGCGGGCGACGTGCTCACCGGGTTGGCGTCGCCGGCCGCCGTCAGGCGCACGTCCTCGCCCAGCCCGGTCTGGACGAGCGCGGCCCCGTCGGGGTTGTTCTGCGGACCGACCCAGATCTCGACGGTGTCGAGCAGCTGCGTGATCTGCGGGTCGGTGCCGTACCCGTCGAGGAGCTCGACGACGAACCGCCACGCGAGCTCGGACGTGATGATCTCGCGGGCGTGGGCCTGCGCCGTGAGGAAGAACCGCGGCTTGGCCTCGACCTGCTCGCGACCGTCGCCGTCGGAGCCCGCTCCGGCGGTGATGCGCAGCGCCCAGAGGTCGTGGCCCCCGCGCCCCTGGGTCTTGAGCCACGAGTCGCCGTAGTCGACGAGCTCGGCGATCTCCCCGTACGCGTCGGCCGCGTCCGCGAGGAACTCCTCGTGCGCGGCGACGGTCCGGTAGCCACCGAAGAACGTCTCGTACTCCGTGCCGGCGAGGCGCTCGGGCAGCGGGTACGCGGCGTCGGCGGCGAGCGGGCCGACCCGCGCGGCGGACGTCGGCCCCGGCAGGGTGTCGCCGTAGGGCTCGGCGCGCACGACGTCGAGGCCCGCGGCCTCGAGCGCGGCGACGGTCGCGTCGTCGCCGAGCACCGTCGCGTCGTCGGGGCCGGACGCGACGACGTCGAGCCCCGCGAGGGCTCGTGCGACGGCGTCGGCACCGGCGTCGCCGGGCCCGACCGTGATGACCGTGAGGTCGTCGGTGCCGCCCGCCTGCGCGGGCGCCACGAGCCCCGTGGTGACGGTGAGCGCGGCAGCCAGCACGGCGACGGCACCGACGCGGGACGGGTGGGCGGTGCGGACGGCGCGGGACGGGGACGGCGGGGCGTGGAGTCGGGACATGGTGGTGCGACCTCTCGGTGGTCGGGCGTGGGACGGCCTCGGCGGGCGTGCGGGATCACCGCGCGACGGTCGAGGGGAGGTACGCGCCGGCACGCCCGGACGGTGTCGGTCCGGGGCGGTGCGCCGACCGGTGCGCGGTCGGGAGGGCGGTACCGGGACCGGTGGACGGGCGCACGGGCGCCGTCGTCACCGGGTCGTCAGGGGCGACAGCAGCGGACGACGGGAGCAGGCACGCCGGCGGGACCCGGCGGCGTCCGCCGCGCGGTCGCTCCTCGTCCTGCAACGGCCATGCCGGGACCCTAACCACACCCCACGGGTGCCGCACAGGGAACGCCCAGCGTCTCACCAGGTGAGATATTGCAGGTCAGCCCGATCGCCGCACGTCCACGGATGGTTCGATGCCGCCTGCTCGGGGCAGCCCGCCCCGCCCACCGACACCCGAGGAGCGACCGTGACGACCGCCACCGCCGACGCGGTACCGCGCGTACGGGTCGCCGGCCTGCGCAAGGTCTACGGCGAGAAGGACCGCGCCGTCGTCGCGCTCGACGGCGTCGACCTCGAGGTCGAGGCGGGCGAGATCCGCGGCGTCGTCGGCCGCTCCGGCGCCGGGAAGTCGACGCTCATCCGGTGCCTCACGCTCCTCGAGCGCCCGACGGCGGGCACCGTCGAGATCGACGGCGTCGACCTCGCGGCGCTGCCCGCGCGGAGCCTGCGCACCGCGCGCCGCCGGGTCGGCATGGTCTTCCAGCACGTCAACCTCCTCGACTCCCGGGACATCGCGGGCAACGTCGAGTACCCGCTCCAGATCGCGGGCGTCCCCCGCCGCGCCCGCCGGGCCCGAGCGCGCGAGCTGCTCGGCGTCGTCGGGCTCGCCGACCGCGCCGACGCCCACCCCGCGCAGCTGTCCGGCGGGCAGCGCCAGCGCGTCGGCATCGCGCGGGCGCTCGCCGTGGACCCCGCGGTCCTGCTGTGCGACGAGCCGACCTCTGCGCTCGACGGCGCGACGACCCGCCAGATCCTCTCCCTCGTCCGCGACCTGCGCGACCAGCTCGGGATCTCCGTGCTGGTCGTCACGCACGAGATGAGCGTCGTGCGCGAGGTGTGCGACACCGTGAGCCTGCTCGACCACGGCGTCGTCGCGGAGCACGGGCGGGTCGCCGAGGTCGCGGGTCGCGCGGGGTCCCGCCTCGCGCGCGAGCTCGTCCCCGTACCGGACCTGCCGCTCGGCACCGAGCAGGTGCTGTCCGACCTCGTCTTCAGCACGCGGGACGTCGAGACCGCGGACGTGCTGCGCGCCGTCGCCGGGCTGGGTGGGCTCGCGCAGCTCGCGGCGGGCACCGTCGAGACGGTCGCGGACCGCCAGGTCGGACGACTGCGCCTCGCCGTCGCGGCGACCCAGGTCGACGTCGTCGACCGCAGGCTGCGCGACGCGCTCGGCATCGGCCTCGACACCGAGGGGACGGACCGATGAACTGGTGGGAGGAGCTGACCACCAACCGGGTCGTGCAGCAGATGCTGCCCGAGGCGGTCCTGGAGACGCTGCTCATGGTCGGTGTCTCCGGCGTCCTGACCCTCGCCCTCGGGCTCCCGCTCGGTGTGCTGCTGCACGCGACGTCCACGGGCGGCATCACGCCCAGCCGCGCGTTCAACGCCGTCATCGGGCTCGTCGCGAACGTCGTGCGGTCCCTGCCGTTCCTCATCCTCATGATCGCGCTGCTCCCGTTCACGCGGTTCGTCGTCGGGACGACGCTGCAGTGGGAGGCCGCGGTCGTGCCGCTGACCGTCGGGGCCGTGCCGTTCTACGCGCGCCTCGTCGAGACGGCCTTCCGCGACGTCCCCGCCGGGAAGGTCGAGGCCGCCCAGGTCATGGGCGCGACACGCACGAGCGTGACCGTCCACGTCCTGCTGCGCGAGGCGCTGCCGGCGCTGGTCTCGTCCTTCACCGTCACCCTCGTCGCGCTCCTCGGCTACTCCGCGATGGCCGGGGTCATCGGCGCCGGCGGGCTCGGGGCGCTCGCCATCTCCTACGGCTACCAGCGCTTCGACACGACCGTCATGGCGGCGTGCGTCGTCGTCCTGGCGGTGATCGTCGTCGTCCTGCAGGCGCTGGGCGACCGGGTGGCGCACCTCGTGGACCACCGCTGACCTCCCGGGGCCACGCGCCCCGACCTCGACCCGACCCTCGAAGGAGAACCGATGAAGAAGACCCTGGGCGCGATCGCGCTCGTCACCTCGGCCGCGCTCGCCCTGTCCGCGTGCGGCTCGGACGCGGCCGCGGACGACCCCACCCCCGACGCCACCGACGAGGGCGGCCTCGTCACCCTGTCCGTCGGCGCCAGCCCGACCCCCCACGCGGAGATCCTGGAGTTCGTCCAGGACAACCTCGCGGCCGACGCGGGCCTGGACCTCGACATCGTCACCTACGACGACTACGTCCTGCCGAACACCGCGCTGGTCGAGGGCGAGCTCGACGCCAACTACTTCCAGCACCTGCCCTACTTCACGGCGCAGGTGGCGGAGCACGGCTACGAGCTCGACCACTTCGACGGCGTGCACATCGAGCCGTACGCCGCGTACTCGTCACGGTGGGAGAGCGTCGACGACCTGCCCGACGGCGCCCTGCTCGGCATCACGAACGACCCCGGCAACCAGGCGCGCGCGCTCGAGCTGCTCCAGGCCAACGACCTCGTGACGCTCGCGGACACGGGCGACGCGGACCCGACGCTGCTCGACGTCGAGGACAACCCGCGGGGCTTCGAGTTCGTCGAGACCGCGCCCGAGTCGCTCGTGCGCGCGCTCGAGGACGTCGACCTGGCGATCATCAACGGCAACTACGCGCTCGAGGCCGGGCTGAACCCGGTCGAGGACTCGCTCTTCATCGAGTCCGGCGAGGACAACCCCTACGCCAACTTCGTCGCGGTCCGCAGCGAGGACGCCTCACGTCCCGAGCTCGTCACGCTCGACGAGCTGCTCCGGTCGGACGAGGTGCGTGCCTTCATCGAGGAGCGCTGGCCCGCCGGCGAGGTCCTCGCCGCGTTCTGACGCGGGCACAGGCTGCCCGCACGGCGACGCCCCTCGCCGTGCGGGCAGGCCGCGTGGGGCGCCGTCACCGGCGCCCCACGCGGTGGTCGTCAGCGACGATGGGTGTGGTGGCCGTTCCACCCACCGCGGTGGTCGCTCCTGCCGTGACCCTTCCCGTCACCCTTCCCGTGACCGCCGTCCTTCCCGCTCGACACGAGGCCGTCGCGCGCGAGCAGCACGGTGCTGTCGAGCTGGCCGTCGGCCGTGTCCGCGACGGCGACGACGACGGTCGCGACGCGCTTGGCCTTCACCTTCGCCTCGCACGTGAGCGTCGTCGTGAACCCGTTGAGCTCGGTGTCGTGGGTCCCCGCACCCGGGTCGTTCGGCGCGAAGTTCGCGACGAAGCGGTCCGCGTTGGTCGCCTCGTTCACCGTCGAGGTCGAGACGAGGTCGCGTGTCCGGGGGACGTACGAGCAGGGCTTGCCGTTCACCCAGACCGCGAACGAGTCCGTGAAGTCCCGCTCGCTCCAGCCGGCGTACTCCTCGCTGCCGAACACGTAGGTGAGCTTGAGGTTCGCGTTGCGCGGGACGACGCGCATCGTGAGGACGGCGGCGTCGTAGGTGGTCGCCCCGAAGAGCCTCTCGAGGTCCGCCGAGCCGGCTCCACCGAGGTCGCCCGTGGTCGTGAGGCTCTGGTTGGGCCCGAGGAGCGACGAGCGCGTGAAGTCGGTGTCCTCCTCGGACTGCGGGTCGGCGTCGACCAGGGATCCGGTGCTCAGCGCGACACCGCTCGCGATCCCTGCGGAGTCCAGCCCGCTGAACCGGCCGGCCTGGACGGGGTCACCCGTGAACCGGGCGCTGCGGACGTCGACCCCGCGACCGGCGACGGTCGCGGCGAGGTCCTCGGGCTCGAGGGTCCGCAACGAGCTGACGGACTGCCCGGGCGAGGCCTGGGCGGAGGTCGCGACGACGACGCTGCCGGTCGCGACGAGGGCCGCCGCCGAGGCGGTGGCGAGGACGCGCAGGGCCGGTGACCGCCGGTCGCGCGCACGTGCGGCCGGGTGTGCCCGGCCGTGCTGTTCTGAGGTGTTCATGATGCTCCATGAGTCGTCGGGATGCGCCCGAGGGCGCCGCCGCGCTGAGCACGGCGCGTTTCTTCATGGAGGGGGAGTTGTCGCGATCTCTCGCGTGTCGTTCAGTCGAAGCCGCACGAGCGGCCGACGTCCTTGCCGGCCATCGGGTGCGCAAGACACCCTGGCTGTCACCCCCCTGTGACGGGTCCTGCAGCAATCCTGCCGTCGGCTTGACAGGTGTGGTTCACGTCACAGTACTCTCGAAGGCGTTGGGGGAAAACCGTT
>CAZFUQ010000199.1:0-7557 GCA_964521905.1 uncultured Cellulosimicrobium sp.
CTCGTGCAGCGCGTCGTCCTGCGACGCCGGTACCCGATCGAGGCCCCGGCGTAGCAGCGCCCGGGGCCTCGACTTCAGGCAGTCCTACCCGTCGAGCGTGAGAGCGTCCGCAAGCTCTTCCTCGGTGACCTTCTCCGGGACGACGATCGCCTCGCGCAGGATCGTCTTCTGCTGCAGCAGACGATCGAGGTTGAGGTCGAATGACGTCATGTCCGGGTGAAGGGACGCGGGAAGGTACACGTGCACGGGCCTCGTCTGGCCGATGCGATAGATGCGGTCCGTCGCCTGCGCCTCCTTGGCCGGGTTCCAGTGCCGCTCGAGGTGGATCGCATGGTTCGCCCCGACGATGGTCAGCCCGACTCCGACAGCCAATGGGGACATGATGATGACGTTGAACCCGGGACGCTGTTCGAACCTCTCGATGATGCGCCTGCGCGTCGGCGAGGATCCTGTGGAGACCGCCGCGGTGTCGCCGTTCACCACCGACACCGGAAGGCCGTACCGCTCCTGGAGCCAGAGCGCCAGGCTGCGTTGCACCTTCTTGTTGATGACGAAGACGATCGCCTTCTCACCCTTGCCGCGGACGTCGTCGAGGATGCGGAGCGTCGCCGCCATGCGGGCGGAGAGCCCGAGCGCGCTCGAGTCCGTGCCGAGCTCGCCGTCGCCCCGCGCGGCCGGGTGCAGGCTGACGGCGCGCAGCCCCTGAACCGCCTTCAGCGCGGCCCCTTGCGTCCCCGCGTCGCGCTGGAAGTCGCGGAGGACGTCGTCGTACACCTCGCGCTGACCCGCCGGCATCTGGATGCCGAGCTCCGGGCGGGCCACGCGAGCGGGGCCCGCCTCCGGCCCGTAGACCGTCTTCGGCGGAAGGTCGGTGAGGTGATCCTCCTTCACGCGCCGCAGCATGAACGGACCGACGAGTGCGCGAAGCTCCTCGCCGATGCGCACCTTCTCCTGTGGGTCGGCGTCCTTCATCGGCGCGACCCACCGCGAACGGAAGTCGGACCACGAACCGAGCAGCCCAGGCTGCGCGGTGTCCACGAGGCACCAGAAGTCCAGCATGGAGTTCTCGACCGGGGTGCCGGTGGCGAGCAGCTTGAACCGTGCCTTGAGCGCTTTCGCGGCACGGGTCGCGAGCGTGTCCGGGTTCTTCACCGTTTGCGCCTCGTCGAAGACGACGGTTCCCCAGTCGACCTGCGCCAGGGATAGCTGGTACGAGCGGAGCGTGTCGTACGTGGTCAGCACGAGGCGCCCCGGTACGTCGAGCCGGCGGTCGCCGTGGTCGGCACCGACGCGCAGCGAGAAGCGGATCGCCTCGTCCCGCACCATTCCGCGGTCGTCCAGCGAGGTGACGGTCGCCGAAGTCTCCCGGCCGGCCCCGGCGAGACGGAACCGAGACAGATCGCGACCGCCCTGGAGCACGACGAGGTCGACGAACGGCGACTCGGAGAACGTCGCCGCGAGCTCGGCCTCCCAGTTCTCGATGAGGGCGACGGGCAGGACGGCCAGCGTCGGTCGCGGCTCCTCACCCAGCGCACGCTCCGCAGCCATGAGCTCGCGTAGCGCCACCAGCGTCATGTAGGTCTTGCCCAGCCCCATGTCGTCGGCGAGGAGCGCGCCCTGCACTCGGGTGGGGGAGGATTCCTGAGCGTGCGTCGATGCGGCCATGAGCGCCGCCATCCACTCGATGCCGTCGCGCTGGTGAGGGTAGGGCGACCGCGACAGGGACTCGTAGTCCACCGGCCGGACCGGGCTGGCCCCGGCGGCAGCGCGGCCCAGGGCGTCAGCGACGTCCTGCGCGTCAGCGACGTGCACACCCACCTGCACCCGATGCGCCGGTTCGGCGGACGGCGTGTCGTCGTCCGCCGGGGACGGGTCCGACGACGCGTGCGCCTCCTCCTCGAGGCGGTCCCGCACGTCGTGCAGGGCAGCTGTGGTGGCCTGCTCGTCACCGATGTCGACGACCTGGTCCCCGACCGCGACCGCGGTCCGTCCGGCCTCGCGGGCCGCCTCCACGTCACGCTCGACCTGCTCGAGTCTCGGGAGGGAGTCGATGAGCCCAGCGAGCACGTCGGCGGGTCGCAGGGTCGGGTCGCCGCCGAACCACGAGATCCCGGACTCGCTCGCGTCGGTGAACGTCTGCGGGACGATGATGCCGACGCCCGCGACCCGCACCCCGAAGTGCAGGTCGACGTCGACCCGCGTCGGGTCGTAGTAGTCGCCCGGCGCACGGTAGAAGTCCTGCTTCTCCTCGGCGGGGATGTGCGGGCGGCGCAGCACTTCGCGAACGCCCTCCGCCTGATCCTCCTCGAGCATCACGAGCTGGTTGCCCACGCGGAGGACGCTCGCCCCCTCGTCCTCGACGTGGTGCCGTCGTGACGAGACCGTGCTCGGGTCGACCTCCGCACCCAGGTCGGGGCTGATCGTGAGGGACCCGTCCGGCTGCTCCTCGACGATCAGGCTCACCGACGTGGGGGAGATGGTCGTGAAGTCGTCGAGGTGCCCGAGCGAGAAGGAGACGCCGTCCGGAGGCACGGCGTTCTTCTGGGCGGCCTGGATCTCCGCCACGAGGCGGACGTTCTCGGTTTCCGACCGGCGGCCCATCTCCAGCGCCGCGTGCCGTTCGACGGCTCGGATCACACGGAGCGCGCGAGGGGACAGCCGGTATTGGGTGGCGGAACCGATGTTCAGGATCGGGCCCGTGCGGCGGCACACCTCGTCTCCGTCGTCGAGCACGACCCGGAGCGACACGTCGAAGTGGCGGGACGTCGTGTTGTGCCGGACCTTCGGCTCGAGCCGGCCCGGGAGCAAGGGCGGAAGGCCGAGGATCGACGCCTCCTCCTGCCCCATCGCTGCGACGTCCTGGGAACGCACCGCGTACCCGTTGGGCAGCGAAAGGGCGGTCCTGGCCTCCTCCATCATCTCCAGGACGAGGAACTGCTCCTGCGTCGACCGCTGCCCCTCGCCTCGGCGCAGAAGGTCGAGGTCCTCGGGCGTCGTGACGAAGTTCGCGCCGTCGTCGTCGAACGTGACCTGGAAGCGGCGCATGGGCGCCGCTTCGTCGTCGGGCCGCATCCGCAGCCGGGAGAACACATCCTTCAGGCCCACGGTCTTCACCTCCGGAGTGGTCGTGAGCCGACGACGGGAATGCCGAACCGGCTCTTCAGGTCGTCGTAGTCCTCGCGGGTGAGCAGGCGGGAAAGATTGAGCGGAACGCCCACCTCCTCGACGATGAAGTCAAGGGCACGGCGCTGCCAAAGACCGTTGTGGGAGATCCCGATGTGGCCGTTGTGTCCGCTCGCGTGCCGGCGGGCATGCTCCGCTGGGACGACGAGCCGCAGCTCCTCGCGTGTGAAGTGTCGCTTGCCACGGTCGGTGAGGAGATCGACGGGTCGGCCGTCGTAGACCCACAGCTTGAACAGGTGAGAGCCCTCGACCATGTGGAACCGTCCACAGTCCACGTAGATGATCGCCGTGTCGTGGGCCTTCTGGAGGGTGGCGACGTCCACCCGCAGACGTCCGAGCTGGTGCTGCACCGACGCGCGGGCCTGGCTCCCGAGGATCACCCGCGTCTCTCGGATCAGGCCCTGCTCGTACAGGCCCCAGAGGAACTTCTTGCGAGCAGGGAACATGCGGATCATGTCCTGGTTGTGTGTCTCGCGCGCGTACGTCTCGACGGCCTCGAGGAAGAGCCGCAGGTCCTCGGCGCTCATCCAGCGGACGGCCTGTTCGCGGGCAGCGGGAGGAAGGGGCTCCCACCAGCGGTTCCACTGCGCCGAGCGTTGCAGGCGAGGATCGCCCCCGACGTCGACGAGCGCGGCGAGCCACTCGTCGCACGGTGCGCCGTTGCCGGTCCGGGTCGTCATCGCCTCCAGCAGGTCGTGCCCGAAGTGGCGCCCGGCGTTCCCGGGAGCCTCGACCACGGATCTCGTCGTGATCTCCGACAGGAACTCCAGCCCGGCCGGCTTCGTGTGGTCCACCCGCCTGATGCGCTCCAGGTAGACCGCCTGCCGCACGAGCAGCCCGAACCGGCCGGACTCGTACCCTTGGAGGCCCCGGGCACGGACCCAGTCGTCCAGCGGGCGCGGGATCCCTCCTGGGCCGGAGGCCGTCAGCAGCCCGGCGACGTGTCGCGGTGCGTCGCGGTCAAGCAGCTCCGCCGGGTGCTCGCGTGCGACGTCCGCGACGTCGACGAAGGCCGGGACACGGCGGGGCGCCGGAGCGAGCGTCGCGGCGCGTCGCGTGGCAGCGGACGTGGCGTCGAAGAGACCGGCGGTCCAGGAGTCGAGCAGGTCGAAGTGCCGGAGCAGCAGGTCTACGAGCGCGCGGACGAGCAGCCGCGAGGGGTGGGGGTCCTGCCGGTCGACGACCTGGCGCACGAGGTCCGGGGTCATCGACACCCGAGCCCTCTCGACGTCGTGGCTCCACACGGAGACGAGTGCGCGGGCAACTCTGCGCTCGTGCAGTCGGGACACGATCGCGTCGATCTCCCCGCGGTCGATCGCGGCGCGGATCTCGTCCATCAACGCGACGAACCCACGCCCGCCACCGGCCTCCCGGCGCTGCCGCGACGCGCGCGCCACCAGCCCGGTCCATGAGCCGAGCGCGGTGTCCGGCCACTGCGGGAGATCGAAGGTCGCGGTGGGACGCACGGTCAGCCACCTCCAGCGGACGGCTCGTCGAGGAGCCGTGAGAGGTCCTCGGCGGTGGGGCGGATGACCGTGAACCGGATCTCGATCCGACGGTTCGCGGCACGCTCGGCGTCGGTCGTCTGGACCCCGGTCACCGGTCGCGTCTCGCCGTAGCCGGACACGGAGAACAGCGGGCTACCGTCGGATCGCTGCAGTGACGCGAGCTGGTGATCGACCGGCAGCGCGGCCTCCCAGTACCGCCACAGCGAGATCGCCCGGAACGTCGACAGCCCCCAGTTCCCGGTGCCCTCCACGCCGTCGAAATGGTTGTTGTCGGTGTGGCCCTCGACGAACACCGTGTCGATGTACCGGAACCGGTCGTCGGTGCGCAGCGCGGACGAGAGAGCCTCACCGATCTGCAGAGCGACCGCCTGGTGCTCGGGTCGCAGCTCCCACTGGGAGCTCTCGAACCCGAGCAGCTCGGTCGGGATGCTCAGGACCGAGTTGTCCTCGCTCACGTGCACGTTGAGGCCCTGGGACTGAAGGCCGTCGGCGATCTCGACGAGCATCTGCGCTCGGACGTCCTCGGCTCGGCTCAGGTCGGCGATGTGGCTGCTGAACTCGTCACGTTCCTGCTCCGCGGCCTCCTGCTGCGCCGCGAGCGCCTGCTGCTCCTGGGTGACCTGCAGTACGAGTGCGACGACGGCGAGCATGAAGACCGCGAGCAGCGCGGTCATCAGGTCCGTGAACGAGACCCAGTAGGGGTTGTCGGCGTCGGAGGTGTCCCCCGGGCGTCGCCGCCCCCTACGCACGCGCCGTCTCCCTCGTCTTCGAGTCGATCTCGTCGACGACCTCCGCGAGCGCCTGGCTGGTCTGCAGCATGTGCGCGGCGAACTCCCGAGTATGTGCGTCCCAGGTCTCGAGCCGATCACGGGTCTGGTGGTGGACCTTGTCACCGTACTCGTCGAGCCAGCCGCGCAGCACGGCGCTCTGGTTCTCGACGCGCTGCTGGAGATCGTCGAGGAACTGGCGCTGCGACGCCCGGAGGGTGTCGAATGCCGTGTTCGCGGACTGGGCGGCGGTGAGGAGCTTGCCGGCGGTCGTGGCCGTCGCCTCCGTGAGGCGGTCGAGCTCGGCCGTATGACGCTCCAACAGGCTCGCGGCCTGCTGATGCGCCTCGGCGGTGCCGGCCAGGGCGATCGTGCCCGCGTCGAACGACTCCTCGAGTCGTCGGCTCGTCGTCTCGAAGGCATGGGAGGTGGAACCGAGTACCTCCGACGAGCGCTGGAGGCCCGCCGTCGCGACGCCGAGCTTGCCGGCCGCGGCGTCCATCCCTACGGCGAGGGCGCTCAGCGACCCGTCGAGGATCTTGGCCTGACTCGTGACCAGCTCCGTCAGCGTCGACATCTCGACCTCGAAGGCCTCCGTCCGCTGGGACATCTGCGAGCGGAACGACTCCTCCTGCTCCGCGATCTTGCGTTCCTGTGCCTCTGTCTGCGCGGAGGTTGCCGCGGCCTGGGCGGCCGCGGCTTCCTGCATCGAGGACACCGCCGCGCCGACACGGTCCGAGACCCCTGTCAGCGCGCTGTCGAGCGTGGCCGACGCCGAACCCAGCTCCGCCGCCTGGCGCTCGCCGATCCCGCGGAAGCTGTCCGTGAACTTGTCCACGAGTTCCTCGAACACCTGGGCCGACTGGGTCGACGTGCGCTCCGCGAGCGCGTTCATCGACGGTGCGACGGCTGTCTCGATCGCGCGAGTGAGCGCCGACTGCATCTCGTCGGACATGCCCTTGACCGCGTCCTGCAGCTTGGTGCCGATCTTCTCGTGCAGTGTTGCTAGCGCGGTCGCGGAGTCCTGCGTGTACTGCTCGATCAGGACGAGGGACTGCTCCGGCGTCCGCTGGACGAAGATCTCGTCGATCCTGTTGCGGAATGTGGCGATCCTCTGCAAGACCGCGCGTGCGTGCCACTTCTCGAACGCATTCACGACGACGCTCGTGAAGACGCCCCAGACGGAGGCGGTGAAGCCGAGACTCACGCCGGTGACGAGCGACCCGACGCTCTCGCGCATCTCGTCGGCGTCCGCGGTCTCGGTCAGGTTCAGCCCGTCAAGACCGACCGCAAGACCGATGAACGTTCCGAGCAGGCCGAGCGCAGTCAGGACGGCCGGCATGCTGGTGAGGAGGCGGTTCGTCACCAGGCGGGGTGCGATCCGGTCCCCGGAGAAGTAGTGGTCGGCCTCGACGGTGTTCCACACCTTCCCGTCGGGGGACGTCACCAGCGTCTCGTCGAACTCACGCCACAACTCGCCCGCGTCGCCGAGCTCACGGGCCTGGCGACGCACCTCGTTGCGCATCTCGGCGACGTTGTCCGCCGAGAGGGGTGCGGTGACCGACTCCAGGTCCGTGACGACTCGTGTCGCCGCGCGACGAGCACGGACGACGTAGACCAGCGTTCCGAGCGTGAACGCGATGATCAAGAGGAAGAACGCGACGATGACGATCGCGTGGACCTCGCCGCGGAGAGCTGCGGCAAAGTCCGGTCGGATCAGGTTGAGGAACGGGGTCCAGTCGGAGGAAGTCACGCAGCGAACCTTTCGTGCAGCAAGAAGGCGCAGACCGGAGCCGGTCTCGGCGATGTTGCACCGGACGGCTCGACAGCGCGGCGCGACCGGATCGTACGGCGTCGACGGCGGGTCCGGGAAGCCCGTCCAGGGTGAAGTTAGGGTGCTCCGGGTCGGCAGTCGACGCGCCGAAGATCGATGCTCGCTGGAACGGCCAAGCGAGGCCGCATTCTCACGCGATATCCCCTGGTATCGGGGACGATCACCGCCGTCCCGTCGCTCGGAGTGATCCTGGGTCGTGGGACTGGTGTCCCAGTAGTCTCACGACCAGCCGATGACCGGTACCCGGCCAGCACGGACGCCACGG
>CAZFUQ010000200.1:0-7454 GCA_964521905.1 uncultured Cellulosimicrobium sp.
CGCGGACGCCGGGGTCGTCACGTTCCCGCACACCACGTGGGGCAACTGGCAGTCGGTCACGCACCAGGTCGAGCTCCAGCAGGGCTGGAACACCGTCGCCCTGACCAAGCTCACCTGGTACACCGAGCTCGACGCGCTCGACGTCTTCCCGGCCGAGGTGCCGCCCGTCGACCCGCAGGTCACCGTCACCGCGCAGCCCCGTTGCCTCGGCGGCACCCCGTACCTGGCGGTCCGCGCGACGAACGACGGCGACGGGACCGTCGCGATCGCCCTCACGACGCCGCACGGCGAGCGGTCCTTCGCCCAGGTCGACCCGGGCAGGAACGCCTACCAGTCGTTCAAGGCACGCGGCACGCTCGACGCGGGCGAGGCGCTCGTCGTCGTCACGGACGGTGCCGGCACGACGACGGAGGTGACGGCCGCGTACGGCGCGCTCACCTGCGCGTAGCGGCACATGATGGGCTTCCCCGTGGTGCCGCTCGGCCGATGACCGGCACCACGGGGAACCTTCCGGTGAGCCCGACGGCGGAGCGCGCCTACGGCGTCGCGCGTTCCCAGGGCAGGTGGGCCCGCACGACGAACCGCCCGTCCTCGACGCCCGCGGAGAACGTCCCGTCGAGCGCCTCGCAGCGCTCACGCATCCCGACGAGCCCGTTCCCCGAGCCCGGGACGCCGGACACGTCCGCGGTGAGGGCGTTGCGCACGACGAGGTCGACGCCGTCGCCGGGCCGGGCGCGCACGTCGACGTCGGCACGCGCGCCGGGCGCATGCTTCATGACGTTCGTCAGCGCCTCCTGCGCCACCCGGTACACGGCGCGCGTGAGCGCGGGCGGGGCGGAGTCGGCGTCGGTGACGAAGACGGTCGCGGCGAGGTCGACGCCGGACGCGCGGGCGTCGTCGAGCAGCGCGGCGAGGTCGCCGAGAGCGGGCGCCGAGCCCGTGTACTGCTCGGAGCCCTCGCGAAGGGACGTGATGAGCGCGCGCATCTCGTCGAGCGCGCGGTGGGCGGAGGAGCGCATGGTGCGCGCGGCGTCCGCGATCTCGGGGTCGTCGGTCGTCACCTCGAGCGCCGACGCCTGCAGCGACATGACGGACAGGTTGTGGGCGACGGTGTCGTGCATCTCGCGCGCGATGAGCTCGCGCTCGTCCTGACGCGACAGCTCCGTGCGCAGGTGGTCGGTCTGGCTGCGCAGGTCCTCCGCGTGCGTGCGCAGCACCTCCGCGCGCTGCGTCTCGACGGCGGCCACCTCTTGCGCGACGTGCGCGCGACCGGCGTACCGGCGCACCAGCCCGGCGCCCACCGACACCGCGACGGCGAGCACGCCGATGATCACGTAGCCGACCGGGGCGAGGTACGACCTCGTGCCGTCCTCGACCGACGTGACCGCGAAGATGACGGCCTCGCCGTCGCGCGCGGCGTCGCGCCACAGCGACAGCCCCACGGCGACGGCCGTGGCCGCGACCGAGCCGGCGAGCACGCGGCGGCGTTCCTCCCGGGCCAGGACGAACGGCAGCGCGAGCACGGGGGCGAGCGCTCCGACCGGCAGGAGGATCCCCGCCGCGGCAGTGGCGAGGCACACGATCACGGGATAGCGGGCACGCCACACGACGGCCGCACACACCCCGGAGAGGACGACCAGGCACAAGAAGTAGAGCGCCATCTGACCACCGGTGATGGCGTCGCCGTGTCGCATCGCGGCGAAGGTCGCGCTGACCATCCCCACGGCGAACGTCACGGCGACCGCTCCCACCGTCCCGGCGACCGACCAGAACCGGCGGGCTCCGCTGCGGCGAGGGGCCGGCGTCGGGTGCCACGCGGCGTCGTACGGGACGGGCCGCGCCGCGCCCGCCGGCACGCCGTAGGAGACCGGACCGGGTGGCGGGACCGGCGGGCCGGGCACCAGGCGGCCGGGGTACGGCGGTGGCCCCGCGGCACCGGGCGGCACCGCGGGGCCACCGGGCTGCTGCGGAGGGGGGTACATGCCGCGAGCATACGCACGGGCGCCGACGCCCGGTGTCCCCCGATCGGCTCGTGAAGGGCGTTCGCGGGTCCCCCGACCGGCTCGTCGGGACGACCCGCCCGGCCGATCCGCCGACCCCCTCCTCGCGGCCACGATCGTCCTCGAACGCGGCGACGACCGCCGCCGCCGACATGCCGCGCCGACCACGGCGCGGCCGAGACGAGGAGACCACGATGTCCGCACCCACCGGGGGCGCGTTCCCCCAGCACCCCGCCCAGCACCCCGTCCCGCAGGGCCCGACGCCGCCGCGCAAGAGCTGGTTCGCGCGGCACAAGGTGCTCACGGGGGTGGGCGTCGTCGTGCTGCTCGGCATCGTCGGCGCGAACCTCGGCGGTGGGGACGACGACGAGCCCGCCACGACCGCGGCCGTCGCCGACACCGCGGCGACGGACTCCGGCTCCGGAAGGTCCGGCACCGAGGCGGAGGTCGTGACGGCACCCGACGAGGCGGAGCCCGCCGACGAGCCCGCGCCCGAGGAGGCCGCGGCGCCCGGCATCGGGACGGCCGTGCGCGACGGCAAGCTCGAGTTCACCGTGACGTCCGTGGAGACGGGTGTCGCGACGGTCGGCGACCAGTACCTCAACGAGCAGGCGCAGGGACAGTTCGTGCTGGTGCACATGACGGTGACGAACATCGGCGACGCCGCGCAGATGTTCGACGGCAGCAGCCAGAAGCTCGTGGACACGGCCGGCCGTGAGCACTCCGCCGACTCGAGCGCCGCGATCTACCTCGGCGACGCGAACTCGTTCCTCACCGACGTCAACCCGGGCAACAGCGTCGAGGGCACGGTCGTGTTCGACGTCCCCGCCGACGCCGTCCCGGCGACGATCTCGCTCCACGACTCCTTCTTCTCGGGCGGTGTCGAGGTCTCGCTCGGCTGACCCGACCATGACGCCGACCTGGAGGGGCGCGCCGCACTCAGCCCAGGAGGCGCGGCGCGCCTCCTGCGCTGCCAAGACCGCGTCCTGGCGCAGCACGTCCGCCGCGCGACGGTCAGGGCTCGACGTCGTCGTGCAGCACGACGCGCGAGAGCTCGACCGTCCCGTCGGGGAGCTTCCAGAAGTGCAGTCGGCGCGCCGACGAGGTGTTGACCTGGAGGGACAGGCGGAAGCACGTGGCGCCGTCGTCGCGCACGGCCTGCGGGGAGCCGCCCCCGGAGGAGGCGCGGAGCCGGTGCAGCTGGAGCCCGGGGATGTCCGGCGCGCGGCCGGTCAGCACGTGGACGACCGTCTCGAGCACCTTGCGGCGGGAGACGCCCTCGAGCGTGAGCGACTCGAGGAAGCGCGGCCCGACGGCGTAGGAGGCGAGCGGGCGCTTGGTCTTCTCGCCCGCGGGCACGAGCCGCACCCACGTGCCATGCACCTCGTACCGGAGCTGCTCCTCGGGGTCGGTGAACCACGGGCCGTCGTCGGCGGCGCGGTCCTCGCCCTGCCGCGTCACGATCTGCCGCCGCTTGTCCGCGGTGCGGTACCGCGTCTTCTGCTCCGCGATCTGCCGGTCCCTCCGGTCGATCCGCGCCCCGAGCTCCTGGACGAGGCCGCGCAGCTGTGCCACCTCGACCTCCAGGCTCCGCGCCCGTACCCGCGCGTCCAGGGCGGTGCGCTCCGCGGCGTCGGCGCGCGACCGCTCCGCGTCGAGCGCGAGCTGGGTGCTCGCCAGCGCGGTGCCCTTCCGCTCCGGCCTCTCGGGTACCTCCGCGTCCGGCACCGCTCCCGCCGTCCGCGCGGGACGCGGGGCGGGCATCGGCGCGTGCGTACCGCCCGCGCGCGCCGCGAACAGCGCGGGCGACGGCGCCGCGGGCCGTGCCGCGGGGGCCGGTTCGGGCGTGCTCGTGGAGGTGGCCGGCTCCGGAGCGGCGGGTGGCGCCGTCTCGACCGGGACGGACGGCACTGCCTCGGCCACGACGTGAGGCGAGGCGGGCGCCGGGACCGACGGGACGACGTCGGGCACGGGCTCGAGCCACGGTGGGCCGCCGGGCAGCAGCGCGAGCGCGGGGACGGGCGTCTCGACGGCGTCGTCGACGTCGTCGAGCCGGACGCCGATCCCGGCGGGCGTCGGGGCGGCGCGAGCGAGCACGACCTCCCCGACGCTGAACAGGTCGGCGAGGGAGTCGAGGTCGTTGCCCGTGACCCGTTCGCGCGGGACGCGGCAGCGCTGCGCGGGCAGGAGCTCGACGGTGACGGCGTCCGTCTCGACCGCGGCGACCCGCACGAGGACGACGTCGCCAGGGCGGTAGCCGGAGGTGACGAGGCCGCGTGAGCGGGCGGCGTCGGGCAGCTGTCCACGGACGTCGAGCCGGCGCGACTCCGGGTCGTGGACCCCCTCGACGCGCTGACCCGTGGCGAGCACCGACGCGAGCGCCAGCCCCGGGACCGTGAGCTCCTCCGCGACGGTCGCCATGGACCCGTCGGCGAGCCGGACGAACGCACGGGTGCCGACGACGCCCGTGACCTTCCCGCGCGCGGGCACCGCCCCCGGGGCGTCCCGTGCGCCGACGAGGCCCGCACGCAGGGCCGCCGTGAGGGCGTCGTGGACGAGGTTCCTGCCCACGCGCTCGCCGTCCTGCGGCGACCACGCGAAGTGCAGGCGGGACCGCGACGGGTCGCCCACCCAGTCGTGCTCGACCCCGTACACGCGCGACGCCCCGCCGTACACCTGCGTCTTCTCCGGCATGGTGCGCGAGAACGCCCAGGACACCTCGCCCGTCGGCAGCACCACGACCTCCGCGAGGTCCGCGACCTCGTCCTTGACGTGGGCGGTGTCGACGTACGGCCCCTCGGCCCCCGCGGGCGTCGAGATCACGACGACCGGCCACGCGCGCCCCGGCGTCAGCAGCCGCGTGGCCAGCGCCTCGGCGCCCGCCTCGTCGTCCACGTGCCCGACGGCGGTCGGCGGCACCCGAGGTCGTGTCGCCTCCGCGGACGGTTCCGGTCCGGTCGTGTCCGCGGGCTCACGCGACGTGAGCGCCACCCCGGCCCGGGCGGCGTCACGGCGACGTTCGCGCTGGCGGTTGCGCTTCGGCACTGAAGGCCTCCGGGGTAGGGGACTGCGACAGTACCCGAGCCCGCCGACCCGTCGGCCCACCGACCCACGTCCCGTCCGAGGGCGTGATGCCGGGGCGCGCGCCGGAGCGCCTCGTCATCCGATGCTCAGGTGGATGTCCGTCAGGACCCAGGTGTCCCACCCCTCGTTCTGCCACGAGAGCGTCCCGTACCAGCCGACCGTCCCGCCGGTGGCCAGGACCGTGCAGACCCACTGGCCGGCGGTCCTGTGGTCGCACGTCAGCTCGGACAGCGTCTCGCCCGGGCTGACGAGCACCTCCACGTCCGAGGCCACGGGCTCGGCGGACAGAGCGAGGGCGGCATCGACGTCACCGCCGTTCAGGGCGTCCACGAAGTCCTGGGCCGTGTCCGCGGCGGTCCGGACCGTGACGTCCTCGGCCGCGAGACCGTCGGCGGTCGGGACGAAGCGCGCGGACGCCGCGGAGTCGCCCATCGCCGCGGCGTCCGCCTCGACGCCGGTCCACCAGCGCACGACGAGCGCGCCGTCGGACAGCTCGACGGACTCGACGCTCTCGCGGTCGAACCGGGTCAGGTCGGCCGGCGCGACGAGGTCGACGACGCGGGCGGTCCCGGTGTCCGCGTCGCCCTCGAAGACGCCGACGACGTCCGGCCAGGCCACACCGCCGTGGTCGCACGAGAACACGCCGGCGGCGACGTCGGAGCCGCCGAGCCCGCCGCGCACGACGGACTCCGCATCGAGCCACACACCGCCCTCGGGACCGGGCGCGACACCCTCGAGGGCCCCGTCGATCAACCGACCGGCCGGGAACTCGCAGATGCTCGGTACCTCGGCGGCGAGCAGGGCCTCGTCCGCGAGCGGGTCGTCCGGCAGCGGGTCCGGGCTCACGTCCGCCGTGTCGGCAGGCTCGGCGGTCGACTCCTCCGGCACCGTGTCGTCGGGGGTGGCGGCCGTGCAGGCGGCCAGGGTCGAGAGGGCGATCCCGGCGGCGAGCATCGTGGCCGCGCGTCGTCGCGTCGCCTCGCGAGGAGAGGCGCTGGTGGTGGACGTCATCCGTGGGTCCTTGGTCTGTCGGTCGGTGGTGGAGCGGCGACGGCACGACGGCGCTGGTGCGGTCATCCGGGGAGGTCGTCGGTGACGAGGCGTGAGCGGGCCTCGTAGACCTGGAGCGGGTCGGTGGTGGACGTGGTGGTCGCGGTGCCGGTGACGTCGGTCCAGGTGGGGGTGCCGGTGATGCGGAACTGTCCGGTCCAGGTGGTGGTGAGCGTGATGTCCACCCGTGCGGCGGGTTGGTCGTAGGTGTGGGTGACGGTGTGGTGGGGGTAGGCCGCCCCGGGGTCGGTCGTGGTGACCGGGCCGGTGTCGTCGCCGTAGTCCCACGTGTACGTCTCGGGTGTGGCGCGGATCTGGACGGGGATGCCGAGCAGGGTGGTGTCGAGGGTCTGCTCGGCGGGCTCGGTGTAGGTGATGGTGGCGACGTTGACCAGGGTCCACCCGTCGGGCGGCTGCACGACGATCGGGGACGGCGCGATCGTGAGCCGGCGGAACGCGGCCTCCGCCTCGGCGGCGAGGTCGGACGCACCGACGCAGGAGCCGTCGTCGACGAGCTCCCACCCGGACACCGCGGAGCGGGTGCCGTCGGGGTCGTTGGTCCAGGTCTGGCGGAAGAGCGGGTCCATGGCGAGCTCGCCGTCGGCGCACACGAGCCCGAGGTCGCCCGGTGCCTGGCCGTCCGGGCACGCGGGGACGAGCCCCGGGAAGGTGGTCGGCCGGTCACCGTCGAAGCAGCGAAACGCCGGACCACGCCGGTAGGCCTCTGACGCCGGACCACCATCCACCCCGGCAGGCACGTAGGTGCTCCCGCCCTGAGGAACGTCTCCATGGCCGTTGACAGCAACGTTCGACTCCTGGGCGTTGCCCTCGAGCGTGGTGCTACCTGGATTCCCCAGTGCTGGGGTTGCGTGGCCACCGAGAACGGCGACGGCAAGCAGGCCGACGGCGAGAAGGCGCCGCATCATGCACCGACCGTGAGCGCGAGGACACGCCAACCTGTGCCGTCGTGCATCATGTCGATCTGGAGACGGCCCGCGCTTCCGTCGCTCTGTTCGACGATCTCGCCGGTCGCGTTGGTCCGCACCAAGGCGGCTTGCTGAAAGTCCGCGACGACGGGATACGCACCGACGAACGTGTCCAGCTCGCCTGGCGTCACCGCGGAGACGGTGATGTCTGCACCCTCATAGGTGTCACCGGCTGCGGCGATCTCCACGGCGTCGGCGCGCACGTTCGTGCAGAACTCGCACGTCTCATCCCAAGTCATGGCGTCCCACTCAGCAGTGTCACCGCTGGCGAGCACGTACCCGTACAACGACAGGAAGTACTCCGCCGCGGCGGCGGCGCCCTCGGCGTCGTCGC
>CAZFUQ010000201.1:0-7400 GCA_964521905.1 uncultured Cellulosimicrobium sp.
CGCTCATCACGCGGGACGACGAGGTGCGCCTGGATGTGCTCGGCGAGCTCGGCGGAGTCGGTGACGCCCATGCGCCGCTGCTCGGGCGAACCGACCAGGAAGAGCCCGCCGAACGACCACCAGGCCTGGCCCCCGAGGCTCGCGGCCGGCTCCTGGTCGAGCAGCACGACACGCCGTCCCGCCGCGGTGAGCTCGGTCGCCGCGACGAGGCCGGCGAGCCCCGCCCCCACGACGACGACGTCGGGGTCCTCGATCGTGCGGGAGCTGACGGAGGAGTCGACCACGCTGTCACCCATGGGCGAAGACTAGAACACGCAGGTCGACGCCGGGAGTGGTGAAGGTGTGTCGTGTCCGCCCACGTCGCGACCACGGTCCTGCCTCGGCGGACCGGGCCTCTATCCCGGCGGGGTGGAGACGTAGACGCGCACGCTCAGCGCCTCGAGCCCGACGACGTCCCCCGCCCGGGCGGTGCCGTCGCCGTTCGCGCGGTCGCGGTCGTCGGGGTGCTCCCAGTCCGAGTCCCACGCGAGCTCCCAGCGCTCGGGCTCGCCGCCGACCGCCGCGCGCGCGCTCGGCAGGGTGACGTCGACCGGGTCCAGGGCTCCGGCGAGCACGACGAGCACGTCGGCGTCACCCTGCCCCGGGGCGGTGCGCAGCATCTGCAGCGTGCGCACCGCGGGGTCGTGCCAGGTCCCGTGGTCGAGCAGCTCGCCGTCGACGTCGAACCACACGAGGTCCGGCACCCCGAGGGTCTCGTCCTCCGGCCGGTCGTCCGACGGCACCGCCCGCGGACGGCCGGTGAAGAAGGTGTCCGCGTGCAGCGCCGGGTGCTCGCGCCGCAGCGCGGTGAGGTACCGCGTGGTCGCGAGCAGGTCCCGGCGCCACGGCGACAGGTCCCAGGAGACCCACGACGTCTCGTCGTCCTGGACGTAGGCGTTGTTGTTGCCGCGCTGGGTACGGCCCATCTCGTCGCCCGCGGTGAGCATGGGCGTGCCGGCGGCGAGCAGGAGCGTGGCGAGGAGGTTGCGGATCGAGCGGCGTCGCAGCGGCGCGATCTCCACACCGAGCCCGAGCGCGTCGAGCCCCGCGCCGCCACCCACGGAGCGTACGTCGGGAGACGCGACGGGCCCCTCGAGGCCGTGGTTCCAGGACCGGTTGTCGTTCGTGCCGTCGCGGTTGTCCTCGCCGTTGGCGAGGTTGTGCTTGTGGTCGTAGGCGACGAGGTCCGCGAGCGTGAAGCCGTCGTGCGCCGTCACGTAGCTCACGGAGGCCACGGGCCCGCGCAGCAGGGGCGGGTCGGAGTGCCCGAACAGGTCGGCCGACCCGGCGAGCCGCGTCGCGAGGTCGCGCACGCCGTGACCGAGACGCCCGTGCGACGCCTCGCGGGCGTCGGCGAGCCAGAACTGGCGCACCGCGTCGCGGAAGCGGTCGTTCCACTCGGCCAGCGGTGGCGGGAACTGGCCGGTGCGCCAGCCGCCGGGCCCCACGTCCCACGGTTCCGCGACGAGCTTGAGCCCGCACAGCACCGGGTCGGACTGCAGCGCGACGAGGAACGGGTGGTCGGGGTCGAACCCGTGCGCCCCGCGGCCGAGCGTCACGGCGAGGTCGAAGCGGAACCCGTCGACACCCACGACGTCGGCCCAGTAGCGCAGCGAGTCGAGCGCCGCGCGCACGACGGCGGGGCGGCGGAAGTCGAGCGAGTTCCCCGTCCCGGTGACGTCCGCGAGACGGGCGGGCGCGGCGCCGTCGTGCAGGTAGTACCCGGCGTTGTCGAGGCCGCGCCACGACAGGTGGTACCCGTCGGAGCCGCCCTCGCACGTGTGGTTGTGCACGACGTCGAGCAGGACCTCGATCCCGGCCTCGTGCAGCAGGTGGACCATGCCGCGCACCTCGTCGAGGACCGCTCCGGGCCCTGCCTCCTGCGCCGCGCGCGTCGCGTACGCGGCGTGCGGCGCGAAGAAGCCGAGGGTCGAGTAGCCCCAGTAGTTCGTGCGACCGTTCGCGAGGAGGTGCGGCTCGGGTGCGTTCGCGTGGATCGGCAGCAGCTCGACCGTCGTGACGCCGAGCGTGCGCAGGTGCTCGATCGTCACCGGGTGCGCGACGCCCGCGTACGTCCCGCGCAGGTGCTCGGGCAGCGCCTCGAGCCGCTGCGTGAGCCCCCGCACGTGCGCCTCGTAGACCACGGTGTCACGCCAGGGGACGCGGGGGCGCGGCGCGAGGTCCCCGGCGGGCGGGGCGACGACGACCGAGTGCGGGACGAAGGGCAGGGAGTCGTGGTGGTCGGGCGGCCCGTCGGGGTCGTCCCCGGCCTGGCCGCGGATCGCCGGGTCGTCGGCGAGCTCGCCGACGAGCCCGCGCGCGTACGGGTCGACGAGGAGCTTCGCCGGGTTGTGCCGGAGCCCGGCGGCCGGGTCCCACGGGCCGTGCACGCGGAACCCGTAGCGCTGCCCGGGCCGCACGCCCGGCACGTGCGCGCGCCAGACGCCGAACGCGGGTCCGGTGAGCGGGACGCGCCGCTCGGCGTACCGACCCGGGTGCCGGACGGGGAACGACGGGTCCACGACGTCGACGAGGCACAGCTCGACCGCGGTCGCGTGCGCGGCGAGGACCGCGACGTCGACGCCGTCGTCCGTGGCGTGGACGCCGAGCGGGGGGACGGGGGCGTGCCGGTCCACGGGCACCGGCGTGCGGGCCGGGGCGGGTGCCGGGAGAGGCGCGGGGGGCGGGGTCGGCGCGTGCACCCGTCCATTGTGGCGGGTGTCACCGGCCCGTCGCGCCGCCCGCCGGTAGGCTTCCCCGAGCGGGCCGGGAACCACTCCGGCCGATCGCCCAGCGCACAGGGAGAGCAGTCGATGCGGATCGTCGTCGCCGTGAAGTACGTCCCGGACATCCACGCGGACCGGGGCTTCGAGGACGGGCGCGTCGTGCGTCGTGCCGACGAGGGCACGCTCAACGAGCTCGACGAGAACGCCGTCGAGGCGGCGCTGCGCCTCAAGGAGGCGCTGCCCGAGGGGGAGGCCGGCGAGGTGATCGTCCTCACGGTGGCCGGCCCCGACGCCGACGGCGCGGTGCGCCGCTCCTACCAGCTCGGTGCCGACCGCGGCGTGCGCGTGAGCGACGACGCGATCGCGGGATCCGACTACTTCGGCACCGCGCGCGTCCTCGCGGCCGCGGTGCGGCGGCTCGCCGACGAGTCCCCGGTGGACCTCGTGGTCACGGGCATGGCCGCGCTCGACGGCCTGGGCTCGGTCGTCCCGACGCTCCTGTCCGCCGAGCTCGACCTGCCGCAGCTCACGCTCGCGGGGAAGCTCGAGGTCGACGGTGCGCCGGGTGCCCGCACGGCACGCGTCACGCGCGAGCTCGACGGCGCCCGGGAGGTCCTGGAGGCGCCGCTCCCCGCCGTCGTGTCCGTCACGGACCACGCGAACGAGCCGCGCATGCCCAACTTCAAGCTCATCATGGCCGCACGCCAGCGCCCGGTGGAGGCCTGGAGCCTCGCCGACCTCGACGTCGACCCGGCCCTCGTGGGCGACGCGGGCGCCCGCACGCGCGTGCTCGAGGCCTCGCCGCGGCCGCCGCGCCCCGACGCCGAGATCGTCGTCGACAAGGGCGAGGGCGGACGTGCCCTGGCCGAGTTCCTCATCCGCAACGACCTGGTCTGAGAGGCGTCCGACCATGAGCACCCCCGAGAACGCGACGATCCCGGCGACCGGTACGCGCACCGTCCTCGTCCTCCTCGACTCCGCCGGCACCGAGCTGCGCTCGCCGGTCCTCGAGCTCATCACCCTCGGCCGCTCGCTCGGGCGCGTCGAGGCCGTCGCCCTCGAGGCGCCGAGCGTCGGCGTGCTCGCCCAGCTCGGCGCCTACGGCGTCGCGCTCGTGCGCCAGGCCGAGCCGTCGTCGGGCGGGGAGGTCGTGTCGGGAGACGCGCTGCACCTCACACCCGTGGTGGCCGAGGTCCTCGCCGCGGCGACGCGCGCGTCCGACGCCGACGCCGTCCTGCTCACCTCCTCGTTCCCGAACAAGGAGGCGGCCGCGCGGCTCGCCCTCCTCGCCGACGCCGGGCTCGTCGTCGACGCGTCGGACCTGCACGACGGCGGTACGCACCTCGTGGCGGACAAGCGCGTCTTCGCCGGGTCGTGGGACGTGCGCAGCGAGATCCTCACGGACCCGGCCGTGCTCACGCTGCGTGCCAACTCCGTCGTGCCGCAGCCCGCGGAGGCCGCCGTGGCGACCGAGGTCGACGCGCTCCGGCTCGAGCTCTCGCCCGCCGCGACCTCGGTGCGCGTCGTGTCGCGCACGGTCGACGAGTCCGCCGGGGCGGGGCGGCCGGCGCTCGGCGAGGCCGCGGTCGTCGTCGCCGGCGGGCGGGGCACCAACGGCGACTTCGGTCCGGTGGTCGAGCTCGCGGACGTGCTGGGCGCGGCCGTCGGCGCGACGCGCGACGCGGTGTACGAGGGCTGGCACGACCAGTTCGTCGGGCAGACCGGCGTGACCGTCGCGCCGCGCCTGTACATCGGCGCGGGCATCTCCGGCGCGCCGCACCACCGCGGTGGCATGCAGGCGTCGCAGGTCGTCGTGGCGGTGAACAACGACCCGGAGTGCCCGCTGTTCGAGATCTCGGACTTCGCCGTGGTCGGAGACCTCGCGGACGTGCTGCCCCAGGCCGCGGAGGTCCTGCGCGAGCACCGGGCCGCGCAGGGCTGACGGCGCGGGCTCAGAGGCCGAGGGCCTCGAGCCAGGCGACGGCGGCCACGCCCTGGGCGCGCTGGAACGCGCGCAGGTTGGGGATCGTCGGCACCGCGCTCCTGCGCGCCGAGTTCAGGAAGTAGCCGGCGACGCCCGCGACGACCGCCCGCAGGTCCGCGGGGTGCACGTCGCGCCCGAGCGGGTGGGCGGCGAACGTCGAGGCGGCCCACGCTCCGCCACGGGCGCGGCGGGCGGCGTCGGCGCTCACCGTCACGGGCTCCGTCACGTCGGCCACGCCCTGCATGACGACGCTCGGCAGGAACATCGCGAGGTCGAGCCACGCGGCCCCGCGCGAGGCGTGCGGCCAGTCGACCAGGTAGACCTTCCTGGTCGTGAGCAGGACGTTGTCCGCGCGCAGGTCGCCGTGCACGAACGACTCGCCCTCGCACGCGACGAGCGCCCCGCGCTCGGCCGCGGCGAGCGCGTCGAGGTGCTCGGCCGCCCACGGGACGAGAGCGGCGAGCCCGGGGTCCGGGTCGTCGCGCAGCGCGCGCCACCCGGTCGACATGTCGGAGAAGTCGGGGCCGGTCGGGGGGAGCCGCATCCCGCGGGCACCGGGCACGACGGCGACGCGTTCGAGCACCGCGAGCACCCGGTCCAGCTCGTCGGGTATCCACGGCGTGGTGGGCACGTGCCCGTCGACGACGTCGAACGCCAGCACGATCCAGTCGCCGTCGCCGTGGCCCCACGCGAAGCGGGGCGCCGGGATCTCGCGGGGCAGGCGGGTCGCGACCTTGGCCTCGGCACGGTGCAGGTCGGCGGCGACCGGCTCGTCGGCGGTCCGGGCGGCCTTGACGAACAGACGGCGGCCGTCGTCGAACGTCAGCACCGAGGCGAGCCCGGGGCTGAACCCCGACACCACCGAGCGCTCCTCGACGACGCGACCCCCCGCGACCGCCTCGAGCTCGTCGCGCAGCGCCTCCGGCAGGTCGTCCCAGCGCAGGCGACCACCACCCGAGGCGACCGGGACGTCTCCGGCGGCCCCGACGGCGGGCGGTGCTGCGTCATCGGGCATCGAGGTGCCACTTTCCCTGTCGGTGGCTGAAGGCTTCGCTCTCGTCGCGGTCCGTCCCACGGCGACACGACGGCGGTCCTGCGACCGGAGCGAGCGCCCGGCGGCGGGTCGGGCGCAGACCTCTGACAACTTAGCGCCTCGCGCCCCGATGTCCAGCACCGGACCACTGGGCGGAACGATCTGCCGGGAGACGTTCGTAGACTGGGTGACCGTGACCCCTCCTTCCGTCCCGGCACCCGCTCCCGCGGAGGCCGCCTACCTGGACCACGCCGCCACGACGCCCCTGTCCCCGGCGGCGCGCGAGGCCTTCGTGGACGAGCTGTCGCGCACGGGGAACCCGTCGTCGCTGCACGCCGCCGGGCGGGCGGCGCGCCGCACCGTCGAGGAGGCGCGCGAGGCCGTCGCGGCGGCGCTCGGCGCGCGGCCGAGCGAGGTCGTGTTCACCGCGGGCGGCACCGAGGCGGACAACCTCGCGGTCAAGGGCCTGTTCTGGGGGCGGCGCACGACGGACCCGCGCCGGCGCCGCATCGTCGTGTCGGCCGTCGAGCACCACGCGGTGCTCGACCCGGCCTTCTGGATGGCCGAGCACGCCGGCGCGGAGATCGTCCTGCTGCCGGTCGACGCCGAGGGCCGCCTCGACCTCGCGGCGCTGCGCGCCGAGATCGCCGAGCACGCCGACGAGATCGCGCTGATCTCGGTCATGTGGGCCAACAACGAGGTCGGGACGCTGCAGCCGGTGCAGGAGGTCGTGCAGCTCGCGCGCCCGCACGGCATCCCCGTGCACTCCGACGCCGTGCAGGCGGTGGGGCAGGTGCCCGTCGACTTCGCGACGAGCGGCCTGGACGCGATGACGGTCTCCGGGCACAAGCTCGGCGGACCGGTCGGGGTCGGCGCGCTCGTCGCGCGCCGCGATGCGCCGCTCACACCCGTCCTGCACGGCGGCGGCCAGGAGCGTGGCGTGCGGTCCGGCACGCTCGACGCGCCCGCGGTCCGCGCGTTCGGCGTCGCCATCACCGAGGCGGTCGCCCACCGCGAGGAGCGGGCCGCGCACCTCGCGACGCTCCGCGACGAGCTCGTCGCGGGCGTGCGCGAGCGCGTGCCCGACGCCGTGCTCTCCGGCCCCGAGCCCGGTCCCGCCACGCGGCTGCCCGGCAACGCGCACTTCACCTTCCCGGGCGCGGAGGGCGACTCGCTGCTGTACCTGCTCGACTCGGCCGGCGTGCAGGCCTCGACCGGCTCGGCCTGCCAGGCGGGCGTCCCGCAGCCCTCCCACGTCCTGCTCGCCATGGGCGTGCCCGAGCAGGACGCGCGCGGCGCGCTGCGGTTCTCGCTCGGCGCCACGTCCACCCACGACGACGTCGCGCGCCTCCTCGACGCGCTGCCCGCCGCCGTCGCGCGGGCCCGGGCGGCAGGGCTCGCCTCGGGGCCGACGCGCGCCGCCGACCCGAGCCGCGTCGGGGGTGCGGCGTGAGGGTGCTGGCCGCCATGTCGGGAGGCGTCGACTCGGCCGTCGCCGCGGCGCTCGCGGTCGAGGCGGGGCACGAGGTCGTCGGGGTGCACATGGCCCTGTCGAGGAACCGGGACCAGTTCCGCACCGGCTCGCGCGGCTGCTGCTCGATCGAGGACGCGGGCGACG
>CAZFUQ010000202.1:0-7354 GCA_964521905.1 uncultured Cellulosimicrobium sp.
GGGGTGGGACCAGGGACTTCGCACCGGGTCCTGTGCTTGATCGCAAAGAAGGTTCACGAGACCAGCGGAATCCCCACGCTCGTCGTGATCGACGACGTCGCCCCGGCCGGATGACCACCACCCGGCGATGAGTTTGCCGCGCACGACGGTCAGACCTTGAGGTCGAACGAGCGAGAGGAAGCACCGTGCTGAAGCAGGTTGCGCAGGGCGTACTGGTTCATCAGAGCGCACTGCTCCAGAACAACACCGTCGTCGTACAGGGCCGGACCGGCGTCCTGCTCGTCGATCCGGGACTGACTCGCTCCGAGATGGCCTGCCTGGCCGACGACCTGCGTGAGCTGGGCCTGCAGGTCGTGGCCGGCTTCTCGACACATCCCGACTGGGATCACGTGCTCTGGCACCCTGGGCTCGGCGACGCCCCCCGGTACGGGACGGCACGCTGCGCGGCCGTCATGCGCGGCGTGCGGTCGCAACCGGACTGGAGGGACCGCGCCGCCGAGGGCCTGCCACCGGAGATCGCCGAAAAGACACCGCTGGACGGGTACGGCCTCGTCACCGGCCTGCCCGCCGGAACGGCGGAGATCCCGTGGGACGGCCCGGACGTCCGCATCGTCGAGCATCCGGCGCACGCTCCCGGTCATGCCGCCTTGCTGATCGAAGCACGTGGCGTCCTCGTCGCCGGCGACATGCTCTCCGACGTCTTCGTCCCCATGCTCGACGACTTCGGTGAGAGCAACGATCCGATCGAGGAGTACCTCGTGGGGCTCCGGGTGCTCGACGACGTGGCGGACGACGTCGTCGTCCTCGTTCCTGGCCATGGGTCCGTCTGCGGGGCTGATCAGGTACGTGCACGGATCGACCTGGACCGGGCGTACGTGCATGCCTTGCGAGACGGAACCGCTCCCGACGACCCGCGGATCGGCCCGTCGGCCAAGCCCGGCTGGGAATGGGTGAGCGACATCCACGAGGGGCAGGCCCAGAGCGTCGCACGACGTAGAGAGCGTGCTCCTCGGCATGCTCGAGGCGTACCCCCTCGATGAGGAGGAGCCCCTGATCGATCTCGACGTCCTGTCGCGCTGCCTCGCGGGCAAGCCCTACGTCGCAGCCCGTGCGTCCAACGTCACCGACGAGCTGATCGACGTCAAGATCTCCAGCCCGCTCGGCGAACGGACGTTCCGGTCCGTCGCGCCCGACTCGTCCGCCTACCAGTCCTTCGCCGCGCGCTCCCGCACAGGCGAGCTGACGGTCACCGTCGCCGCTTCGTCCGCCGACGGTCTGCGTCAGGAGCACGACGCCACCGTCACCGTGCCTGCCTGCGGCTGAGGCGACGCGGGACACCGCGTTCCTCGGCTACCCGTACGAGGGCTCGCGTGTCGTGGGCGAGGGGGTCGTGGTCCGGACCCAGGAGGCCGAGATGCCGTTGACCGCACGGGTTCGCGGCGGACGCCTGGCTCGACGAGGGAGCACGCATGCCGCACGCCGACCACGGCGCGCGTCCCGAGGCCGCGCCGACGTCTGCCTTCCGGGCGGGTCAGGGACGGCTCGCGTCCTGGCGGGCGACCGAGGGCGACCCGGCCACGCCGTCCCTATGCTGGCGACGTGGACCTCACCGAGCTCGTCCCCGTCCCCGGCGGGACGTTCCGCATGGGATCCGACCGGCACTACCCGGAGGAGGGGCCGGAGCACGAGCGCGACGTCGCGCCGTTCCTGCTCGAGCGGCACGCGGTGACGAACGCGCAGTTCGCCGGGTTCGTCGCGGAGACGGGCTACGTCACCGTCGCCGAGCGCCCGCTCGCCCCGGCGGACTTCGCTGGGGCGGACCCGGCCGACCTGGTCCCCGGTGGCCTCGTCTTCACACCGACGGCCGGACCGGTCGACCTGCGCGACTGGCGACAGTGGTGGCACTGGCAGCCGGGAGCGTCGTGGCGGTCGCCGCGGGGCCCGGGGTCCGACGTCGACGACCGGCCCGACCACCCGGTGGTCCTGGTCGCGTTCGAGGACGCGTCCGCGTACGCCGCGTGGGCGGGACGCCGTCTGCCGACCGAGGTCGAGTGGGAGCGCGCCGCGCGCGGCGGGGTCGAGGGCGCCGAGTATGCCTGGGGCGACGAGCTCGCCCCGGGCGGTCGCCCGATGGCGAACACGTGGCAGGGCCGGTTCCCGTACCGCAACGAGGGCTGGGGCGGTACCTCTCCGGTCGGCTCCTACGAGCCGAACGCGTACGGCCTGGTCGACCTGATCGGGAACACGTGGGAGTGGACGGTCGACACGTTCACGCCTCGCCACGTCGTCCCCGGCACAGGCGGACCGGACGCAGGAGCGCGGCCGAACCTCCTGGCCCCGACGACGTCGCCGCGGGTCATGCGTGTCACCAAGGGGGGCTCGCACCTGTGCGCGCCCGAGTACTGCCGGCGCTACCGGCCGGCCGCGCGGTCGCCGCAGTCGGACGACAGCGCGACGACGCACCTCGGGTTCCGCTGCGCCGCGGACGTCGGCTGAGGCCGCCGGACGGGCCGACGAGACCCGGACCACGACGAAGGCCCCCGCCGTCGGCGGGGGCCTTCGTGCACCGGGGCGGGATGCCCCGGCTCGTCAGGAGCAGGTGTACCGGACGCCGTCCTCGTAGTGGACGCCCGGGCCGAGCTCGTTGCACTTCTCGATGAGCGCCGTCGCGCCGAGGCCGAGGACGATCGCGGCGATGATCGTCCCGACGAGGACGACGGCGCCGACGATGATGCCCGCGAGGGCGACGCCGTTCTTGTAGCCGGCCTTCTTCGACTTGTTCAGCGCGATGATGCTGAGGATGAGGCCGACGATCGACAGGCAGCCGAGGAACGACAGCACGAGGCCGACGATGCCCATCGTCTTGCCCGGGTCCTGCGCGGGCGCGGCGTAGCCCGGCGCGCCACCCGGCTGCGGCGCACCGTACTGCGGTGCTTGAGGTGCCTGCGGCGGACCGCCGTACTGCGGCGGCGTCTGCGGGGCGCCGTACGCGGGCGCCTGCGGCGGCTGCTGCGGGTCGGTAGGCCCACCTGCGCCCGGCTGCGGGGCGCCGTACGCGGGCGGGCCCGACGGCGTCGACCCGGGCTCCGGGGACTGCGGGTTCTGGTCGGGCTGGTCGGGGGTCGACATGCGATCTCCTCGGCTTGCGGTTGCGGCCCGGCCAGTATGCCTTCGGCGAGGCCACGTCGCAGGGCGTTCCCTCGGCGCGCCGCGACATCGTCCCTGCTCGGACGGTGACGACCACCGGCGTCGTCGACCGTCGTCCCCCCGCGGCCCGGCCGCGGGTCGCGCCGCGCCGACCGTCACGACTCCTACACATTCGCAGGTCGGAGGCGTGCACGGCGTGCGCGATGATGGGGGCGTGAACTCTCGGAAGGCCCGATTCGTCCCCGTCGCCCTCCCGCTCGCTCTGGTCCTCTGTGCCGGCGCGGTACTCGGTGGCTGCGCCGTCGACAGCGCGGGGGCCGACGGCCCGACGTCGGGTGACGCGGGGCTCGTCGCCCAGGCAGCGGAACCGACGGAGAGCGCCCTCGTGCTCGGCTCGACCGACCCGGCCGAGCTCGCGCTCACCGCGAGCCAGGCCTTCTTCACGACCGCACCGGTCGTCGTGCTCGCCTCCGCGGACGACGAGGCGGCGCGGGCGACCGCCGCGGCTGCCGCCGTCGAGCTCGCGGCGCCCGTGCTCCTCGTCGGCGGCGCCATCTCGGACTCCGGTCTGCGCACCGAGATCGACCGGCTCGGCGCGGTGGCGCTCGTCGTGGTCGAGGAGGAGGACGTCCCGCCGGGCGTGGAGGACACCGCGGAGGAGACGCCGGGCCGCGGCGCGTCCCTCGGGGCGATCGACGGCGTCGAGGAGGTCCTGCTCGACGTCGACGCGCTCGACGCGACCGGGGCGCTCGACTCCCACGACCTCGAGGACGTCCTCGAGGCGCTCCCCGCACGGGGCGAGGCCGACACCCTGACGGAGGTCCTCGTGCTCACGGAGCAGGGCAGCCTCGACGAGCCCGGCGGGACGCAGTCCGCGGCGATCGCGACCGCACGGGCCGCGGGCGCCGTGCCGCTCGAGGTGCCGCAGGGCGACCCGCGCTCGTCGGCCGAGGTGGTCCGGGCGATCTCGTCGGCGAAGGCGCTCGCGGTCGTGGGGATCGGCGAGAGCTTCGGCACCGCGGACGACCTCGCGTGGCGCCTCGGCGTGGCCGAGGCGGGGCAGCTGCTCCCGGGCGGCTCGCAGCTCGTCCTGGCCGAGGGCTCCCGCTACGTCGTCGTCGGGGCGGACGCCGTCACGACAGGCCTGGTGGCCGTCGGGGAGAACGCGCGGACCGCGGCCGTGGACAAGGCGCTGGCCGCGGCGGCCGCCTACGCGGAGGCAGCACCGGAGGAGGTCGTCGTGCCGGTGCTCGAGGTCCCGGCGACGAGGGAGTCCTCGAGCGCCGGGAACGACCGCGACTACTCGACCGAGATCCCCGAGGACGAGCTCGTGCCGCTCGTCGACCAGGCGGCCGCGGCCGGCGTCCTCGTGGTGCTGCGCTTCGAGCCGGGCCGGGCCACGTTCGACGAGCAGGTCAAGGAGTACGCGGACGTCCTCGCCCGCCCGACGGTGGGCGTGGCGCTCGACGTCGGTGCGCGGGCCGCGCGGGAGGGCGCCCGCGCGGGAACGGTCGAGGCGAGCGAGCTCACCGCGGCGGCCGAGGCCGTCGGCGAGATCGTGCGGGACGTGAAGCTCCCGCAGAAGCTCTTCGTGGTGCAGCGCCCGGGCGCGGAGGCCGTCCGTGACGCCGAGAGCCTCGACGTCGGAGACGGCGAGGTGGCGGTCGTGCTGCAGTCGACCTCGCGCGCCGGGTACGCCGCGCGCGTGCAGGACTGGGCGCTGCTGCCCGACGAGATGCCGGAGGGCGTCGTGGGCGGCTGGACGACGGGTTCGGCCGACCCGGCGCGCGACGTCGAGGGCGTGCTGTCGCTCGAACCCGGCCCGCGCTACGTCGCGGCCTCGCGCCAGGCGGGCTGACCTGGGCCGACGCGGAGCACGTCGGCGACGCTTGGTCGGGCGCCCGGCTCAGGGTTAGGGTGTGGCCCTAGCAAACCCGAATCGTTTCGATCCGGGCTCACCGCCGCCGCACCGACGCGTCCGGCACGACGCACGTCTCCCCGCAGCCGACGCCCCACGACAACGAGGTTCCGATGGTCTCGATCATCCCCCAGCCCCTGCAGGTCCACGCCGGTGCGGGGCACGTCCCCGTGGCGGCCGTGGAGGTTCGTGCGAGCGGGCTCGAGCGGGCTCCCTGGCTGGCCGCCCTCGCGGCCGAGGTGCTGGGCGACGCGGTCGCGGGCCGTCGGGACGGAGGCGACGGCACCGCCGACGGGGCAGACCCCGGCGACGCCGGTGCCCCGGCTCCGACCCTCGTCCTGCTGCGCCTCGACGAGGCCGCCGGGCCCCAGGGGTCGACGAGCCCCGAGCGGTACAGCGTCGTCGTCGCCGACGACGGCGTCGTGCTCTCGGCCCCCGAGCCCGCCGGGCTCTTCCACGCCGTGCAGACGCTGCGTCAGCTCGTCGAGGCCCCCGGCCAGGGTGGGTCGACCGCCCGGGTGCCGCACGTCGTCGTGCACGACGCGCCCCGGTACGGGTGGCGCGGGCTGTCCGTGGACGTGGCCCGGAACTTCTTCGGCCTCGACGAGCTCCGTGCGGTCGTCGACGTGGCGGCCGCGTACAAGCTCAACGTGCTCCACCTGCACCTCACGGACGACCAGGGCTGGCGCATCGAGTCCCCGTCGCGCCCAGAGCTGGCCAAGCTGTCCTCGGGGAGCGACACGTCCGGCGGCGAGGGCGGGCACCTGTCCCTCGCGGACTTCCGCGCGCTGCAGGACCACGCGGCCGAGCGCTTCGTGCGCGTCGTCCCGGAGATCGACGTCCCCGGCCACATCAACGCCGCGACGCACGTGTACGGCGACCTCGTGCCCGGCGGCGTCCCCACCGACGAGTACGCCGGGATCGAGGTCGGCTTCTCGCGCCTCGCGATCGACCTGCCCGCGACCGAGCCGTTCCTGCGGGACGTGTTCACCGACCTCGCGCACGCGACCGACGGCGAGCACGTGCACTTCGGCGGCGACGAGGTGCTGAGGATGGAGCCCGCGGAGTACGCGCGGTTCGTCGAGCTGTGCGAGCGCATCGTGCTCGAGGCGGGCAAGAAGCCCGTCGCGTGGCAGGAGGCGGCCAAGGCGCCGCTGCGCCCGGGCACGATCGTGCAGTACTGGGACACCCACCCGGCCGACCTCACCTACCTGGTCGAGGCGGCCGACGCCGGGGCGCGCGTGATCATGTCGCCCGCGAACCGCGTCTACCTCGACATGAGGTACACGGCCGACTTCCCGCTCGGGCAGGACTGGGCGGGCCTCGTCGAGGTCCGCGACGCCTACGACTGGGAGCCCGAGGACGCCGTGCCAGGCCTGCCGGGCTCCGCGATCGAGGGCGTCGAGGCGGCGGTGTGGACCGAGCGCATCCCGACGCTCGACGACCTGTTCATCATGCTCCTGCCGCGCCTGACCGCCGTCGCGGAGGTCGCGTGGACGGAGCCCGCGCTCAAGGACTGGGAGGGCTACCGGCGTCGCGTCGCGGTGGAGGCCGGCGCCTGGCGCCGCGCGGGCGTCGCGTTCCACGCGTCGCCGCAGGTCGACTGGTGACCCTCAGATCCAGCTCGGCAGCCACATGTGCATGTTCCAGAACCAGTACGGAACCTGCCACGCCGTCCAGATCGGGTAGAAGAACGCGCTCACGACCCCGATCGTCGTGAGCAGGACCGTGAGGGCGACGCGGACGCGCGAGCGGGCGACGGCGTCGTGCTCGGTGCGTTCGAGCAGCACCGTGAGCACGTACACGAGCGCGAGCACGACCCACGGCGTGAAGACGATCGAGTAGAACGTGAAGATCGTCCGCTCGGCGTAGAGGAACCACGGTGCCCACCCGGCCACGATGCCGCTGAGCACGGCCAGCGCCCGCCAGTCCTTGAGCCGGAACAGCAGGAAGACCGTCACGAGGACGGCGAGCGCCGCCGTCCACCACAGGACGGGGTTGCCGAGCGACGTGATCGCGCGTGCGCAGCGCTCGACCTCGCAGCCCGCCTCGCCGGGCTCGTACGAGCGCCAGTAGAACGACGTGGGGCGCCACTGCACGATCCAGCCGAGCGGGTGCGCCTCGTACGGGTGCTCGGACGTGAGCCCGTTGTGGAAGCCCCACATCTTGGCGTGGTACTCCCACAGGGAACGCAGCGCGGGCGGCAACCACGACAGGCCCTCGCCGGGATTCTCCAGGGCCCACCGGCGCATGTACGCGCCGGGCGTGCGGAACCACGACGTCCACGAC
>CAZFUQ010000203.1:0-1376 GCA_964521905.1 uncultured Cellulosimicrobium sp.
TTCGAGGCCGTCGAGCGTCGTGACGGCGACAAGTCCCGCTACCTGGGCAAGGGCGTCGAGGGCGCGGTCAACTCCGTGATCGACGACATCGCCCCCGAGCTCATCGGCTTCGAGGCCGAGGACCAGCGCCTCATCGACGCCGCCCTCATCGACCTCGACGGCACCCCGAACAAGGGCAAGCTCGGCGCGAACGCGATCCTCGGCGTCTCGCTCGCCGTCGCCAAGGCCGCGGCGAAGAGCGCGGGCCTGGACCTGTACCGCTACGTCGGCGGCCCGAACGCGCACGTCCTGCCCGTGCCGATGATGAACATCCTCAACGGCGGGTCGCACGCCGACTCCAACGTCGACATCCAGGAGTTCATGGTCGCCCCGATCGGCGCCACGTCCTTCCGCGAGGCGCTGCGCACCGGCGCCGAGGTCTACCACTCGCTGAAGTCCGTGCTGAAGGGGAAGGGCCTCTCGACGGGCCTCGGCGACGAGGGCGGCTTCGCCCCCAACCTGCCGAGCAACCGCGACGCGCTCGACCTCATCCTCGTCGCGATCGAGCAGGCCGGCTTCGTCCCGGGCAAGGACGTGGGCCTGGCGCTCGACGTCGCCGCGACCGAGTTCTTCTCCGGCGGCGCGTACCAGTTCGAGGGCAAGGCGACGAGCTCCGAGGAGATCATCGCGTACTACGAGCAGCTCGTGCGCGACTACCCGCTGGTCTCCATCGAGGACCCGCTGTCCGAGGACGAGTGGGGCGCCTGGTCGCAGCTCGTCGCCGAGGTCGGCGACAAGGTGCAGATCGTCGGCGACGACCTGTTCGTCACCAACCCGGAGCGCCTCGCCAAGGGCATCGAGCTCAAGTCGGCGAACTCGCTCCTGGTCAAGCTCAACCAGATCGGCACGCTCACCGAGACGCTCGACGCCGTCGAGCTCGCGCAGCGCAACGGCTTCACCGCGATGGTGTCGCACCGCTCGGGCGAGACCGAGGACACGACGATCGCCGACCTGTCCGTCGCGACGAACGCCGGCCAGATCAAGACCGGTGCCCCCGCCCGTGGCGAGCGCATCAACAAGTACAACCAGCTCCTGCGCATCGAGGAGGCGCTGGACGACGCCGCGCGCTACGCCGGTCGCAGCGCGTTCCCGCGCTGGTCGGCCCAGGCCTGACGACGTGACCCACGGCGTCGTGTGACGCCCGGCTGAGGCCCGGTGGATCGGCACCCGATCCACCGGGCCTCTCGCGTGTCGTGACGGGTTCCCGGGACGGGCCTGCGCGGCTTCACGCGGACCTTCGTGCACGGCGCGTACGGACGTCGGTTGGCGCCGCGCACGCGCGTAGGCGCGGCGGCGCGGCGCGTAGGCGCGCGACCGGGAGGCGCGCGACCGGGAGG
>CAZFUQ010000203.1:1476-7337 GCA_964521905.1 uncultured Cellulosimicrobium sp.
TCCCCGCGCGTGCTGCCCGGGCGGGCGTCGACCCGACGGCACAATCAGGGCATGCCGTCCTCGCGCCGTCCGTCACGACCCGGCGCCTCCGCGCGCCCGGCGGGCGGCTCGGGCCCGTCGCGCGGGGCGTCCGGGTCGAAGCCGGCGGCGTCCAAGAAGCCGTCGGCCCCCGGGAAGGGGTCGGCCCCGAAGAAGCCGTCGGCGTCGAAGACCGCCCCCTCGGGCTCGGCGACGGCCTCGAAGAAGCCGGCCGCCCCACGGGCGTCGACCTCGCGGGCGTCGGCCTCGAAGCCGGCCGCGCGCACCGCCACGGCCTCCGTCGGCACGGGAGGGTCCTCGGGCCGGCGCCCGAGCGCGCGCGGTGGTGCGTCGTCGAACCGTCGTGCCGTCGGACCGGCGCCCGAGGACCGGCGCCGGAGCAGGTACGGGTTCCTGCTGCCCGAGGTGGTGACGGTCCGCACCCTGGTGCTGTCCGTCGTCGTGCTCCTCGCGGTGGTCCTGCTCCTGCCGACGGTGCGCGCGTACGTCAACCAGACGGGCGAGCTCCGCGAGCTGCGGAGCCAGCTGGACGGCGCGCAGGCGCAGCACGACGAGCTCGAGGCCGAGCTGGACCGCTGGGACGACCAGGCGTACGTCGAGCGTGAGGCGCGCGACCGGCTGAACTTCGTCATGCCGGGCGAGCGGCCGTGGCGCGTGCTCGACCCCGAGACGGTCGTGGACGACATCGACCCGCAGACCGGCGAGGCGATCACCGACGGGCCGGTCCAGGGCTACGAGGCGGGTGCGCCGTGGTACGAGGCGATCTGGACGTCGGTGCAGGTCGCCGGCGAGCAGCCGGTGCCGTCGGGGACGGACGGCGCGGGCGACGACGCGGCGGACGACGGCGGGACCGGCACCGAGGACGCGCCCGAGGACGGGTCGACGCCCGAGAACGGGGAGAATGGCTGAGGCGTCGCCCGGACGCCGTCGACCGACCCGAAGGAACCGCCGTGCCCGACGCCCGCCTGGCCATCCCCGCAGACGACCCGGACGCCGTCGTCTCCGCGCGCGACCTCGAGACCCTCGCGGAGCAGCTCGGGCGCACGCCGCGCGGGGTCGTGGGCATCGCGGCCCGGTGCGCGTGCGGTCGTCCCCTCGTGGTCCGCACCGCCCCGCGGCTGGAGAACGGCACGCCGTTCCCTACGACGTTCTACCTCACCCACCCGGGCGCGGTCGCCGCGGCGTCGACGCTCGAGGCGAACGGCGTGATGAAGGAGATGACGGACCGCCTGGTCGAGGACGAGGAGCTCGCCGCGGCGCACCGGCGTGCGCACGAGCACTACCTCGCCCAGCGCGAGGCGCTCGGCCACGTCGACGAGATCGACGGGATCTCGGCGGGCGGCATGCCCACGCGCGTCAAGTGCCTGCACGTGCTCGTCGGGCACGCGCTGGCGGCCGGCCCGGGCGTGAACCCGCTCGGCGACGAGGCGCTCGAGCGCGTGCGCGACGTCTGGCGACCGGACCGCTGCACCTGCTGACGTACCCGCGGGCCCCGGGGGATGGCACGCTTGGACGCATGACCTCTGGCTCCCTCCCCGCTCCGGGCGCGCTCGCCGTGCCCGGCACGGCGCCCGCCCCGGGCGTCTCCCGCGTCGCCGCGATCGACTGCGGCACGAACTCGATCCGCCTGCTCGTCGCCGACGTCGACCCCGTCGCGGGCACGCTCGTCGACCTCGACCGGCGCATGGAGGTCGTCCGGCTCGGTCAGGGGGTCGACCGCACGGGGCGGCTCGCGCCCGAGGCCCTCGAGCGCACGCTCGACGCCGCGCGCCGCTACGCCGCGGTGATCGAGGAGCTGGGCGCGACACGCACCCGCTTCGTCGCGACGTCGGCCACCCGCGACGCCGAGAACCGGGGCGACTTCGTCGCCGGGGTCCTGGACGCGCTGGGCGTCGAGCCCGAGGTCGTCTCGGGCGAGGAGGAGGCGGCGCTGTCGTTCCGTGGTGCGACGTCGACGGTGACGGCCGTGCGTCCTGGTCCCTACGTGGTCGTGGACCTCGGCGGCGGCTCCACCGAGCTCGTCCTCGGGACGGCCACGCCCGACGCCGCGTACTCCATGGACGTCGGCTGCGTGCGCATGACCGAGCGCCACCTGCGCTCCGACCCGCCGACGGCCGACGAGGAGGCCGCCGCGCGCGCGGACGTGCGCGCCGCGCTCGACGACGCGGCGAGGGTCGTGCCGCTCGGGAGGGCCGCGACGCTCGTCGGCCTCGCGGGGTCGGTCACCACGGTCACCGCGTACGCGCTGGGCCTGGCGCGGTACGACCGGGACCGCATCGACGGTGCGGTCCTCTCGGTCGACGAGGTGCTCGCGGCGTGCGACGACCTGCTGCACCGCTCGCGGGCCGATCGCGCGGCCCTCGGGTTCATGCACCCGGGCCGGGTGGACGTCATCGGCGCGGGCGCGCTCGTCTGGTCGGAGGTCGTGCGCCGCGTGGCCGACGACGTCGCCGCCGCGGGCGGGACCCTCACGGACGTCGTGACGAGCGAGCACGACATCCTCGACGGGATCGCCTGGTCGATCGCCTGACGCCGAGAAGTGCCCATCGGCCCCGAACTCGTGCGATTCCGGGGCGGATGGGCACTTCTCGGCGGGTGGGTGCGGGTTCTGGGTGTGCACAGGGCTCCGCGTGGTCGGGGGTTTCCACAGGTGCGGGTCTCTCGCGAGCGTGGGTGGGGCGTCCGGAGCACGCTCCCGGGTCATGGACACACTGCCCCGACCACCGTTCACGCTCGCGCAGGGGCGCGCCGCCGGGCTCTCCGACAAGGCGATGCGCCATCCGCGGTTCGCGAGCCCGACGTCGGGTGTCCGCGTCCCGGCCGAGCTCGCCCAGGAGCTCGCGGTCCGCTGCCGCGCGATGCTCAAGGTCTCGCCCGACGGTGCGGTCGTCAGCCACGCCACGGCGCTCGCCCTGCACGACGTCGACCTGCCGAGCGTGCTCGGGTCCGACGCGCGGGTGCACCTGACCGTCCCGTCGAGCGCCGTCGTGCCCCGCCGCGCCGGGCTCGTCAGCCACACGTCCGACGCCGCGTGGCTGCCGACGCGGGCCGTGCGCGGCGTGCCCGCGGTGACGCCGGAGCACGCGTGGCGTCAGCTCGCGGGATCGCTCTCGGTCGAGGAGCTCGTGGTCCTGGGCGACGCCGTCGTGCGCCGTCGACGGCCACCGTCGACCGTCGCCGCGCTCCGCCGGACGGTGCGCGAGGCGCCTGCCGGGGCGCGGGGGATCGCGCGGATGCGGGTGGCGTTCGAGCTCGTCCGCCCCGGGACGGACTCACCGATGGAGTCGCGGACCCGACTGCTGCTGGTGGCGGCCGGACTGCCGTGCCCGCGCGTCAACCTGCCGGTGCACGACGCCGCCGGGGTGTTCGTCGCGATGCCGGACATGACGTACCCCGAGGCGAAGGTCGCGATCGAGTACGACGGCGACGTGCACCGCACCGACCGGCGCACGTGGCGTCGCGACATCGCGCGCAAGCAGCGGCTCGAGGAGCTGGGATGGCGGGTGATCGTCGTGACGGCCGACGACGTCTACCTCCACCCGGTCCGCCTGACGGCCCGGATCCGCGCCGCCCTCAAGCTCGAGCACCCCGCCGAGAAGTGAGCTTCCGCCCCGGATCTGCGCGATTCCGGGGCGGATCGGCACTTCTCGGCGGGGTGCGGGTGGTGAGCTTGGTGTGTTGTTGTGCGTACTAGTGCGTAACGCGCGGTAGTGTGCTTCGTGCGGGGCCGCCGGTCGTGGCGGGCCCGCGGACGAGGACGGACCGCGTCCCGACGGAGGGTCGGATGGACACCACACAGCTGCTCAAGGGGGTGCTCGACGCCGCGGTCCTCGCGGCGGTCGAGGCCGAGGACGGGTACGGGTACGACGTCGTGCGCCGCCTGCGCGCCGCGGGGCTCGACGACGTCGGCGACGCGTCGGTCTACGGGACGCTGCGGCGCCTGTACGCGAGCGGGGCGCTCACGACGTACGTCGTGCCGTCCGACGCCGGGCCGCACCGCAAGTACTACGGGATCAACGCGCAGGGGCGGGCGATGCTCGACCTGCACCGCAAGGAGTGGCAGACGTTCGCGGGCACCGTGTCCGCGCTGCTGCGGACCGGAGAGGTGGCCGCCTGATGAGCACGACGACGCCCGCGCAGCAGCCCGCAGGCGCACCCGTGGGACTGGCCTTCTACGGGCACGTCCACGCGTACGCGCAGCAGGTGCGCGCGCACCTCGCCGACCTGCGCCCGGAGCAGGTCGAGGAGCTCACAGACGGGCTCGAGGCCGATCTCGCCGAGGCCGTCGTCGACGCGCCGGGTGCGCTGCCGCGACGCGGCGGCACCGCGCGCCCGCTGCCCGACGGCGGTCCCGTGCCCGACGGCGGTCCCGTGAGCGGGGCCGGTGAGGTCACCGACGTGCCGGGAGCCCTCGTCGGCGAGAGCGCCGAGGACTCCGGGCTCGACCTCGTCGCGCTCTTCGGGCCGCCCGCGGAGTACGCCGCCGAGCTGCGCGCCGCGGCGGGGCTCCCGCCGGCCGTCGCGCCGGACGGTGCGCGACGACCCCGCATCGGGCTTCGTGGGCGGCTGCTCGTGCTGGGCGGGATCTTCTCGTCCGGCTGGAGCTCCCTGTGGCGGCCCGTCACGTCGACGCCGCAGTGGGCCTCCGTCATGGACTTCCTGCGGACCCTCACGCCCGCGTGGTGGATCCTGCGCGGCTGGGTCGTGGCGACGCTCCTGCTCGCTGTTCTCGGCGGGTACCAGGTCGCGGTGCTGCCGCGGGACCTCTCCGCGCGGTTCGTCGTGCTCGCGGCCGTCGTCGTGAGCGTGCAGTGGGGTCGGGGACGGTGGCTGCCCACGACCTGGTTGCCGAAGGTCGTGCGCCCGCTGTCCGTCGCCGCTGCGGTCGCGGCCGTGCCCCTGTTCCTCGTCGTCACCGCTGCGAGCGCCTCGGGCCCGTACGACTGGGACCGCGGCTACGAGCAGGGGCGCGCCGACGCGAGCAGCGGCCTCGTGAGCAACGTCGCGTTCGACGGCGGCGGCGTTCCCGGCGTGGACGGGGTCTGGGTCGACGGCGTGCAGGTGTCGAACCTGTTCGTCTACGACGCCGCGGGTGACCCGGTGCGTGACGTCCAGGTCTTCGACGACCGTGGCCGCCAGGTGCGCACCGTGACCGAGGAGGGCGCCTACGGGCCCTGGTCGGTGCCTGACGTCGAGGGCGCCTGGTACTTCCGGCCGACGCTCTCGACGGACGGTCGCGAGCGCTGGAACGTCTACCCGCTGCGCGCGGTCGCGGAGGAGGACGTCGAGTACGGCGAGGACGACGGCCGGCCCGTCCCGGCGACGGGCACGCGCACGCGCGAGATGCCGTGGCCGTTCCTCAAGGCGCCCACCTCCGTGCCGTCGAGCGTCGGGTCGGGCGAGGCGTCGTCGGGCACCGACGCGCCCGGTAGGGACGCGTCGGACAGGGGCGACACCGGCGACCAGGGCGACCCCGCGCCGTCGGACGAGGCCACGGATCCTGCCGACGGCACCGCGCCGGAGCCTGATCCGACCCCGCCGGCGGGTGGGTCGAGGCCGCAGCCGACCGGCCCGACGCCGGTCGTGGGTGCCATCGGCTGACCGGTACGTCGCCGGACCCCGGACCGTCCCCACCCGGTCAGCCCCGTGGGGAGCGGTCCCGGGTCCGGCGCGGCGGGACGCGCGGAACGGCGGACCCGCGGCGGGCCGGTCGGGCGGCGTGGGGCGCGTCACGCCCGTCTGGCGGACGCTCCGGCTCGCCTGTGCCAGAACCGGTAATACTCTTGAACCATGCCTCAGAATGACCTGACCTCGGTCAGCCG
>CAZFUQ010000204.1:0-7337 GCA_964521905.1 uncultured Cellulosimicrobium sp.
GAGACCGCCGCGCTCCTGCGCGAGATCCTCGCCTGAGCGGAGCTGCTCCACGACGCCCCCGCCTCCGGTCGCCGGACGCGGGGGCGTCGTCGTCCACCGGTCCGCTGGCGCGCCGGGGCGAATGTCACGGACCGACCACCCGATCGACGACGATGGGCACATGAGCACCGCCAGCACGACGCGTGGTGCGCGCACGCGCACCGTCGACGGCAGCCCGCCGCCCCCTCCCGTCGCACCTCGACGAGGACCGTCGGGCGTGCTCGCGGCGCTGCAGGCGCTGACCCTCTCGATCGCCGTCGTCGTGCTGCCGGGCGTCGTGGCGTTCCTCGCGTCCTCCACGGGGTCGTCCGAGGGCACCGGATGGGGCCAGTCCGTGACGATCTCGGCCGGGCTGTGGCTGCTCGGGCACGGCGTGCCGCTCGAGGCGAGCGGCACGACCGTGACCATCGTGCCGCTGGGCCTCACCGCGCTCGCGCTGTTCTGCTGCTTCGCGTCGGCGCGGCGCTCCGCCCACACGACGACGTCGGCGTGGGTCGCAGGCACCGTCACCTACGCGGTCGTCACGCTCGGTGTGGCGTTCCTGGCGGGGACCACGCCCCCGTGGGGCCTCGTGGCCGCTCTGCTCGGGGGAGCGCTCGTCGGCGGCGTCGGTCTGGGTGCGGGCATCCTCGCGCGGCCCGACGCCCCGTTCGTCGCCGACCTCACGCAGCGCCTGGACCGGTGGGTCCCGCCGTCGGTGCGGCTCGGGCTGCGGGGCGGGCTCCTCGGGACGAGCCTGCTCGCCGGGGTGTCGGCGGTCGTCGTCGGGGCCTGGCTCGTCGCCGGTCGCGCGACGTCGGGCGACATCGTCGCCGGCCTCGCGCCGGACGCCGTCGGGGGGATCGTCCTCGCGTTCGCCCAGCTCGCGGTGCTGCCGAACCTCGTCGTGTGGGCGGGCGCCTGGCTCGTGGGGCCGGGCTTCGTCGTCGGCGAGGGCAGCGCGTTCGCACCCACCGGGTCCGATCCCGGTGCGCTGCCCGCCGTCCCGATCCTCGGTGCCCTGCCGGGCGACGACTGGACGAGCTCGCTGACGCCCTGGGTCCCCGTGGCGGTCGTGGTCCTCGGCGTCGTCGCCGGGTCCTTCGTCCGGCGCCGTCTGCACGACGTGTCGGGCACGCACCCGGACGACGACGTCCCGTGGACGGACGTCGCCCTCGCCGCGTCGGGGGTCGTCGTGGGCGCGGGCCTTCTCGTCGGTGCCGTGACGTGGCTGGGCAGCGGGGCGGTGGGGCCGGGGCGCCTCGAGATCGTCGGCGCCGACGCGCTCGTCGTCGGCGGCCTCGCCGCGGCCGAGATCGGCGGCGGCGCGGTGCTCGCGATGATCTGGGCCCGCCTCGACGTCCTCGGCCGCCGCCGCGACCACGCCCTCGACACCGACTGAGCCCGCCCGGGCGCCCCCGGACGGCCACGAGCCTCCCTCGGCGGACCGGGACTACCCCGGCAGGGCGGGCTCGTCGGCGCGCGGGAGCGACGCGGCGGGGTCCGTGAAGGCCCGGCGCGGCACGACGGCGAGGAGGAGGACCGCGGCGACGAGCGCCGTCGCGCCGCACACCACCCAGACCGTGACGTAGCCGCTGAACGACCCGGCGGTCCCCTCGGCCGCACCGCCCTGCAGGGCCGCGCCGGCCAGCGCGATGCCGAAGACGCACGACGCGATCGCGCCCCCGACGGTCTTCACGGAGTTGGTCAGGCCCGTGGCGACGCCGGTGAGCGACGGGGGAGCGGCCGCTGCGGCCGCGGCCGGGAGCGCGGCGACGAGCGCACCCGAGCCGAGCCCGACGACGACCATGTTGGTCAGCACGTTCGCGTACGTCGCGTGGAACGGCAGGAAGAGCAGGAAGCCGACGCCTACGAGGGTGGACGCGCCGACGAGCGTGAGCCGGGGCGTCGCGCGCCGGGCCACGCGCGGGTAGGAGAGCGCGCCGACGATCATGCCGATCAGGTAGACACCGATGAGCAGGGACGTCTGGAAGCCGGTCGTGCCGAGGCCGAACCCGTGCGCGGCGGGGTCGGTGCGCGCGAACGTGGACAGCGGCGCCTGGGCGCCCAGCACGGAGACGCCGAACAGGCCGGCCGTGAGGAACACCGGGCCGAGCGCGGGGGAGCGGAACATGCGCACGTCCACGAGCGGGTCGTCCTGGCGCAGCTCCCACCGGGCGAACGGCCACAGCAACGCGACGCCGAGCACGACGAGCGCCCACGGCGCGACGGCGGCGACGCCCTCGAGGCGCAGCAGGCTGAGGCCGCCGGTGAGCGCGAGCAGCGCGAGCGAGACCAGCACCAGGCCGACGGTGTCGAAGCGCCCGCCGGCAGGGTCCGGGGACTCCTTCACGCCGAGCAGCACGACGACGAAGCACACGACCACCAGCAGCGCGGGGACGAGCAGCACGACGCGCAGGGGCAGGGCGTCCACGAGCGCGCCCCCGGCGAGGGCGCCGACGATCGCACCCGTCTCGAGCGCCGCGACGAGGACCCCGGCAGCCCGCGCGGTCGCGGCGGCCGGGTTCGCCAGGCGCCGGGCGCGTGACCACACGAGCGCGATCTCCAGCGGGAGCCACACCACGTAGAAGCCCTGCACGGCCCATGCCGCGAGGAACACCGCGAACGAGTCGGTGAACGGCAGGACGAGCGACGCGACGGCGGTGACCGCCGTCGACCACAGGAGGATCCTGCGGTGCCCCACCATGTCGCCGAGCTTGGCCAGCGCGGGCACGACGAGCGCGGACAGCATGAGCTGGGAGCCCTCGAGCCAGTTCACGTCGGCGTCGTGCACGCCGAGGTGCCGCGCGATGTCCGTGAGCATCGGCGTGTAGTAGCCCTGGAGCACGCCGCTCGTCAGCTCGACGAAGGCGAGGAACCCGACGACGCCGGCGAGCGTCGAGCCCGCCGGGGGTCCGGTGAGCGAGCGAGCCATCGCTGCTCCTTCTGCGCGGGAGGCGCGCGCCGTCGCGCGCCTCGAAGGGGAGGGGAGCGTCAGGGTAGCCGCTCGAGCAGCGCGCGGTGGAAGCGCTCGCCCCGCTCGAGCTCGACGACCTCGACGCGCTCGTCGACGCCGTGGATGGTCCCGCGCAGCTCGGCGGACATCGCGAGCGGCGCGAACCGGTACACGGCGGGCGCGAACCGGTGGAAGTGTCGCGAGTCCGTCGCGGCCATGGTCACGTACGGGGCCGGCAGGGCGTCGGGGTGCGAGACGCCGACGCACGCGGCGAGCAGCGCGAACCGCTCGTCGTCCACCGGTGACTCCGGGGACGGCTCGCTCGCCTCGACGACCTCGATCTCGACCAGGGGGTCGTCGACCCGGCGCCGGACCCGCTCCACGGTGCCGGCGACCGTCTCGCCGAGCGCGATGCGCAGGTTGACGGTCGCGCTCGCCTGCGACGGCAGGACGTTCGCGGCCGTGCCGCCCGCGAGCATCGTCGGGGCGACCGTGGTGCGGACGATCGCCGCCGCCTCGCCGCCCATCGCGGCGAACGCCTGCGCGGTCGCGGGCGGCGCGGCCGCGAGGGCGCGCAGCGCGACCCGTGCGGATCCCGTGGCCCGCTCGGCGAAGAGCCGCAGCATCCGGGTGATCGCGACGGGCGTGCGGGCGGGGAACGTGCGCGGCCCGAGGCGCTCGACGGCGCGCGCGACCCGCCGCACGGCCGTCGTCGTGGGCGGGGCGGACGCGTGCCCGCCCTCGCCGCGCGCGGTGAGGCGCAGCGTGAGCACGCCCTTCTCCCCGACACCGATCATCGCCGCCGCACCGGGCACGAACGGGAGCGGGGAGTCGGTCACCGCACCGCCCTCGTCGAGCACGAGCCACGGGACGATCCCGCGGTCCCGGAGCGTGGCGGCGATCTCCGCGGCCGCGGCGCCGTAGGACTCCTCGTTGCCGCCGAACGACAGGTAGACGTCGCGCGCGGGCTCGAACCCGGCGGCGAGCAGGTTCTCCACGGCCTCGAGCACGACGACGAGCGGCCCCTTGTCGTCGAGCGCCCCGCGCCCGTGGACCCAGCCGTCGGCGACCCGCCCGTCGAACGGCGGGAACGTCCAGGCGTCGCTCTCGTCGACCGGGACGACGTCGTAGTGCGCCATGAGCACGACCGGCGCGGCATCCGACCGGCCGCGCCAGCGGTAGAGCAGGCCGAGGTCGGTGATCCGCTCGCGCTCGAGGTGCGCGTGCACGAGCGGGTAGAGCTCGGGCAGGAGGTCGACGAGCTCCTCGAAGGGCGCGAGGCCGCGTTCGTCGATCTCGGCGGACACCGTCGGGATACGGATGAGGCGGGAGAGGCGTTCGTCGACACCGGGTCGGGGTGCCACGGTCGCGGTCGTCATGGGGACACCCTAGAGACTCGATGTCACGGCTGCGTGACGCAGTCTCAGGGCGTCGCGCCCGGCGTGGGGAGCCAGCGGTTGACGGTCTGGTCGAGCGCGTCCTGCCGCTCGACGTCGCAGCGACGCTCGGCCGAGACCGTGATCGCGCCGTCCAGGCACTCCTGGTGCGCCGCCGCGACGTCCCACAGGACGAGCGTGGCGGCCATCTGCAGCGTGAGCATCGCCGCGAGCCCGATGCCGAGGGCGAGCGCCGGGACGAGGACGCCGCGGACCCGGGCCTTCCAGACGGCGACGAGCGCGCGCACGCCCACGACGATCGCGACGACGCCGAACACGAGGCTCGCGGCCTGCCAGGGGAACGGCATCGCGCTCACGAGGAGCATCGCGAGCATGAGCAGCCCGAAGTGCAGCACGCTGCGCGAGGCGAGCCGCGCGAGCTCCGGATCGGGCTCGGCGGGATCACCCGTACCGTCCGGGCCGCCCGACGGCGGGAGGCCGCCCGACGAGGGCGGGCCGGACGGCTGCTCGGGACCGGTGCGCGGAGGCGCCGGGGGGACGGGGTGCTGCGGTGCGTCCGGACGCGTGCCCCCGTCCGGTGCCTGCGGCGACTCGGGTCGAGGTCGCTGCGGCGCATCGGGACGGGGCGGGGCGTACGGGTTGCCCACGGGCAGCTCCTCGGTCGGTCTGGCGGCTCGCGGTACATTCTCCCATCGGGACGCACCGTGCTCTGCCGCGTCCCCGAGCTCTCACCGAGAGCACCACGATCCAGCCACGATCCCCGCAGGAGCACCGTGCAGACGCCGTCCGGCCACCCCGTCGAGTCCACCTCCGCCGCGCGCGTCGTCGTGCTCGTCTCGGGAGCGGGGAGCAACCTCGCGGCGATCCTCGCCGCCCACGACGACGGCGCGTACGGTGCGCGCGTCGTCGGCGTCGTCTCGGACAAGGCGGACGCCGGAGGTCTCGACCTCGCGCGGGAGGCGGGGGTCGCGGCCGTCGTCGTCGCCCCCGCGGACTTCGAGGACCGGGCGGCCTGGAACGAGGCGATCGCCCAGGCGGTCGAGGTGTTCCGCCCGGACCTCGTGGTGCTCGCCGGGTTCATGCGGATCCTCGGCCCGGCGTTCGTCGGACGCTTCGCGGGGCGCACGATCAACACCCACCCGGCGCTCCTGCCGGCGTTCCCCGGCGCCCACGGCGTGCGGGACGCGCTCGCCTACGGCGTGCGGGTCACCGGGTGCACGGTCCACGTGGTCGACGACGGCGTCGACACCGGGCCGATCATCGACCAGGTCGCGGTGCCGGTCGAGGACGGCGACGACGAGTCGTCGCTCCACGAGCGCATCAAGGTCGCCGAGCGCGCGCTCCTCGTGGAGACCGTCGGCCGCGTCGCCCGCGAGGGCCTGCGCATCGAGGGCCGCCGGGCGGTTCTCGGCGGCTGAGACGGGCCCGGGGCGACCCGGGTAGACTCGGGGCGGCCGCGACTGGCGAGGGTGGGAACGACCACCGGGGAGCGGCCGGATCTACCTGCTGGTGCGTCGACCGCCTGGGCGCCTGGGTTCTGCCACTCGCGTCGGCATCGGGTCGACGCAGCGACCGCGACCCAGAGGAGCCCCTCGTCATGTCCCAGCCGGCCCCGCACGTGCCCGCCGCCCCCGACGTCCAGCTCGCCGACGACGCGCAGCGCCCCGTGCGCCGCGCGCTCCTGAGCGTCTACGACAAGACCGGCCTCGTCGAGCTCGCCACCGCGCTGCACGCCGCGGGCGTCGAGCTCGTCTCCACCGGCTCCACCGCCGCGACGATCGCCGCGGCGGACGTCCCCGTGACCAGGGTCGAGGACCTCACCGGCTTCCCCGAGTGCCTCGAGGGGCGCGTCAAGACGCTGCACCCGCGCGTGCACGCCGGGATCCTCGCGGACTCGCGCAAGGCGGACCACCTCGCCCAGCTCGACGAGCTCGGCATCGCGCCGTTCGAGCTCGTCGTCGTCAACCTCTACCCGTTCGCCGCGACCGTCGCCTCGGGCGCGGGGCCGGACGAGGTCGTCGAGCAGATCGACATCGGCGGGCCGTCCATGGTCCGTGCGGCCGCGAAGAACCACCCGAGCGTCGCCGTCGTCGTGGACCCGGCGCGGTACGACGACGTCGTCGCGGCCGTGCAGGCGGGCGGCTTCACCTACGCGCAGCGCAAGGCGCTCGCGGTCGCCGCGTTCGTGCACACCGCGACGTACGACGTCGCGGTCGCGTCGTGGCTGGGCAGCGTCGTCGCCCCGACGGACGCGGTCGAGGCCGACGGCGAGACCGTGAGCACCGGCTTCCCGGCCTGGATCGGTGCGACGTGGGACCGCGCGGACGTGCTCCGCTACGGCGAGAACCCGCACCAGCGCGCCGCGCTCTACACGAACGGCGACGGACGCAGCGGCCTCGCGCAGGCCACGCAGCTCCACGGCAAGGCCATGAGCTACAACAACTACGTGGACGCCGACGCCGCATGGCGCGCCGCGCACGACCACGGCTCCGCTCCGACGGTCGCGATCATCAAGCACGCCAATCCGTGCGGGATCGCGGTCGGCACCGACATCGCGCAGGCGCACGCCCGCGCCCACGCGACGGACCCGGTCTCCGCCTACGGGGGCGTCGTCGCGGCCAACGGCGTCGTGACCGAGGCTGCTGCCGAGCAGATCGCGCCCGTGTTCACCGAGGTCGTCGTCGCGCCCGGGTTCGAGCCCGGGGCGCTGGAGATCCTCCGGGCCAAGAAGAACATCCGCCTCCTCGTCGTCGACACCCCGCCGACGTCCGCGGTCGAGACGCGCCCGATCAGCGGTGGCCTGCTCGTGCAGAGCGCGGACCGCATCGACGCCGTCGTGACCGACGCCGACGGGAACGTCACCGGGGGTGACGACCCGCAGCACTGGACCCTCGTCACGGGCGAGGCCGCCGACGACGCGACGATCGCCGACCTGGCGTTCGCGTGGCGCGCGATCCGCGCCGCGA
>CAZFUQ010000205.1:0-7273 GCA_964521905.1 uncultured Cellulosimicrobium sp.
ACGGATCACCCCGGCGCACGCTGCGACCCGCCGTGCGCCGGGGTGTCTCACGTCGTGAGGGCCGCGACCTCAGACGAGTCCCATCGCACGCATGACCTCGTCAGGGGACGTCTCCGGGACGACGACAGCGTCGCGCAGCGACGTCTTGCTCCGCAGCAGGTTGTCGAGGTTGACGTCGAAGGAGTCGATGTCCGGGTGGGTGGCGATCGGGAAGTACACGTGTACGTCGCGGCGCTGCCCGATCCGGTAGACGCGATCCGTGGCCTGCGCCTCCTTCGCGGGGTTCCAGTGCCGCTCGAGGTGGATCGCGTGGTTGGCCCCGACGACCGTGAGACCGACACCTACGGCGAGCGGGGAGAGCACGATGACGTTGAACCCGGGTCGGGCCTCGAACGCCCGGATGCGCGCGAGACGCCCGTGGGTGGCGCCGGTCGCGGCCGTGTCGCCGTTGACGACGTCGACGCGCAGCCCATACAGCTCACCGAGCCACCCGGCGAGGACCCGCTGCATCGCCTTGGTACGGCAGAAGACGATCGCCTTCTCCTCGTGCCCTCGGATCTCGTCGAGGATCTCGCGCACTGTCGCGAGCGTGCGTGCGGACTCGTCCACGGCACGGACGTCGGCGAGCGCCCCCGTGGTCTCTGCCCGCAGCCACGGGTGGAGGCTGACCTCGGCGAGCGCGTGCAGGGTCGACAGGGCTGCGCCCTTGACACCCTTGCGCGACCGGTAGGCCGCGAGGACGTCGTCGTAGGCGTCGCGCTGGGTGGAGGGCATCGCACGATGCAGAGGGTGGACATTCTTGGACGGAAGGCCCGGAATGTGGTCTTCCTTGACCCGCCGAAGCATGAACGGCCCGACCGCGGCACGCAGGGCTCTACCGAGCCGCGCGTGCTCCTCCCCGGATGCCGCGCGCATCGGTGTGTCCCATTCGTCGCGGAACCGCGCCCAGGTGCCCAGCAGGCCGGGCTGCGCGGTGTCGACGAGGTTCCAGAAGTCGAGGAGCGAGTTCTCCACCGGGGTCCCCGTGGCGGCCAGCAGAAAGCGGGTCTTGAGCGCCTTGGCCGCACGGGAGCTGAGCGTCTCGGGGTTCTTGACGTTTTGCGCCTCGTCGAGGACCACGGCCTCCCACTCGACGAGGCCGAGCGAGACCTGATGACGGCGCAGGGCCTCGTAGGTGGTGAGGACCAGCGTCCCGGGGCGGTCGAGGCGCGCGTCCCCCCAGGACTCGCCGATCCGCAGCGAGACGAGGTCGGTCAACCGGTCCTCGCGCACCATCCCGTGCGCGTCGAGGTCGCCAAGGCTCGCGGCGGTCTCCCGCCCCCGTCCCCGGATGCGGTACAGACCCAGTCCCTCGCCCTGGAGCGGCACGACCTCGGCGAACGGCCCAGTCCTCGTGCCGAACGTCTTCTCGATCTCGGCGAGCCAGTTGTCCAGCAGCGCGACCGGCATGACGGCGAGCACCGGACCTGGCTCGCGGCCGCCGGCGCGCGCGGTCTCGAGCAGCTCACGCAGTGCGACGAGGGTCATGAACGTCTTGCCGAGCCCCATGTCGTCGGCGAGGACGGCTCCTCGGATCCGGTGCGTCACGTCCGGGTCGGACGAGGCGGCGTTCTGCATGAGCGCGGTCAACCACTCGATGCCCGCACGCTGGTGGGGGAACGGCTCCAGTGCGAGCGATGCGTAGTCCACTGGACGTGCGGTCTCAGCGGCCTCGGCGACGCGTCGTAGGGCGTCGGGGCCGCCGACGAGATCGGCGATGTGCATCCCGACCGTGACCTCCGGCCCGCGCTCCGCCTCTTCGGTGGTGGGCTCGGCGTCCTCCGGGTCGACGCCGGGAGCGGCCGGGAGGCGCTCGAGACGTTCGCGGGCCGCGTCGAGCGCCTCCGTGACCCGGTCGCGGTCGCTCACGTCGACGACGTCACCGTCGAGCGGAACGACGGTGTCGCCCCGCTCCCAGGCCTGCGCGATCGTGTCGATCAGGTCGCGATGCTCCGCGGAGGTCTTCGGGCGCTCGCGCAGAGCCTCGGGCGGGGTCGTCGTCCGGACGTCGTCGAACCATCCGATCCCTCGCTCCGCCGCTTCCGTGAACGAGACCGGGGCGATGACGCCCAGCCCGAGCACGCGCACGCCGAAGGTGCCTTCCGTGACGACCACCTCGGGGTCGTAGTACGCGCCGGGTGTGTCGAACAGATGCTGGACCTGGTCGCGCTCGATGCGTGGGCGGCGGCGCACCTCACGCATCCCCGCGAGGCGCTTGCGGTCGAGGAGCACGAGCTGGTTGCCGATACGCAGCACCCCTGCGTCAGCCTCCGGGTCGCGCGGCAGCTGGTCGAGGCGTCGGGCGACGTCGCTCGAGTCCAACCCGGGGCCGAGGTCGGGCGTGACGGCGATCGACCCGTCCGGCTGGGGCTCGAGCGTGAGCCCCACGCTCCGGGGGACCGTGGTCGTGAACTTGTCCAGAGCGCCGAGCTCGAGCCTCAGGGACGGGTCGCGCTCGGCGAGGTCCTCGGCGTCTCGCGCCCTGGCCTGTGCGTCCTGGAGCTCGGCGACGAGCTGCACGTTGCGTGCACCGGTGCGCCGGTCGTGAGGCAGCGCAGCGTGATCCTCGATCGCGCGGAGCGCGTGCAGTGCGGGTGGGCTCAGGCGGTACAGCGTGCCGCCGACGGTCATCGCCGGTCCGCGCCGTTCATGGAGCTCCGGACGCGCGCCGGTGCGCACGACGACGTCGACCCCGAAGTCGGGGCTGGCGGTCCACTTGCGCGCCATCGTGCGGAGCTCGCCGGTGAATCGCGACGCGAGTCCGAGGATCGTCGCCTCGTCGTCGTCCATCCGTGCGACGTCGTCGGCCGCGACGAGGAAGCCGTCCGGCGTCGGGGTGGCTCGGCCTGCCTCGGCGAGCATGTCGAGGACGATGAACTGCTCCTGGGCGCTGCGCTGGGCGAGCCCGTCGTGCATCAGCTGCAGGACGTCGGGATCCGCGGTGAACCGGGTCTCCTCGTCGTAGGCGACCCGGAACCCGGGCATCGGGGCGAAGACGTCGTCCGGGACGAGCGGACGGCGGCGGAGTCGGTCGAGCAGGCCCATCAGTACCGCCTTCCGGTGATGCGGCGTCGCTGGATCGAGAGGTAGGTGGCGTCGTCGACGAGAGAGCGTTCGTCGACCTGGACACCGAGGCGTCGGAGGAAGCTGAACGCCTCGCGCTGCCAGCCGTTCTGGTGGCTGATCGCGGTCCACCTGCCTCTGCCGTGGAGCTGCTCGTGCTCGGCGGTGGTGAGCGAACGGAAGTCGTCGAGCGTGTAGTGCCTCTTGCGCTGGTCCATGAGCCGGTGGACCGGTTCGCCAGCGAAGAGGAAGAGCCTGAAGTTGTGCGAGCCTTCGACGACGGTGAAGTCGCCGCAGTCGACGACGATGATCGCCTTGTCGTTGCCGTTGGTCTCGGAGTAGCGCGCCGCGTCGAACGACGAGGAACCTGCAGGGCCCACGACGCGTCGGCCGACGTCGGAACCGAGGATGAGACGTGTCTCGACGATGCGATCCGTCTCGTAGAGACCCTCGAGGAACCTGCGGCGCGGTGCGAGCATTCGCGTGAGGTCGCTCTTGCCTTGCGATCGTCCGTATTCGGCGACCGCCTCGAGGAAGGCGCGCAGGTCCGCCGTGCTCATCCACCGCACGGCGCGCTCGACCAGGCTCGGGTCGAGCGGGCGCCACCACAGTGCCCAGCGCTCCGTCTGCCGGTGCCGCGGGTCGCCCGCGAGCACGGTGACGGCGTCGAGCCAGTCGGCTGCCGGACGGCGGGCGTCTTTCATCAGGAGCGCACTGAGCACGTCGTGGCCGAATCGCCGCGCCGCGTCAGAGTCCGTGGCATCCTTCGTGGACCTCTGCCGGGCGACGATCTCGTCGCGAACCTGGACGAGCACTGTGTGGCCCTCGACCGTCGGGTCGGCGTCCTCGATCTGGACGAGGTACACGGCGTCTCGCAGCAGGTGGGCGTAGCGAAGGTTCCTCATCGTGCCGAGATGATGCGCTCGGAGCCAATCAACTGGGTCCACCCCGGTGGCGAGCAGGTGGCGCGCGAGTGTCCGCGGACCCTGCGGGTCGAGCAGGAAGGCACCCTGGGTGCGGAGCGTCTCCACGGAGTCGGCGCGTCCGACGGCGGACGCGGCGACCATCGCTCGGATCGTCGCCGCGAGCGTGGCGAACAGCCCCGGGCGCCACTCGTCCAGGGCATCGAAGTGGGCGAGCAGGAGAGACGTCGTCGTGATGACGGCGAGCCGGGACGGGCGGCGACCCTCGACGGGGCGGAGCATCTCGACGAGCTCGCTCGTCATGGTGCGTTCGCACAGGTCCCGGTCCCCGGCCCAGGCGGTGACGACGGCCCGGGCGAACCGGGGTTCCGCAGTCATGCGGTGCGGCAGGTCGCGATCCAGTGCGTCGAGCAGGCCTCGCGCCTCCTGCACGAGCTCGTCGAAGCGGCGCCCCGTACCTGCGTGGGCGGCCAGCACCGATGCCCGTTCCTCGAGCCGCGACCAGCCCGTCAAGGCGCGCTCCGACCAACCGGCGAGCTGATCCGCGCGGGCCGGGGGAAGCGGGAGCAGCGAGATCACTCGTCGCCCCCGGTGCGGTCGGCGATCTTCGCGTCAAGGATGGCGGCGAGGTCCTCCGCGCTGAGCCGCTTCTCTGTGAAGCGAACGTCGATCCGCCGGTTGGCGGCGCGCTCGTCGTCGGTCAGCTGCGTCACGGTCGCGGGGCGGCTCTCCCCGTAGCCCGCGACCGAGAAGAGCGTCCGACCGTCCTCGCGTCGCAGCTCGTCGAGCTGACGGTCGGGAACGAGGCGCTCGTCCCACAGACGCCAGAGCGAGATGGCGCGGAAGGTCGAGAGCCCCCAGTTGCCCGATCCCTCCAGCCCCTCGAACGGCGTGTTGTCCGTGTGACCCTCGACGAACACCGTGTCGAGATACGTGTAGCGGTCGTCGCGCGAGACGACCTCGGCGATCGTGTCCCCGATCTCGAGGGCGAGCTGCTGGTGCTGGGGCTGGATCTCGTACGAGCCGGCCTCGAAGCCGAGCAAGGACGTGGGGATGCTCAGCACGGAGTTGTCCGTGCTGACGGTGACCTCGATGCCCTGTGCGGCCAGGGCGTCACGGATCTCGACGAGCATCTGCGCACGAATCTTCTCAGCCTCGCTGAGCGACCCGACGGTCTCGTCGAACGCCTGCTGCTGTGCCTCGGCCCGCTCCTGCTCCGAGGCGAGCGCCTCCTGTTTCTGGGTGAGGGACAGCACGAGCACGACTGCCGCGAGCATGAAGATGGTGAGGAGGGAGGTCATGAGGTCGGAGAAGGAGATCCAGGCCGAGTCCTCCGACGACTCGGCGGTCCGACCCCGGCGAAGGATCCGCCTCACGCGGCTTCCACCTCAGGTGTGCGGGGGCGACGATCGATAACCGTGTCGAGCTCGTCGACCGCAGAGGACAAAGCCTGCACGGCATTGAGCATGGTCGATGTGAACTCCTCTGTGTGCCTGTTCCACTCGTCCATGCGACGGCTCGTGTGCTTGCTCACCTCGTCGGAGTAGGTGCTCAGCCAGGTGGCCATTGCCTCCGAGTGCGACGACAGGCGCCGATCGAGACCCTCGAGATACGCCTCCTGGTCCTCACGGAGCGTGCCGAAGCCCTGATGGAGCGTCTCGGCAGAGGCCTCGAGCGTGGCGCTCGCGGCCACGGCGGTCGTCGTCAGCTCGACCATCTGCGAGGACAGCCCCTCGAGCACGTTCGCCGCGCTGGTGTTCTTGGCGCTCATCTCCTCGAACGCCTCGGCGCCGTCGGCCAGGACCTCCCCGAACTTCTCGCTCACGGACTCGAATCGGTCTGACGTGACGGCGAGGTGCTTCGAGGCGGTGTCGAGGCGTTCGGACCCGAGCTCGAGGCGGGTCGTCGCGGTCTCGATGCTCTCGACGACACGCGGGAGCGACTGCTCGAGCATCTCCACCTGCTTCGCGGTCGCAGCCTGCAACCCTTCCATCTGCTCGCGATACTGGTCGGCCTGCTGGGCCAGCTTCTCCGACATGTACTCGAGCGTCGTACGCATCGCCTCCGCAGACTGCGTGAGCCCCTCGGCGAGCGAGGTGCCGATCGCGTGGAACGACGACGTGAGCTGCTCGGAGACCTTCTCGAACACCTCGGCCGACTGGTTCGCGGCCTTGCTCGCGAGGTCCTGCATCACCGGAGCGAGCGCGGTCTCCATCGACTGTGTGACGGCGTCCCGAGTCTGCTCGGCGACCCCGACCAGTGCTTCCTGGAGACGGTCGCCGATCTTCTCGTGTAGCTCCGTGAGGGCTTCCTGGGACTCGTGCGTTGAGCGCGCGATGTCGATGAGCGACTGCTCAGGGGAACGGAGCGTGAAGAGCGCATCGATCTTGGCCTGAAGAGCGTCGATGCGACGAACCGCGCGCCGCTCCCACAGCTTCGTCAGGACGTTCACGAGCAGGCTCGTCCCGACGCCCCAGAGGGAAGCGGTGAAGCCCACTCCGGCGCCCGCGACGAGGGTCTGGATCCCCGACGTAAGCGTGTCGGAGTCACCTTGAAGGTCGAGTCCCCGGAGGCCCACCGTCAGCCCGAGGAACGTGCCGAGCAGCCCGAGCGTGGTCAGGGCTGCCGGAGCGGCGTCGAGGAATCGGTTGTGCAGAAGTCGCGGCGCGAACCGCGAGGCGTTGAAGTACTGCTCGGCCTCGACCGTGTTCCAGACCTTGCGCTCCTCGTCGACGGAGACGAGAGTCTCGTCGAACTCGCGCCAGGAGTCACGGACCTCGGGGGACGCCGACGCGGACCTCTCGAGGAGCTCCGAGCGGCGCTGCCAGAGCGTCTCGGAGGTCACGCCGTCGAGCAAGGAGGCAGTCTCGTCGACGTAGCCGATCGCCGAGCGCGACTGACGCCAGGCGAAGACGCAGGCAACCGTGGCGACGAGCCAGATGAGGATGACGAGAACCGGCGCGGCGGCATGTACACCACCAGCTCCGACGGCGCTCCAGTCAGGCCAGATCAAAGACCAGAATCCGCCGAGCTCATGCTCCGCCATGTTGTTGCCTTTCGTACGCGGGACGCGCGGCACCGGGTTCTCGAGGACGGTGCCGCCGCATGCTTTCATTCGGCGCGTACCGGACATGCCGCGCCAGCGGGTGAAATTGCCTAACGATCTGATGACGTGGACGAGCCGGGTCAGAAGGTCCAGGCGTCCTCGAGCGTCGTGTAGACGACGTCGACGTGGTCCCAGTCGACCG
>CAZFUQ010000206.1:0-7236 GCA_964521905.1 uncultured Cellulosimicrobium sp.
CGCCGCCGATCGCGGAGCCGTGGCCGCCGAGGTACTTCGTCGCGGAGTGCACGACGACGTCCGCCCCGTGCTCGAGCGGGCGCAGCAGGTAGGGCGTGGCGACCGTGTTGTCCACGATCAGGGGGACCCCGACCTCGTGCGCGACGGCGGCGACCGCCTCGATGTCGAGGACGTCGGCCTTCGGGTTGGGGATGGTCTCGCCGAAGAACAGCTTGGTGTTCGGGCGGGCGGCGTCGCGCCACGCCTGCGGGTCGTGCGGGTCGGTGACGAACGTCGTCTCGACGCCGAGCTTCGCGAGCGAGTACTGCAGGAGGTTGTAGGTGCCCCCGTACAGGCTCGGCGACGCGACGACGTGGTCGCCCGCCTCGGCGACGTTGAGGATCGCGAACGTCGTCGCGGCCTGCCCGGACGCGAGCAGGAGCGCGCCGACGCCGCCCTCGAGCGACGCGATGCGGTTCTCCACGACCTCCTGGGTCGGGTTGCCGATGCGCGTGTAGATCGGGCCGAGGTCCTTGAGCGCGAACCGGTCGGCGGCGACGGACGCGTCGGGGAAGACGAACGACGTCGTCTGGTAGATCGGCAGCGCACGCGCCCCGGTCGTGGGGTCGGCGGTCTGGCCGGCGTGGACCTGGCGCGTCTCGAAGGACCAGGCGGGGGTCTGCTCGGTGCTCATGGTGGTCTCCTGCGGGTGGTGGGTACGACGGCGCACGGCGCGCCGGGCGGACGGGTGCCGCGGGTGCGGGGGAGGCGTGGTGGGCACGCGGCCGCCGACCGCAGCGAGGTGCGCACACGGGACGGGGTGCCTCGACGAGCGGCGTCGTCGACGACGGCTCGTGGGCAGGCGAACGTGTGCCGGGGTCAGCAACACATTCGACGAGTCATGAGCCTGAGGCTAGGTCGCGCCGGCGCTGTGCACCAGGGCCGTCTCGCGATGCGAGACCACATGCTGAGAAGCGGTCCGTGGTTCAGATCGCGCGTCACGGACCTTCCAGGCAGACTCGTGCGGGTGCTTGTCAACCGGACACGCCGGGGAGGTGTGATGAACCACGCGAACGCCGAGGTCCCGGACGGTGCTGAGGCTCCGGACGGCCGCGACCCGGGGCGGGACGCCCGACGGCGCGCGGCCGCCGTGCGCCGCCGCCTCGCCTCCTCCGGCACCGCGGGCCTGCTCGCCCTCGTGCTCGGAACCGGCCTCGCCTCGTCCGCGGTGGCCGACCCGCCCTCGGAGGACGACGTCCGCCAGGCGCGCGAGGCCGCCGACGGTGCTGCGCGCGACGTCGCGACCGTCGAGACCGAGCTGGCCGCGCTCCGCGACCGTCAGGGCGAGGCGGAGGCCGCGGTCGAGACCGCGGCCGAGGAGTACGCGACCGCCGAGGCCGCCCTCGCGACGGCCGACGCCGAGGTGCGCGACGCGCAGGAGGCTCGTGCGACGGCGGAGGCCGGCGAGTCCGACGCCCGCACGGCGGTCGCCGCGCTGTTCCGCGCCTCGCGCCAGGGATCGACCGACCTCGACGCGCTGCGCGCGGTGCTCGACTCCGACGGCGTCCTGGAGGTCGTCGAGCGCGAGAACGTCGAACGGGTCGCGGGCCGCAGCGCCGGTCGCGCCGTCGAGGCGTACGCGACCGCGCGCGCCGTCGCCGACGCGGCCCGCGCCCGGGCCGACGCCGCCGTCGAGCACCAGGGCGAGGTCGAGGCGCGCGCCCGCGACGCGCTGGCCTCCGCCCAGGTGTCGTCCGCCGCTCTCGACGACGCCGTGCGCACCTCCGCCGCGGAGCGCGAGGCGCTGCTCGACGAGCTCGCCCGGGCCCGCGCCACGAGCGTGGAGGTCGAGCGCGAGCGCCAGGACGCCCTCGACGCCCAGGCGGCGGCCGATCGCGAGGCGACCGCCCGGGCCCGTGTCGGGACTCCCGCCGCCGCGCCGTCGGGCACCCCGGCCGCGACGACGCCCGCGACGCCCGCGGCACCCGCAGCACCCGCAGCACCCGCCGCGCCGCCCGCCGCGAGCCCGGCCCCCGCACCCGCCCCGGCGCCGGCACCCTCGCCCCCGCCCGTCGTCACGCCGCCGCCGGGGACCGGCGTCGGGGGCGCGGCGCAGGGCCAGGCCGCCGTCGCGTGGGCGCGCACCAAGATCGGCGCGCCGTACGTGTACGGGGGGACCGGGCCCGGGTACGACTGCTCGGGCCTCACGTCACGCGCGTGGTCGGCCGCGGGCGTCGACATCACGCGCACGTCGCGCTCGCAGTACCAGCGCGTCCAGAAGATCTCCTACGACCAGCTCCGCCCGGGCGACCTCGTCTTCTACGCGAACGACACGTCGGACCCGTCGACGATCCGCCACGTCGCCATGTACACGGGCAACGGCATGATGATCGAGGCCCGCCAGCCGGGCAGCCCCGTGCACGAGGTCGCCGTGCGCTGGGCCGACGCGATGCCCTACGCGGGCCGGCCCTGACGGACCTGGCCCCTCGCCTCACCCGCGGCGCGTCCCGGCCGGGACCGGGACCTCGGTCCCGGCGAGCTCCTCGAGCTGGTGCCACAGGGCCGCGACGTCGCCCGCTGCGGGGGACGCCGTGAGCGAGCGGGGCTCGACGGGTACCGGGAGCCCGCGCTTTCCCTCGGCGGGCGCGTAGAGCTCGCCGCCGCGCGCGGCCGGGTCGGTGATCGCCCGCACCGCGGACCATGCCGCGGTGTCCTTGCCCTGGGCCCACGGCGTGTAGGGGTTGCGCCGCACGGGGATGCTCTCGTCGCGGATCCCCGGGCGGCGCGGGGTGCGGGCGTCCACCCCGACGCCGGGCCGGGAGGCGAGGGACTGCACGGGCGTGCCGGCCGCGCGCAGGCGACGGTCGAGCTCGAACGCGAAGACCTCCGTGACGGCCTTGGCCCGGGTGTACGCGACGACGCCGATCCGGGAGGTCCGCAGCGCGTCGGTGACGGGCCTGCGCGCCTGCTCGACGTACCCCGACGACGTGTGCACGATCCGCGCGGGAGCGCCGTGGAGCTCGCCGGTCCGGGCCAGCGCCGGGAGCGCGTGCGCGACGAGGGCCACGTTCGCGACGACGTGCGTGCCGACCAGCGTCGGGAGCCCGTCGGCGGTGACGTCGGACGCGCGCAGCGCCATCGACCCGCCGTTGAGGAGGAGTCCGTCGAGCCGGTCGAGCGCGGCCAGCTCGGCGCCCGCGTCCCGCACCGACGCCAGGGAGGCCAGGTCGACGACGACCCGGCCGAGCGACGCCGCGGGGACCTGCCCGCGGATCGCGGCCGCCGCGACCTCCAGACGGGCGGGCGACCGCCCGGCGAGCACGACGTGCGCGCCGGCGGCGGCGAGCTGTTCCGCGGCGAAGTAGCCGATGCCCGCCGTCGAGCCGGTCACCACCACGGTCCGCCCGCTCTGGTCGGGAAGGTCGGTCGGGTCCCAGGTCATGGTGTTCTCCTCGTTAATCGGATGCGTCATCCGGTTACTGTAGCCCTATTCGGATAAGAAATCCGCTTAGGCGGTAGGGTGGGGGCATGACGACGCTCCGGGCCGACGCCGCACGCAGCCGTGAACGCATCCTGGAGGTCGCGCGGCGCGCCGACCCGAGAGACCTGCGGCTCAACGAGATCGCCCGTGAGGCGGGCGTGGGGGTGGGGACGGTCTACCGCCACTTCGCCACGACCCACGCCCTCCTCGAGGAGCTCACCCGTGACGCCCTGACCCGGCTGGGCCTCGTCGCGCGCGCGGCGCTGGACGACCCGGACCCCGGGCACGCCTTCGAGACGATGGTGCGCGAGGTCGTGGGCCTGCACCTCGAGGCGGGCGGGCTGCAGACCGTCCTGCTCGCCACCGAGGACGTCAGCCCCGAGATCGCGGCGCTCAAGGCCGAGGTGCTCGGCGAGGCGTCCGAGGTGCTGGCCCGCGCGCAGCGGGCCGGCGCCGTGCGTCCCGAGCTCTCGCCCGCCCAGGTCGAACGCCTGGCGTGCGGGATCGAGCACGCCGTCCGGCTCGGGCCCCCGGAGGACCGCGACCTCTTCGTCGACGCCCTGGTCGCCGGCCTGCGGGCGCGCTGAGCGCGCGACCTGGGTCGCGCGGCGTCGCGACCTGAGGCCGACGCGAGCGGGCGGCCGGGGCGGCGAGCCTGGTCCCATGACCGACACCGTGCCGTCCCCCTCCCGTCCCACCCGCCCCACCCGCCGCGCCGGTTCCGTCGCGCTCACCGCGTCCGCCGTCCTGACCGCCTCGGCGACCCTCGTCGCGGGGACGCTGCGCTGGGCGGGGCCACCGCCGGCGGGGTACTCGGCGATCTTCGCCCCGACGTGGGTGGCGCCCGTCGCGGCCGGGGTCGCCCTGCTCGCGATCGCGGCCTCCCGGCGTCGCGCGACCTCCCGCGGTCGCCGCGGCACGCCCCGCACCCTGGCCCTCGGGCTCGGCTGGACCGCCGTCGTCCTGCTCTTCTGGGCCGCGGGAGGCGTCGCGCTCGACGGGTTCCGGACCTTCTTCGCCGTGACGGGGATCCCGGCCGGCGACTTCTCGGTGGTCGACGTCCCGGGCGCGGTGGTCCGGTCGCTCGCTGCGGTGACGGCGGTCGTCGTGGTGCTGCACACGTGGTCGACCGCCACCGCGGGAGCCGCTCCGGCGCGCCGCCGGTGGCCGCGCGCGCTCGGCCTGGCCCTGTGCGTGCCCTACCCCGCGCTCAAGACCTACTGGTGGCTGGGCGGTACGCTCGGACGGCCCGAGCCGCACACGGGGGGAGCGCCGGTGATGGAGCTCGCGTTGTTCGCGACCGCGGCCGTCCTGGTGCTCGCGCTGACGCACCGCCCGGTCCCGGGCCCGCTCGTCCGAGGCGGGCTGCAGGCCGCCGGGTGGGTCGCCGCGTCGGCCGGCCTCACCATGGGGGCGCTCATGGTCTTCGGGACCGCCGCGCAGCTCCTCGGCCTGGACGACGGTCCGGTCGACCTCGGGGCCGGCGCGATCACGGTCGTCGTCGCCGTGACCTACGGGACCTGGCTCGTGATCGGCGCGGCGCTGCTGGTCGCGACGCTGGACGCACGCGACGCGGGACGTCGCGCCGAGCACGCCGTGCACGACGCGGCGAGGGTCACCGTCTCGTGAGCGTGCGACCCGCGCGCGGGGACGTGCTCGTCGCGACGGTGGCGGCGCTCGCCCTGCTGCCCGCGACGTGCGTGGTCGCGCTGGTGTCGCTCCCCGCCACCCAGGCCTGGGTGCTGGTCGGGCTCGCCGCGACGGCGCACGTCGCCCTCGTCGCACGACGCTCGGCCCCGGTGCTCTCGCACGCGGTCGTCGCGCTCGCGGTGGCGGCCATGCTCGGCGTGTCCGGGCTGTACTTCCTGCTGCCGTCGGCGCTCGTGTTCCTGCTCTCCGGCTACGCCTGCACGGCATGGGGCCCGCGTGCGCTCGGGCTCGTGACCGGGGTCGCCGGCGTGGCGGCGACCGTGCTGCGCTACCGCGGGGAACCCGGCGTGGCGGCGTCGGCCGGCGGGCCGAGCCCGGGGCTGCTCGGGGCGCTCCTCCTCGCGCTCGTCGTGCTGGCGTGGACCATGGGTCTGCTCCGACGCGCGCAGGAGCAGGTCCGGCGGGAGGCGGTGGCGGGGCGCGAGCGTGCGGAGGCCGAGCGCGAGGAGCGCGCCGCGCGGGCGGTGCTCGCCGAGCGCACCCGGATCGCGCGCGAGATGCACGACGTCGTCGCGCACTCCCTCTCGGTCGTCGTCGCCCAGGCGCGGGTCGGCCGCGCGGACCCCGGCCGTGCGGCGCAGGCGCTGACGGTCGTCGAGGAGACCGGGCGCGAGGCGCTGGCGCAGATGCGGGGGATCGTGCACGTGCTGCGGTCCGAGCCCGCGGACCTGCCCGGCGGCACGCCGCTCGCCGCACCGCCGCCCACGCTCGGGGACGTGCCCGCGCTCGTCGGGCGTGCGCGGGCCGCGGGGCGCACCGTGCGCGTCGTCGAGTCGGGCGCGCCCGTGCCGCTCGGGCCGACGGCGGAGCTCGCCGCGTTCCGCGCGGTCCAGGAGGCGCTGACCAACAGCGCCCGCCACGCACCGCCGGGCTCGTCGACGACGGTCACGCTCGCGTGGCACGGCGACCGGCTGGACGTGGAGGTCGCCGACTCGCCACCGTCGCCGGACCTCGCCCCCGGCCCGCCGCCGGGTCCTGGCCCGGGTGCGGGGCTCGGGCTCGTGGGCATGCGGGAGCGCGTCGAGGCCGCGGGCGGCACGCTCGAGATCCGTACCGCGGGCGGGTGGACGGTCGCGGCCTCGATCCCGGTGGTCGCGTCGACACGACGTGGGGGAGGCGGCCCGTGATCCGCGTGCTCGTGGTCGACGACCAGGACCTCGTCCGCGCCGGGGCCGTCGCGGTGATCGACGGCGCACCCGACATGGTCGTGGTGGGCGAGGCCGCCGACGGGGCGCAGGCGTTGTCCGTCCAGCGCGAGCGCCGGGCGGACGTCGTCGTCATGGACGTCCGCATGCCCGTCATGGACGGGATCGAGACGACGGTGCGGTTGCTGGAGCCGGCGATGCCGCACTGCCGGGTCCTCGTCCTGACGACCTTCGACGTCGACGAGTACGTCTACGCCGCGCTGCGGGCGGGGGCCGCCGGGTTCCTGCTCAAGGACGCGCCGACGGACGAGCTGCTCGCCGCCGTCCGCACGGTGCACCGCGGCGACGCGGTGATCGCGCCCTCGGCGACGCGGCGCCTCCTCGCCCAGGTCGTCCCCGCGCTCCCCGACGTCGCGGCGCGGGACCGCGCTCTCGCAGCGCTCACCGAGCGCGAGCGCGACGTCGTCGTGCTGCTCGCCGACGGGCTGTCCAACGCCGAGATCGGGGCGCGGCTCTACCTCTCCGAGGCCACCGTCAAGACCCACGTCGGCCGCGTCCTGGCCAAGCAAGGGCTGCGCGACCGCGTCCAGGTCGTCGTCTGGGCCTACCGGAACGGCCTGGTCCGTCCCTGACGCACGACGGCGCCCCTCACCGTGCGGGCGAGGGGCGCCGTCGTGTCGTGGCGTGAGCCGCGGTCAGTGACCCGGCGTGTGGTAGCCGCTGTCGATCGCGCGCTGGATGGAGCGCTCGATCTCGGCCTCGGCCTCGGCGCGACCGGTCCAGTGGGCACCCTCGACGGACTTGCCCGGCTCGAGGTCCTTGTAGACCTCGAAGAAGTGCTGGATCTCCAGACGGTGGAAGTCGGACACGTCGTCGATGTCCTGGCGCCACGCGGCGCGCTGGTCGCCCGCCGGCACGCAC
>CAZFUQ010000207.1:0-7198 GCA_964521905.1 uncultured Cellulosimicrobium sp.
TCGCGATGGGCCACCCGCTCGCGTCGTCGGGCGTGCGCCTCATGACGCAGCTCGCGCGCCAGCTCGAGCAGCACCCCGAGGTGCGCTACGGCCTGACGACCATGTGCGTCGGGCTCGGCATGGGCGGCACCGTGATCTGGGAGAACCCGCACCACGCCGACTACTCCGGCCACACCGACGAGACCGCGGAGAACTGACGATGAGCGCACCCACCGACACCCAGACCACCACGGTCCGTGGCGAGCGCGTCACGCACTCGCTCGTGCACGACGTCGAGCTGCCCGGCGGCCGCGGCACGCTCGCGCTCGTCACGCTCGACAACGGGCTCGACCACACCAAGCCGTCGACGCTCGGCCCCGAGGGCATCGCGGAGCTCACCGCCGCGCTGCGCGTCCTGCAGCAGCGCGCCGCGGACGGCGAGATCGTCGCGGTCGCCGTCACGGGCAAGCCCTACTTCCTCGCCGCAGGCGCGGACCTGCTGCAGGTCGCGACCGTGACCTCGCACGAGATGGCGCTCGAGCTCGGGCGCGGCGGCCACGCCGCCTACCGTCTGCTCGGCGAGATGGGCGTGCCGACGTTCGCGTACGTCAACGGCCTCGCGCTCGGCGGCGGCCTCGAGGTCGCGCTGAACTGCGACTACCGGACCGTCGCGACCGACGCTCCCGCGCTCGCGCTGCCCGAGGTCGGTCTCGGGCTCGTCCCGGGCTGGGGCGGCGCGTACCTCGTGCCGCGCCTGGTCGGCGTCGAGAAGGCGATGGACGTCATCCTCGCCCGGCCCGCCGCGAACAAGCCGTTCAAGGCGAAGGAGGCCTACGAGATCGGCCTCGCGGACGCGATCTTCGAGGCGCCCGACTTCCTCGAGTCCTCGCTGCGCTGGACCGCCGCGGTCCTCGCGGGCGAGATCGTCGTCGAGCGGCGCGAGCTCGACCCGCAGCCGGTGTGGGACGCGGTCGTCGGTGCGACGCGCAAGCAGCTCGACGCCGTCGTCGCCGGGTCGCGCCCGGCCCCGTATCGCGCGCTCGACCTCGTCGCTGCCGCGCGGACGGCGACGAAGGACGAGGCGTTCGCCGCCGAGGACGAGGCCCTCGCCGACCTCATCATGAGCGACGAGATGCGCGCGAGCGTGTACGCATTCCAGCTCGTCTCGCAGGGCAAGCGCCCCCAGGGCGCCCCCGACGCGCAGCTCGCGCGTCCCGTGACGCGCGTCGGGATCGTCGGTGCGGGCCTCATGGCCGCGCAGATCGCGCTCCTGTTCGCCCAGCGCCTCCAGGTGCCCGTCGTCATGCGCGACCTCGACCAGGAGCGGGTGGACAAGGGCCTCGGCTACGTCCGCTCGACGGTCGAGAAGCTCGTGCGCACGGGCCGGATGTCCTCCGACGTCGCGGCGCGCATCGTCGGTTCGGTGCACGGGACCACCGAGATCGGCGACTTCGCGTCCTGCGACGTCGTCATCGAGGCCGTCACCGAGATCCTGCCGCTCAAGAAGAAGGTGTTCGCCGAGCTCGAGGGCGTGATCTCCCCCGAGGCCGTCCTGCTCACGAACACCTCCGCGCTCTCCATCACGGAGATGGCGGCCGACCTGCGCCACCCCGAGCGCGTCGTCGGGATGCACTTCTTCAACCCCGTCGCGCAGATGCCGCTCGTCGAGATCATCCAGGCCGCGAAGACCGACGACGCCGCGCTCGCCACGGCGTTCGCCATGACGAAGAAGCTCCGCAAGACGGCCGTGCTCGTTGCGGACCGCCCCGGCTTCGTCGTCAACCGCCTCCTCATCCTGCTCATGGGCAAGATCGTCGAGGCGGTCGAGAACGGGACCTCGGTCGAGGTCGCGGACCGCGCCGTCGCGCCGCTCGGCCTGCCGATGCCGCCGTTCGCGCTGTTCGACCTCGTCGGCCCGGCCGTGGGCCTGCACGTGCTCACGTCGCTGCGCGAGGACCTGGGCGACCGGTTCCCGGTCTCCCCCGGGCTGCAGCGCATCGTGGACGAGCAGATCCCCGTCGTGCTCGACGCGCCCAAGGGTCTGCCCAAGCCCGTCGACCCCGCGATCCAGCAGGTGTTCGGCACCGGCGAGGCCGGCGGTGCGGGAGCGCTGGACGAGACGGGCGTGCTCGACTCCGTGCTCACGGCGCTCACGCAGGAGATCGGGCTCATGCTCGACGAGGGCGTCGTCGCGAGCCCGTCGCAGATCGACCTGTGCATGATCCTCGGCGCGGGGTGGGGATTCCACCTCGGCGGCATCACGCCGTACCTCGACCGCACGGGGTACAGCGAGAAGGTCCTGGGCCGCCGGCTCCTGCCCGACGGCGTCGCGAACGTCCCGGCGGCGTCGCGCGCCTGATCACCTGGCACCACCCCAGGTGCCGAGCGGGCGATCGTGGTTCGTCCGGAAGCCCGGACGAACCACGGTCGCCCGCTCGACCCGCCCGCACCGCCCGGTCGGCAGGTGGCAGCGCTACTCCCAGCCCATCCGCAGCACCTCGAACGCGACGGCGTGCGGGACGCCCATCCGCTCCCCGGTCGGGGCGCTCATCGAGGCCAGGAACGCCGCGGGGTCGAAGTCCTCCCAGCCGAGGCCGTCCAGGTACGCCGCGTGCGCGCGCAGCGACTCGACCCCGGCGTCGAACGTCGCGCTGACGTCGACGCCGTGCGCCGCGTCGGGCGACGCCGCGACCCAGACCTGCCGCACCCCGCCCCACGGCTCGAGCGCGTCGGTCTCGACCTGCTCGCGGAACACCCACCGGTTGCCGGCGTCGCGCACGGCGTCGACGACGGCCCGTCCGGTCGCGATGTGGTCTGCCTGGTTGAGCACACCCCCGGGGAACGTCTCGCGGAAGTTCCCCGTGATGACCACGTCGGGTCGGTGTCGGCGGATCGAGCCGGCGATCGCCCGCCGCAGCGGGACGCCGTACTCGAGCACGCCGTCGGGCAGGCCGAGGAACTCGACCTCCTCGACGCCGACGGCCCGCGCGGAGGCGATCTCCTCCGCCTCGCGCACGCGCCGCGCCTCGTCGGGGTCCATGCCGTCGATGCCGGCCTCGCCGCTCGTCACCATGCAGTACACGACACGCTTGCCCTGACCGGTCCAGCGCGCGACGGCGGCCGCCGCGCCGAACTCCATGTCGTCGGGGTGCGCGACGACGGCGAGCGCGGTCGACCAGTCCTCGGGCAGCGGGTTGAGCGGGGGCGCTGAGGGAAGAGCGTCCGGTGCGGTCATGGCGCCAGGGTAGGCCGACGACCCGCCGGTCGCTCGTCGCTCCGGCGTGGCGGGACGTCGTAGCCGGCCGTCGCGAACGGGCCGGCGAGGACGGCGTACTCCTCGTCGGAGAGCACGTCCCTCCTGGCGATCGCCCGCGCGGCGGACAGCGTGTCGGAGATCGCGGAGCGGAGGATGCCGGGACCGAGCGCGACGAGCTCCTCGTGCAGCGGCTCGATGGCTTCGCGCACCGCCTTCTCGAGCACCGCGGAGTCGACGGCGGACAACCTGGACGCTTTCCGAGCCTGCGCCCGGGACTTCGCGCCCGCCGCGAGCGCCGCTTCCCCGACCCGGGCGAGCCGCGCCGCGCTCGACGAGCCCACCGCGTCGAGGAACGCCTGCACCTCGTCCGTGTCCCCTGGCCTCATTCCGCTCCTCCTGTCGTGGACCCCGGTCGCCCGGACCCGGCTCCCGCCACGTCGTCGGCCGGCGCCGCGTCGACGGCAGCGTCCTCGGTCGACGTCACCGCGGGGTCGACGAACAGCCGCGCGCGCTCGGCGTCGACGATCGCGCAGGCGAGCGTCGCCTCGGAGACGTCGACGGCGCCCGCGACCTCCTCCGCGAGCGTGCTGCGCCGTGCGTAGGCGTCGAACAGCCGGGCCTTGGTGTCGAGGAGGCGCACGAGGTGCTCGTCGACGCTGTCGACGGTGAGCAGCCGGTGCACCTGGACGGTCTCGACCTGACCCATGCGGTGGGCGCGCGCGATCGCCTGGGCCTCGGTCGTGGGCTTGGTCTGCGGCTCGCACAGGATGACGACCGATGCCGCCTGGAGGTTGAGGCCTACTCCTCCGACGTCGATCTGGCTCACCAGCACGCGCGGCGTCTCGGCCGCCGTGAAGTCGTCGACGATCGCCTGCCGGGCGCGGGCCCGCACCGACCCCGTGAGGGGGTCGAGCGCGAGGTCGCCCAGCGCGCGCACGACGACGTCCACGACGTCCCGGAAGTACGAGAACACGACGACCTTGCGCCCGTTCTCCGCAGCCTCGCGCGCGAGCTCCACGAGGCGGCGCAGCTTCGCGGAGTCCTCGGCGTGGTCGACGGCGAAGGCCGCGCGCCGCATCGCCATGAACGACCCTGCGGAGACCGCCTCGCGGTACGCGGCGCCGTCGACCGCGCCGAGGCGCTCCCACTCGTCGACCTGCACGAGCTCGGGCAGCTCCTCGAGCACGTCCTCGGCGTTGCGCCGCAGGTACGCGGGCGCGACCGCGTGGCGGAAGGCTTCCGGGCCGGCGGCCCCGTGCGCGGGGTCCAGCCGGGCGGCGAGCCCGGGCTGCAGGTACCCGACGAGCGTCCGGAACTCGTCGACCCGGTTCTCCATGGCCGTCCCGGTGAGCAGGAGCACGTGGGGCGTGCGCCCGGCGAGCGCCGCGACGGCCACCGACCGCTTCGCGAGCGGGTTCTTCACGTAGTGCGCCTCGTCGACGACGAGGACCGCCGGAGCCGCGGCACCGGCGAAGGCGTCCGGCCCGGCCCGTCGGAGCCCGGCGAACGTCATGACGGCGACACCGCCGGCGGTGCGCCAGGCCGCCGCGGCGGCGTCGCGGTCCTCGCCGTGCAGCGCATGGACGGCGAGCCGGGCGTGCAAGTGCAGCTCGCGGACCCAGTTCTCGAGCACGCTCGCCGGGCAGACGACGAGCGCGTGCGTCGCACCGCCCGCGACGAGGTGCGCGACGACGGCGATCGCCTGGACCGTCTTGCCGAGACCCATCTCGTCGCCCAGGACCACGCGGCGCTGCGCGAGCGCGAAGCGCGCCCCGAACGCCTGGTACCCGCGCAGGGACACGTGCAGGAGCGACTCGTCGAGCACCTGCGTCTGCACGCGGTCGACGAGCTCGGTCGGCAGGTGACCCTCGGCGGCGGCGAGGTCGCGGCCCGTGGGCACGACGCCGTCGAGCAGCGCGTAGTACGCCGCGGACCGGCGTCGGAAGTCCTGCCACACGTCGTACGGGCGCACCGGCTCGGTCAGGAGCCCCGTCACCCGCCGCGCCTCCTCGGCGAGGCCCGTCGCGCGTGCCTCGTCGGCGAGCGCGGCGAGCGCCGTCACCGCCGCGAGCGCCCGACGGCGTCGCTCGCCCCACACGACGAGCCTCCGCACGCCGCTCGTCGCGGTGCGTGCGTCGTCGCGCAGCCGGGCGTGCTCCGCGAGCGAGCGTCGGACCTGGTCGCCGTACCGCGCGACGACCGCGTCGGCCTGGTCGAGCGTGTGCAGCGCCTGGACGAGCGCCGTCGCGACCGGGTCGGTCGGGGTGAGGTCGATGCGGAACCGCAGGCTCTCGCGCACCGCGCGCGCGACCTGCTCGGCCGCGGCGAGCAGGTGGGTCGCGGTCTGCGGGCCGACGCCCGGGATCTTCTCCAGGCCCGGCCGCCCGAGCCGCGCGACCCCGCCCACGGTGCGCACTCCCGCGTCCGCGAGCGCCCCCAGCCGCAGCCGTTCGCGCGTGACGTCCCGGAGCGCCGCGACGTCGACCGTGTCGAGCCGCGCGAGGACCTTCTCCTCGCGGCTGTCGCCGAACGCGGCGCGCACCTGCTCGCGAGCCGCGGCCGGCGACGCGGCGAGCGCGTCGAGCAGCGCCGCGAGGTCGTCGGCCTCGTCGGCGACACGCCGCGCGTCGTCGACGGACCACCGCCGATCGTCCTGGGAGACCACGGCGTGACCCTACCGGCACCCGCGTCCGGGCAGCACGCTGCCGAGAAGTGAGAATCGGCCCCGGAATCGCACGGATCCGGGGCCGATTCTCACTTCTCGCTGAACGATCGACCGCTCGCTAGTACGTCACGAGGCCGTGGGCGCGGAACTGGTCTCGCACGCGTTCGGTGAGCTCCGGGGTCGGCGCGGGGGTGTCGTCGAGCTCGTAGGTGCGGCCGAGGGCGTCCCACTTGTCGCGGCCCATCTGGTGGAAGGGCAGCACCTCGACGCGGGTCACGGTGCCGGGGCGGATCTCGTTGAGGGAGGCCGCGTACCGCGCGACCTTCTCGACGTTGTCCACCTCGTCGGTGAGGCCCGGGACGAGGACGAACCGCACCCAGACCTCGGGGGCGTGGCCCGTGAGCCCGCGCTCGGCGATCCGTCGTCCGAACCGCAGGGTCGGCTCGAGGTCGCGGCTCGTGACCTTCTTGTAGGTCTCCGGGTCGCCCGACTTCACGTCGAGCAGCACGAGGTCGGTGTCGTCGAGCATCGCGTCGGTCGCGCTGGCGCCGAGGAAGCCCGACGTGTCGAGCGCGGTGTGCACGTCCATCGCCTTCGCGCCGCGCAGCACGCGCGCGGCGAACGCGGGCTGCATGAGCACCTCGCCGCCCGAGAGGGTGAGGCCCCCGTGCGTGGCCCGGAACACCGGCAGGTAGCGCTTGACGCGCGCGAGGAGCTCGTCGGCCGTGACCGGCCTGCCGTCCTTCATGGCGAACGTGTCGGGGTTGTGGCAGTACAGGCACCGCAGCGGGCACCCGTTGAGGAACACCGTGAGCCGGGTCCCCGGTCCGTCCACGGCGGTGACGAGCTCCCAGGAGTGGACCGAGCCGAGCTCTCCCGCCCGCATCGCTGCGAGCTTCTCGGCCCGGTCCACGTCCGCGACCGTCAACCCGTCCAGGCCCGCGCCCGCGCGGCGGGCGTGGCCCACCCCGGTGCCCGACGGCGCGGGCTCGGCCGGCGCCGTCGGGGCGCCCGGCACGTCGAGCCGCGTGGCGTCGTCGGGCAGGGTGCCCCCGCCGACGCCGCACCCGCGCGACGGGCGGACGGCGGGGACAGGAAGGGTGACGGTCATCGTGGAGCTCCTCAGAGCGCGCCGTGGAAGGTGCGCGAGAGCACGTCGAGCTGCTGCTCGCGCGTGAGGCGGACGAAGTTCACCGCGTACCCGGACACACGGATCGTCAGCTGCGGGTAGTTCTCCGGGTGCTCCATGGCGTCCACGAGCGTCTCACGGTTCAGCACGTTGACGTTCATGTGGTACC
>CAZFUQ010000208.1:0-1242 GCA_964521905.1 uncultured Cellulosimicrobium sp.
CCTCGCGCGGCGCCCAGGTGACGCCTCCTCCGCCCGGTGCGGTGGGCTCGTCGCCACCAGGACGGAGGGAGGCCAGGTGCCCCGCGCTCAGGGAGGCGGCGACGAGGTCGCGCAGGTCCTCGCAGACCTGGGGGGCGACGACGCGGACGTGCGCGCCGTCGTCGGCCATGGCCCGCGCGCGGCGGGCGGCGACGGGTCCGCCCCCGGCCACGAGGACCGTGCGCCCGGCGAGGTCGAGGCCGAGGAGCGTGGTCACGGCGCACCGTCCGAGGTCTCGCCCGCCACGGCGTCCGCCGCGGCGTCCGAGGCGGTGACGGGCCGGGTCCCCACGTGCACGGCGCCGTCGCGCACCTCGGCGGGCCACGTCGCCAGGTCCGGCGCGAGGCCCTGGACGGGCACGTATCCCGCGGCCTCGAGGCACCGGCCGGTCGCGAGGTCGAAGACCTGCTTGTACATCGGCCCCGCCACGGTCGGTACACCGCCGCGCGTGCCGACGATCCCGCGCGACATGACGTTCGCGCCCGAGTACGGGTCGCGCTGCTGCACGACGCGCACGGTGTCGTCGGGGAGGCGGAACAGCGCGACCTGCACGCCGCCGACGAGGGCGGCGGCGCCGCGCTCGACGAGGAGGTCGCGCAGGAGGCACACCCGCTCCCAGCCCGCGGCGTCGGAGGTCACGGGGCCCACCTGCTCTGCTGACACGACGCTCATCGACGAACCTCCAGGGTGCTGCCGGCGATCACGACGGGACCGGCGGGGACGGCGGCGAGACCCGCGGCGCGGGCCTCCTCCAGGGCGGCACGCTCGTCGGCGGTCGCGGGGCGGATCTGGCCCCGCTCGGTGACGTACGCGAGGTCGGGGTCGGGCGCGGCGGGCGCGTTGACGAACGACCCGAAGCGGCGCAGCTTCTCCGGGTCCTCCAGGACCGCGCGCCACTCGTCCTCGTAGTCGCCGACGTGGCGGGACATCGCGGCGTCGAGGTCGGCGCCGATGCCGAGCGAGTCCTCGAGGATCACCGCGCGGATCGCGTCGAGGCCGCCCTCGTAGTCCTCGACCCACGCGGCCGTGCGCTGGAGGCGGTCGGCGGTGCGGATGTAGTACATGAGGAAACGGTCGATGGTGCGGATGAGCGCCTCGTCGTCCAGGTCCTCGGCGAGGAGCTGCGCGTGCCGTGGCGTGAACCCGCCGTTGCCGCCGACGACGAGGCGCTCATCCGCACCATCGACCGTTTCCTCATGTACT
>CAZFUQ010000208.1:1252-4139 GCA_964521905.1 uncultured Cellulosimicrobium sp.
CCCGGGCCTCGGCGCACTCGCGCGCGCACCCGGAGACGCCGAGCTTGATCTTGTGCGGGGAGCGCAGGCCGCGGTACCGCAGCTCGAGCTCGACGGCCATGCCCACCGAGTCCTGCACGCCGAACCGGCACCACGTGGACCCGACGCACGACTTCACGGTGCGCAACGACTTGCCGTACGCCTGCCCGGACTCGAACCCGTGCTCGACGAGCCGGCGCCAGATGTGCGGGAGCTGCTCGATGCGCGCGCCGAACATGTCGATGCGCTGGCCGCCGGTGATCTTCGTGTACAGCCCGAAGTCCTTGGCGACCTGGCCGATGACGAGCAGGCCGTCGGGCGTGATCTCGCCGCCGGGGATGCGCGGGACGACGGAGTAGGTGCCGTCCTTCTGCATGTTCGCCATGACGTGGTCGTTGGTGTCCTGCAGCGTCGCCTGCTCGCCGTCGAGGATGTGCCCGTTGCCGAGCGACGCGAGGATCGACGCGACCGTGGGCTTGCAGATGTCGCACCCCCGACCCGCGTCCCGCACCAGCACGGCACCGTGCGTGTCGGTGACGGGCTCGGGAACCCGGCCGAACCGCCCGACGATCTCGCTGAACGTGTGCAGCTCCGCGACGCGCACGGCGTCGAAGAGCTGCGCGCGCGAGAGCTCGAAGTGCTCGCACAGCGCGTTGGAGACCTCGACGCCCGCCCGGGTGAGCTCGGTCGTCGTGATCTTCTTGACGAGCGGGAGGCACGACCCGCAGCTCGTCCCGGCCTTGGTGCACGCCTTGACGCCCGCGAGGTCGGTGCACCCGTGCTCGGTCACCGCGCCGCGGATCGTGCCCGCGCTGACGTTGTTGCACGAGCAGACCGTGGCGTCGTCGGGCAGCTCCAGGCCGGGTGCCCCGCCCCCGGATCCCTCGGGGAGCAGGAACAGCCCCGGGTCCCCGGGCAGCTCCGCGCCGAGCATCGGGCGCAGCGACGCGTACGGCGACGCGTCGCCGACGAACACTCCGCCCAGGAGCGTGCGCGCGTCGTCGGACAGGACGAGCTTCTTGTAGACGCCCGCGACCGGGTCGGCCCACACGAGCTCCATCGCGCCCTCGGTGCGGGCGAACGCGTCGCCGAAGCTCGCGACGTCGACCCCCTGGAGCTTGAGCTTGGTCGCCGTGTCCGCACCGGGGAACGTCGCCTCGCCGCCGAGCAGCCGGTCCGCGACGACCTCCGCCATGGCGTAGCCCGGCGCGACGAGGCCGATGCAGCGGCCCTCGATGCACGCGACCTCGCCCACGGCCCAGACGTGCGGGTCCTCGGTGCGGCACCCGAGGTCGACCACCGCGCCACCGCGCTCGCCGACCGGCAGACCCGCGGCGCGCGCGAGCTCGTCGCGCGGTCGCACCCCCGTCGCGAGGACGACGACGTCCACGTCCAGCCGGCCGCCGTCGGCGAAGTCGAGCCGGCCCACGTGCCCCGTCTTGCGGGAGACCTTCATCTCCTTGGTCCCGGTGCTGCAGCGCACCGCGATGCCCATGCCGTTGATGAGGCGCTTGAGCGCCTCTCCGCCGCCGAGGTCGATCTGCGCGTCCATGAGGTGCGTGCCGAACTGGATGACCGTCGCCTGCGCACCGAGCGCCTTGAGCGCGCCCGCGGCCTCGAGGCCCAGGAGGCCACCGCCGATGACGGCGCCGCGCACGGGCCGCTCCCAGCCGCCCTCGGTCGTGGCGTGGCGGCGCTTCTCCTCGACCCAGCCGCGCAGCGCCGCGACGTCGTCGATCGTGCGGTAGACGAACACGCCCGGCAGCTCGTTGCCCGGGATCGGGGGCCGCGCGGCGTTGGACCCGGTCGCGAGGACGAGCTCGTCGTAGGCGTGCACCCGCCCGAGGCGGTCGGTCACCGTCCGCGCCTCGCGGTCGATCGACGTCACCGCGCAGTCGCGGTGCAGGGTGACGAGCGGGTCGTCCCACAGCGCCGGGTCGCCGAGCGTGAGCTCCTCGGCGTCGCGCGCCGAGAAGTAGCTCGTCAGGGCGACGCGGTCGTACGGCTTGCGCGGCTCCTCGGCGAACAGCGAGACGCGCCACGCGCCGTCGGTGTCGCGAGCGCGCAGCGCCTCGACGAGCCGCTGCGCGACCATGCCACCACCGACGACGACGAGGTGCCGGGGTGCGTCGGGAGCGCTCTGCGCGGTTGCGGGATCGGTCTGGGGTCCGGTCACGTCGGGCTCCTGGGGGGCGTCGGGGCTGTCGGTCACCGTCCCGGCCTGCGCACCGTCGTGAGCGGGGAGACTCACCGGGAGGGTGCGAGCGACGCTACGGACGGGCGGTTTCGCGACCGTGCCCCGTCCGTTGCCCACCCGTAACGGTCTCCTCACCCGGTGGTGCCGCCCCGTGTGAGAAGCCGCGCCCGGGCGTCAGGCGACCTCCACCCGCTGCTCCGGGTCGGCCTTCGCGAGCCAGTCGACCAGCCCGCACACGACGTCCTTGCAGCCGCCGCAGCCGGTCGTCGCGCGCGTGGCCCGCGCGACGTCGTCGACGCTGCGGGCGCCGTCGTGCCAGCACCCGACGACGTCCCCCTTCGTCACGCCGTTGCACGTGCACACGGTCGTGCGGTCGGGCATGTGCGTCGGGGACGACGCCGGTGCCGGGGCCTGCGCGACGGGCCGCAGCAAGAGGTGGGCCGGGTCGGCGGGGACGGGCACGCGCCGCGTGTACGTGGCGGTGAGGTCGGCACCGACGTCCGGCGCCCCGACGCACGTCGCGCCGACCAGCAACCCGTCCGCGACCACGACCTCGACGTGACGTCCCGAGACCGGGTCGCTGAGCGTGACGGACCGGTGCGCGGGATCGGGCCTGCGTCGCGAGCCGGACACGCCCATCGTCACGATCTCCAGCCCGGCGGCCTTGACCCG
>CAZFUQ010000208.1:4239-7198 GCA_964521905.1 uncultured Cellulosimicrobium sp.
GCCGTCCCGAGCGGGCGGGCCACGACGGTCATCGCGAGGCGCAGCGCCATGCTCGGCCGGTCGGGGTCGGTGAGCCGCACGTGCGGGAGGCCCGACGCCGCCCGGTCGCCCGCCGCGGCCGGGTCGCGGGCAGCGACGGACCGGTCGCCGAGCCCCTCGAGGTCGCCCGCGAGCGCCTCGGCCAGCCGCCGCGACTGGTCCCAGCCCTGCGCGATCAGCCCCGTCCCGCCCTCGGGCGGCTGGGCGCAGTCGCCGATCGCGAAGACGCGCGGGTCGTCGGGGCTCGCGAGGTCGTGCCCGACGACGACGCCCCGGTCGACCGCGAGGCCCGCGGCGCGCGCGAGCCCCGCCTCGGGGATCGTGCCGCACGCGAGCACGACGAGGTCGGCCTCGACGTCGACGAGGCGTGTCGCGTCGGCCCCCACGCCGCCCGGGTGGGCCGACGGCGCGACGTGCGCCCCGTCGTCGGGCACCCGGAGCGTCACGCCGCGCACGTGGCCCCCGTCCAGGAGGACGCGCTCGGTGCGGGCGCGGGTCCAGGTCCGCACCCCCAGGCCGGCGAGGCTGCGCGCCACCACGCCGCCGGCGGCGTGGTCGAGCTGGCGGTCCATGACGCTCGCCCCGCCGTGCACGAGGCTCACCGTGACGCCGCGGCGCGCGAGCCCGCACGCGACCTCCAGCCCGAGCACGCCCGCGCCGACGACGACCGCGTGCCGCGCGTTGACCGACGCCGCCACGATCTCGCGGGCGTCGTCGAGGGTGCGCAGCGCCCGGACGCCGCCGGGCAGCCCGCCGGGCAGGTCCGTGAGGCCGGGCAGGTCCGGGACGCGGGCCGCGGCGCCCGTGGCGAGCACGACGACGTCGTACGGGTACGTGCCCTCGCCCGTGACGACGCGGCGCGCGTCCCGGTCGATCGCGAGGGCCTCGGTGCCGCGCCGCACGGTCACGCGCGCGTCGTCGGCACCGGGCAGCGTGATCGCCGCGACGTCGACCTTGCCCGCGACGACCTCGCTGAGCAGCACGCGGTTGTACGGCTCGTACTCCTCGGCGCCGAGCACCGTGACCTCCACGGGCGCCGTCGCGACGCCCGGGCCGCAGCGCGACACGAGGTCGCTCGCGAACCGCGAGCCCACCATGCCGTTGCCGACCACCACGACGCGGGTCATACGCCCACCCCCCTGGACCGGTCGGCACCTGCTCGCGCCGGAGCACGACCGGCGGCTGACGGGCCGTCGTCGGGCGCCCGCCGCACGTCCACGGCGCACACCTTGAACTCGGGCATGCCGGAGACCGGGTCGGTCGCGTCGGTCGTGACGCGGTTGACGCTCCCGGCCCCGCTCCAGTGGAAGGGCATGAAGACCGTGTCCGTCCGGATGCGGTCGCTCCAGCGCGCGACGGCCTCGATCGCACCGCGGCGCGTCGTGAGGCGCGCGCGGTCGCCGTCGCCCACCCCCAGCCGCAGGCCCAGGACGGGGTGCAGCTCGACGAACGGCTCGGGGACCAGACGGTCGAGCTCGGGCACGCGGCGCGTCTGCGCGCCCGACTGGTAGTGCTGCAGCACACGGCCGGTGACGAGGTAGAGCGGGGCGTCGGGGCGCACGTCGTCGCTCGGGCCCACGTGGTCGACGGCCACCATGCGCGCTCGCCCGTCCGGCGTCGCGAACCGGTCGAGGAACATCCGCGGCGTCCCGGGGTGCTCCGCGGCCGGGACCGGCCAGAACAGCCCGTCTCCGCCGTCGGCCTCGTCCGCGTCGAGACGCGCGTGGCTGAGCCCGGAGTAGTCCGCGACGCCGCCCGCGGACGCGCGCGCGAGCTCGTCGAAGACGACGGAGGGGTCGGTCGGGAAGGAGACGGACGAGCCGAGCCGCCGCGCGAGCTCGGCGAGGACCCACAGCTCCGAGCGCGCCTCGCCGGGCGGGTCGAGCGCCCGACGGCGGCGGATGACGCGCCCCTCGAGCGACGTCATCGTGCCCTCCTCCTCGGCCCACTGCGTCACGGGCAGCACGACGTCGGCGAGCAGCGCCGTCTCCGACGGCACGAGGTCGCACACGACGAGCAGGTCGAGCGCCCGCAGGTTCGCCGCGACCCGGTCCGCGTCGGGAGCGCTGACCACGACGTTCGAGCCGTGCACGAGGAGCGCGCGCGGGCGTACCTCGCCCGGCGCCGCCTCGTCGAGACGTGGGTTCCCGCCCCTGTTCCGGCCCGATCCGGGGCGGATGCCCCCGTCTCGGCGGTCGTGGTCCGGGGCGCCCAGGGAACGCAGCAGCCTCACCGCGGGCATGCCCGGGCCGGGGAGCGTCGTCGGGTCCACGCCCCAGATCGCCGCGACGTGCGCGCGCGCGGCCGGGTCGTCGATCTTGCGGTAGCCGGGGAGCTGGTCGGCCTTCTGCCCGTGCTCGCGACCGCCCTGCCCGTTGCCCTGCCCCGTGATCGCGCCGTACCCCGACCCCGCACGCCCCGGCAGCCCGAGCGCGAGCGCGAGGTTGATCGTCGCCGTCACGGTCGCGGTCCCCTGGGTGGACTGCTCGACGCCGCGCCCCGTGAGCAGGTACGCGCCCGCGCCGCCGTGCACGGGCGACGCCGCGGCGAGCATCCGGGCCACGTGCCGCAGCCGCTCCGCGGGGACCCCGCAGACCGTCTCGGCCCGCTCGGGCCACCACGCCATGACGGAGCGTCGGACGTCGTCGAAGCCGCCGGTCCGCGCCGCGACGTACTCCTCGTCGACGAGCCCCTCCGTGACGACGACGTGCAGCAGCGCGAGCAGCACCACGAGGTCCGTGCCGGGCACGGGCTGCAGGTGCACGCCCTGGTCGCCCACCTGCCCGACGGCGTCCGTCGGGTCTCCCGTGAGCGCCGCGGTCGCGCTGCGGCGCGGGTCCACGACGACGAGCCCGCCGCGCGAGCGCACGCCCGCGAGGTGCTGGACCGACGGGGGCATCGTCTCGGCGAGGTTCGACCC
>CAZFUQ010000209.1:0-7192 GCA_964521905.1 uncultured Cellulosimicrobium sp.
GGTCGTTCTCGCGGGCGGGCGGGGGACCGGCCGCGTGCCGTCGACGGCGGCCGTGGGCGTCGGGTGGCAGGGTGGGTGCGTGACGACCGACGACCGCACGACTCCTCCGCACGCCGGGACCGCTCCCCGTGCCGAGAGGGCGACCCACCCCGTGACCGGGGCCGCACCCGAGCCGCCTCTGCGCACGGTCGGCTGGGTCAACGTCCGCGACGGCCGCCTGCTCACCGTCCGCACCGCGGGCAAGGACCGCTTCTTCATGCCGGGCGGCAAGGTCGAGCCGGGCGAGTCGGACGCCGAGGCGCTGGTGCGCGAGATCCGCGAGGAGCTCGGGGTGCGGCTCGACCCGACGTCCGTGCGTCCGGGCTTCGTCGCCGAGGCCCCCGGTCACGGGTTGGGCGGGCGCGTGGTCCGCATGCACTGCATGTACGCCGAGCCGCTCCCGGGCTCGCCCGCGCCCGCGCCGAGCGCGGAGATCGCGGAGCTCGCGTGGATCACGCCCGCGGAGGCGGACCGCGTCCCGCCCGCGGGGCAGATCGTCCTCGAGCGGCTCGCCGCGGTCCTCACCGCGTGACGATCGGCTGACCACGACCCCGCGCGACCGGGCCTCCTCTCGTCGAACCGCCCTGGTCGCGCGTCCCGGTGGGGAGTTCGCCCCATGCCGTGGGCAGGACTCGACCCGGACGCGCCGCGTACGCTCCGGATGCTGGAGCAGGAACGCGAGAGGGACGGTCATGGGGTTCTACGGTGCCGACATCGGCGAGCTGCGCGCTCTCGCGCAGAGCCTCACGACGGGTTCGGAGTCCCTCGAGACCACGCGCAGCACGCTCGACGCGACGGTGAGCGGTGCCCGCTGGGCCGGCCCGGACGGCGACGAGCTCCGCGGTCGGTGGTCCGCCGAGCTGGGGCCCGCGCTCGTCGCCGCCGCGACGACGCTGCGCGACGCGGCGGACACGGTCCGCAAGAACGCGGACCAGCAGGAGACCGCGAGCTCCGACGGCGCGGGCGGTGCGCCGGGTGGCCCGGGCGGTGGCGGACCGGGTGGCAGCGGCGTCGGTCCGGGTGGGGGTCCCGGGACGGGGACGGCCGCGACGGACGACGCCGCGGGCGGTTCCGACGAGGGCTCGGGCGGGCCGACGGTCACGCTGAAGGGATCCGGCACCGACGGCGTCGACAACGGGGGGATCGGCAGCCCCGCGACGGAGGGCAGCGACACGAAGGTCGGGTTCGGCGTCTCGCACGACCCGGACAGCGGCGAGACGACGTACTCGGGCAGCGGGTCGCTCGAGGACTGGATGAAGACCACGAACGGGTCGAAGGTCTCGTTCGGCATCAACGGCGGCGCCGAGTACACCGTCGGGGAGAAGACCGAGGACGGGTTCACGACGTACACGTCGAAGTCCGACGTGTCGATCGGCGTCGAGGGCGGTGTGTCCAAGGGCGGCACGGGCGTCAGCGGCGGGTACACGACCGGGCTCACGTCCGAGTACACCGTCAAGGTGCCCGAGGACGCAGGGGTCACCGACCCGGGCAGCATCAACCCGTTCGACCCGCGGAGCATGCCGGTCGGCTCGTCCGTGACGATGGACGGCGGCAGCTACTCGGAGACCGAGCTGAACGCCGCGTTCCGCCACATCGCCGTCGAGTCGTCGGTCAAGGACGCGAGCGGCGTGACGAGCCTCATCGAGCGCACGGGCGACGACACGGTGCGCGTGACCGCGGGCCCCACCGAGGCCGTCGCGAACCACGCGGGCCTCGGTCTCGACTTCGACGCCGTGAAGGTCATGCTCGGCAACACGACGTCGCTCGACGGCGCGTCCCTGCGCAGCGCCGAGTTCGACCTGTCGACTCCGGAGGGACAGGCCGCGTACGACACCTACCTCGTCACCGGCGAGATCCCGGCCGACCCCTCCACCGGGATCTCGGGCACGACGACGATCGAGCGCCTCGAGTACGACTCGACGTCGACCGTCGGGTTCGACACGCCCGTCGGGGGCGCCGAGTGGCAGATCGGCCAGAACACCGGCTCGATGGTCTCCACCACGTATCCCGACGGCAGCACCGAGCAGCTCCTCACGGCGACGTACGGCGACCGCGGCGACTACCGCATGACGCAGTCCTTCGACGCGTCGGGGAACGAGGACCTCTCGGCGCGCACCTACTCGTACGACGTCACGGCCGACGACATGTCGGCCCAGTACCTGAACATGCCGGAGTTCTCCGGCATCGACTCGCCGCAGACGATCCGTCCCGGTGACACCGTGACCATCTCGCTGACCCAGGACCAGATGGACCGGTTCCGGTCGACGTCGATCGACAGCGTCCAGAACTACGAGTCCGTGGGCGCTCCCCCCGGCCAGGCGTTCACCACGGACTACGACGGCACGCCGCTCACCTCGGAGCAGATCGCGCACAACCTCGCCCGTGGACCCCGGAGCGACCTCGAGCTGGTCCAGCTGATCTCCGACATCAACCAGGGCGCGGACGGCGACTTCACGAACGACGACGTCGCCGCGTTCCCCGGGACGGTCACCGTCCGCTGAGGCCCGGCGTCGGGCCCGGTCGTCGGCGTATCGTCGCGCAGGTGGGTACCGAGCCGTTCCTCGCCGCGACGCTGCCCGTCCTGGACCTCGCGGTCGCGTCGGTCGTCGCCGTGCGCGACGCCGCGGCCCGCGCGGGCGGGTCCGACGCCGGCCCGCCTCCCGACCTCGAGCGGGTCGCCGCGGCCTTCACGAGCGACCGGCTGCTCCGCGTCGACGGCGCGCCGGTGGACGGCTTCGCGCCGCTCTCCGGCTTCTTCCGCGCGACCGACGGCTGGGTCCGCACGCACGCGAACTACCCGCACCACCGCGCACGCCTGCTCGCGCTCCTCGAGCTGCTCGCCGACGCCCCCGTCGCCCCGACGCGCGACGACGTCGCGGCGGCCCTCGCCGACCGTCCTGCCCAGGACGTCGAGGACCGCGCGGCCGAGGTCGGTGCGATCGCCGTGCGCGTGCGCACCGAGAGCGGGTGGCGGGCGTCCGCGCCGGGCCGGGCCGCGGCGTCGGGCACGCCCGTGCGGACCGCCGCGCGCGACGACGCCGCCGCGCCGCGCCCGCTCTCACCAGGCCCCCGCCCGCTCACCGGTGCGCGGGTCCTGGACCTCACCCGCGTGATCGCCGGGCCGGTCGCGACGCGCACGCTCGCGCTGCTCGGCGCCGACGTGCTGCGGATCGACCCGCCGCACCTGCCGGAGATCGGGTGGCAGCACCTCGACACGGGTCAGGGCAAGCGCTCCGCACCGCTCGACCTCGCGACGCGCGAGGGTCTCGTGCGCGCCCAGGAGCTGCTCGACGGGGCGGACGTCCTCGTGACCGGCTACCGCCCGGGATCGCTCGAGGCGTTCGGGCTGCGCGTGCCGGCCGGCGCGGTGCACGCCCGCGTCACGGCGTGGGGCGACGACGGACCGTGGGCGACGCGCCGCGGTTTCGACTCGATCGTGCAGGCGGCGAGCGGCATCGCGCTCGTCGAGGGATCGCGCGACGGCACGACGGACGCGCCCGCCGGGGCGGCGCCGGGCGCCCTCCCCGCCCAGGCGCTCGACCACGCGACCGGGTACCTCCTCGCCGCGGCCGTCGTCGACGCCCTCGCCGACCGCGCGGACGACGGCCGGGGACGCGAGATCGACGGCGCCCTCGCCCGCACCGCGCACGCCCTGCTCGCGGCGCCCGACCGGGACGCCGCGCACGGGGAGCCCCGGACGCCCGGGCAGCGCTGCGTCGTCGGGCACCGGGTGCTCCTCGACGGGCGCGCCGTCGAGGCCACGACCGCACGCCCCGCGCTCGACCGGATCGCGGGCGGACCGGTCGACGACTACCCCGCGCCGGCCCACGCCTGGGGTACGGACGCGCCGCGGTGGGCGTGACGGGCCGCCGGGGTCCGGGCGGGCCTCACGTCCCGGCGGACGTCCCGCGACCGGCCGCGTCCGGCTCGGGCGGCCGACCGCGCTCGGCGCTCGGTGTGGCGACGAGCTCGACCAGGGCGACGAGCGCGCCCGCGACGACGGCGGTCCACACGACGAGCGCGGGCGTCGGGTCGGCCGCGAGCAGCAGGACCAGCGCGGCGAGGGCGATCACGACGGTGCGCGCGAAGCCCTTGTGCTGCCCGAGCCAGAGACCGACCGGGCCCGCGGTGACGCCGCGGTTCCGCGCCCAGGACCGAGCGCGCCCGAAGCCACGGGCGGCCCCCGCCCGCAGGCTCGTGGCGGAGGAGCTCGCACCGCCCAGGTAGGCGGCGAGCGCCACGACGAGGCCGAGGACGCCCACGGTGCGCAGCGTGACGCGCAGGAAGGACACGACCTGGTCGAACACGACCTCGGCCGCGTCCAGCCGCACGACCGCGCCGCTGAGCGCGTCGAGGTAGACGCCGCGCGCCACGGCGAGCGCGATCCCCAGGACGACCATCGCGACGGCGAGCGCCAGCCCGGCGACGACGAGCGCCCGCAGCCGGTGCGTGGCGGCGAGGACCCCGGCGGCGAGCAGGCCCAGCGCCACCCAGGGCAGCCACGTCGCGAGGGCCACGACCTGGGCGTACCGGTTCTGGACCTCGACGAGCCGGGTGTTCTGGGCGATCGTGAAGCTCGCGTCGACCTCGGGGATGTTCCCCGCGACGCCCAGCCCGCGCTCCACGAGGCGCTCCTTGAGCAGCTCGATCATCCCCGAGAGCTGGATCGTGAGCTGTCCGTCCTGCCCGACCTGGAGGATCGCGCCGTCGTCCCCGCGCATGACCGCGACGAGCTCCTCGTGCGCCGTCCGGTTCGCCTGCACCCAGGCCGTCTCGAACTGCTCGCTCTGCACGACGCGGTCTGCGGCGCGCCGGACGAACGACTCCACCCCGCTCGTCAGCGGCGCCTCGAGCGCGGCGATCGCCCGGGTCGCGCGCGGGGCCGAGCCCTGCGCCTCCACGGCGAGGACGACCTCGTCGAGGAGCGCCCCGACGTCGATCCGTTCCATCACCTCCTGCGTCAGGCGCCCGGCGACGGCCGACTGCACCACCGGGTCCGCCGCGAGAGGCCCGACCGTCGCGACGTAACGGTCGGTCTCCGTGAGCTCGCGCTGCGCCCACGCCGCGACCGCTCCCGCGGGCGCGAGGAGCGCGCCGAGCAGGATGAGCACGACGGACGCCACGCTGCGCACCCGGTGACGCGGCGCCCGGCCGCCCGGGACGGAGGCGCCGGACGCGGACGCCACCCCGACCGCTCCCGTGGCGGCGGCGTCGAGCCGGCTCCGCAGCTCCGCGTTCTCCCGCTCCAGCGCATCGAGGCGCTCCCTCAGAGCATCGGCGTCCGACGCGACGGGAACCTCCCCGCTGCTGCCGGCCTGAGGCCCCTCGCGCCGCTCGTCGCCCATGTCGTCCTCCTGTCCTGCGTCCTCGGTCGGCCTACTGCCGGGCCATGGCGACGCGCAGGCGCTCCTCCGGGCTGATGAAGTGGTCGTGGTCGTCCGTCCCGACGTCGAGCTGGACCCAGTGGATGCGGCCCGTGAAGCGACTCGTGCGCGACGTGTAGTCCGGCGAGACGCACGTGCCCGACTCGTACCCGATGTCGGTCGTCTCGTCGGCCGAGAAGATGAGCGGCTGGGTCGCCTCGATCCGCCCGGACCCGACGAGGGTGCCGTCGTGGAACAGGGTGACGTCGCCACCCTTGCCGAGCCCACCGCCGTCGTACGCGAGCTCCGTCCGCAGCTGGTGCGTCCCGGACGGGACCGGCACGTCCGCGACCACCGTCTCCAGGCGGATGCCCAGCACGTTGTAGGTGAACACGAGGCGTCCGTCGCGCGTGTGCACGCTCCATCCCCCGAACCGCCCGCCCTGCGCGATGAGGACGCCGTGCACCCCGGAGTCGGGGACCTCGACCTCCGCGGTCACCGAGAACGACCGGTTCTTCACGCTCACGACGCTGTTCTCCGACAGCCGTCCCATCCCGGGGAAGAAGAGCTGGGACGTCCCGTGCACCAGCGTGGGACGTCCTGCGATCGAGGGTTCGAGCCGCTCGCCGCTGCGGTCGTCCATGGGCAGGACCTGGTACTTCGTCGCCTCGATGAGCCACAGCCGCTGCAGGTGCGCGAGCATGTCGGGGCGCCGCGACGCCAGGTCGTGCGCCTGGCTGTAGTCCACCGAGCCGTCGTACAGCTCCCACACGTCGTCGTCGAACGGCGGGACGTTGACGCTCGACAGCTCCCAGGGGGTCCGGTGCTTGGTCACCGCGCTCCAGCCCCGGTGGTAGATCCCGCGGTTCCCGAACATCTCGAAGTACTGCAGGTCGTGGCGCTCGGGAGCCTCCGGCTCGGCGAACGCGTACAGCATCGACGTGCCCTCCATGGGGGACTGCAGGACGCCGTTGACCATCGTCGGCTCGGGCAGCCCGGCCGCATCCAGGATCGTCGGCGCGACGTCGACGACGTGGGTGAACTGCGAGCGCAGGCCACCCTTCTCGGCGATGCGGCTCGGCCAGTGCACGATCGTCCCGTTCCGGGTGCCGCCCCAGTGGGACGCGACCTGCTTGGTCCACTGGAACGGCGTGTCCATCGCCCACGCCCAGCCGACCGCGTAGTGGTTGTAGGAGCTGGGCGAGCCGAGCTCGTCCAGCTTGGAGCGCATGAACTCCGGTGTCTCGAGGGCCGCCATGCCGTTGAAGTTCGCCATCTCGTTGAACGCGCCGTTGACCGTGCCCTCGGCCGACGCACCGTTGTCGCCGATGATGTAGTAGACGAGCGTGTCGTCGAGGATCCCCAGGTCGTCGAGGGTGTCGATCATGCGGCCCACGTGGTGGTCGGTGTGCTCGAGGAACGCCGCGTAGACCTCCATCTGACGGGCGAGCACGGGCTTGAGGTCGTCCGGCATGTCGTCCCACGCGGGGATCTCGTCGTGCCGCGCGGTGAGCTCGGCGTCCTGCGGGACGACGCCCAGCTCCTTCTGCCGCGCGAAGGTGCGCTCGCGCTGCACGTCCCACCCGTCGTCGAACGCGCCGCGGTACTTCTCGATCCACTCCGCGGGGACGTGGTGCGGCGCGTGCGTGGCGCCCGGGGCGAGGTAGACGAAGAACGGCTTGTCGGGCATGAGGGCCTTCTGCTGGCGCACCCACGCCGTGGCGTGGTCGACGAGGTCCTCGGTGAGGTGGTAGCCCTCCTCGGGCGTCGCGGGCGGGTCGATCGACGTC
>CAZFUQ010000210.1:0-7124 GCA_964521905.1 uncultured Cellulosimicrobium sp.
TGGTGACCACGGCTCTACCTCGCGCAACCACGGCTCTACCTCGCGCAACCACGGCTCTACCTCGGCAGACCACGGCTCTACCTCGGCGGACCAGGGCTCTACCTCGGCGGACCAGGGTTCTACCTCGGTGGTCGCGTTAGGGTCTGCGGGTGCGCATCGAGCTGACCGTGACCGAGGCTGTCGAGATCGCGCGTGCGACGGGTGGCCTGCCGCCGTACGTGCGCTCGGTGACCGGCGAGGGGGACGACGTGCGCGTCGTCGTGGACCTGCGCGAGGTGCCGGACCCGCCGTCGGCCCTCAGGCTCGCGGCGCGACTGGTCCCCGTGGTGCGCGCGACGCTGCGCGTCGAGTCCGTCGTCGCGGGCACCGCCGTCCTCGCGGTCGACGCCAGCGCGGCGGGGCTGCCCGCCCACAAGCTCCTCGGGTTCGTCGAGGCGCCGCTGCAGGGCGCGCTGCGCAGCAAGGGCCTCCCGCCCGAGGCGGTCCGCGTCCTGCCCGACGCGCGCGTCGCGATCGACCTCCAGGGCCTTCTCAGCGCGGCGCTCGCGCAGAGCTTCCCCGGTCTGCAGGTCACCGACCTGGCGTACGTGGACGGGTCGCTGCGTCTCGACGGCTCGCTCTGACGTGTCGTCGTCCGGATCGGGCACCGCCCTGGCCACGGCGCCGGATCTCGTGCTGCTCGGCCCGGCGGCAGGCGGGAAGTCCACGCTCGGGGCGCTCGTCGCGGACCTGACGGGGAGGCCGTTCGTCGATCTCGACGCGGTCGCCGACCGCTACTACCCGGAGGTCGGCTGGAGCGTCGACCGCCTCGTGGGACGGGTCGGCGTGGTGGGCCGCGTCGCCGCCGAGCGCGAGTGGGAGCCGGCGCGGGCACATGCCGTCGAGCGCGCGGTGAGCGACCACCCGGGCGCGGTGCTCGCGCTCGGCGCGGGGCACGGGTCGTTCACGGACGCCACGTGCCTCGCCCGTGCGCGCTCCGCGCTCGCAGCCGTCCCGCACGTCGTCCTCGTCCTGCCCTCGACGGATCGTGGCCACGCGCTGGACGTGCTGCGCGCCCGGGCGCTCGCGTCGAAGGGGACGGACTGGGTCTCGTCGGGTCACGACTTCCTCGCCGAGTGGTTCGACGACCCGGGGACGCGCGCCCTGGCTCACCGCACGTTCGTCACGGGCGCGGAGGAGCCGGACGCGAGCGCCAGGCGGCTCGCCGCGTCGCTGGGCTGACGAGCGAGCCACCGGGAGCGGGCGCCTTCAGCCCTCGCGGTGGTGCAGCATCCGCGCGACCTCGGCGATGGAGCCCGAGAGCGACGGGTAGACGGTGAAGGCGGACGCGACGTCGTCGACCGTGAGGCGGTGCGAGACCGCGAGCGTGATGGGGAAGATCAGCTCGCTCGCGCGCGGCGCGACGACGACGCCACCGAGCACGACGCTCGCCTCGGGGTGGGCGAAGAGCTTGACGAAGCCGTCGCGCATGCCGAGCATCTTGGCGCGCGGGTTGCGCGCGAGCGGGAGCACCGTCGTGACGTACTTGCTGTTCTGCGCCTTGAGCTGCTCCTCGCTGTACCCGACGGTCGCGATCTCGGGCGCGGTGAAGATGTTCGCCGCGACGGTGCGCAGCTTGATCGGCGCGACGGCGTCGCCCAGCGCGTGGGACATCGCCACGCGCCCCTGCATCGCCGCGACCGACGCGAGCGGCAGGATCCCCGTGCAGTCACCCGCCGCGTAGATCCCCCGCACGGACGTGCGTGACACCTTGTCGACCTCGACGTGCCCGCTCGGCGTGAGCCGTACCCCGGCCTCCTCGAGCCCGATGCCCTGCGTCGACGGGATCGCGCCCACCGCGATGAGGACGTGCGAGCCCTCGACGACGCGGCCGTCGGCGAGGGTCACGCGCACGCCGTCCGGCGTCCGCTCGGCCGACTCGGCGCGCGAGCGCGACATGACCGTCATGCCGCGCGAGCGGAACACGCCCTCGAGCAGCTCGGCCGCGTCGGCGTCCTCGCCGGGCAGGACGCGGTCACGGCTGGACACGAGCACGACGTCGGAGCCCAGCGCGTTGTACGCGCCCGCGAACTCGGCCCCCGTGACGCCCGACCCCACGACGACGAGCCGCTCCGGGAGCTCGGACAGGGTGTAGAGCTGGGTCCAGGTGAGGATGCGCTCGCCGTCGGGCTGAGCGGTCGGCAGGACGCGGGGCGTCGCCCCGAGCGCGAGGAGGATCACGTCGGCGTCCAGCGCGAGCGGGCCGTCGGCGCTCTCGGGCCGGTCGACGACGACGCGCTCCGGCCCGTCGAGGCGCCCCTCGCCGATCACGACGCGCACGCCCTCGCGCTCGAGGCGCGCGTGGATGTCGGCGGACTGGGCGGCCGCGAGCGCCATGACGCGGGAGTTGACGGCCTCGAGGTCGACCATGTGGCGACGCATCGCGGGGTGCTGCGCCCTGGCGGTGTCGACGGGCAGCCGGATGCCGAGGTCGGCGGCGCGCTCGGCGATGGTCATCCAGTCGGCGGTGGCGATGAGCGTCTTCGACGGGACGACGTCGGTGAGCACCGCGGCGCCGCCCAGCCCCTGGCGCTCCACCACCGTCACGTCGGCTCCGAGCCTGCGGGCGACGAGGGCCGCCTCGTAGCCGCCGGGTCCACCTCCCACGACGACGATGCGGGTGGCCTGGTGGTCGGAGCTCGCGTGCGTCACGCGGGACATTCTGTCAGGCCGTCGCGTCCCGCGGTGTCAGCATGCGAGACACCCGGGCGGTGCCGCGCACCGCCCCGGGGAGACCCCGCTCGTCGGGTCGCGCCCCGTGGGACGGACTAGCCTTGCGACCATGACGACGACGCCCGTGAGCACACCCCCGCTCGACGACCCAGCGACCGACCCCTTCCTCGTGGCCCGGGCGGCCGCCGACCACATCGCGCAGGCCACCGGTGTCGACGGGCACGACCTGGCCCTCGTGCTGGGTTCCGGGTGGGGCGGTGCCGCGGAGCTGCTGGGCGACGTCGTCGCCGAGATCCCCACGCACGAGATCCCCGGCTTCTCCGCCCCCGCGGTCGCGGGGCACCTGTCGGTCACGCGTTCGATCCGCGTCGAGCGCGCCGACGGCTCGGTGCGGTACGCGCTCGTGCTCGGCTCGCGCACGCACCTGTACGAGGGCAAGGGGGTCCGCGCCGTCGTGCACGGGGTGCGCACGGCCGCGGCGACGGGCGCGGAGACCCTGATCCTCACCAACGGGTGCGGCGGGCTGAACCGGGACTGGGGCGCCGGCACCCCGGTCCTCCTCTCCGACCACATCAACCTCACGGCCCGCAGCCCCCTCGAGGGCCCGACGTTCGTCGACCTCACCGACGTGTACTCCCCACGCCTGCGCGAGCTCGCGCGCGGCGTCGACCCCACCCTCCCGGAGGGCGTGTACGCCCAGTTCCCCGGACCGCACTACGAGACCCCGGCCGAGGTCCGCATGGCCGGCGTCCTCGGCGCCGACCTCGTCGGCATGTCCACGACGCTCGAGGCCATCGCGGCCCGCCACTGCGGCCTGGAGGTGCTCGGTGTCTCGCTCGTGACGAACCTGGCCGCCGGCATCAGCCCGACGCCGCTCTCCCACACCGAGGTCATCGAGGCCGGCCAGGCCGCAGGGCCGCGGATCAGCGCCCTCCTGGCCGACATCGCGAAGCTGGTGTGACATGACAGACCGCACTGCCGTCCCGTTCCCGGGCGACGCCGACGACCCGACCCTCGACCCCGGTGCGGAGCGCTCGGACGTCCTCGTCCGGGTCGAGGCCTGGATCGAGGCGGACGTCGACACCGACGACCAGGCCGAGCTGCGCCACCTCCTGGAACTCACCGGCTCGGACGACCCGCGCAAGCACGACGTGCGCGCGGCGGCGCTCGCCGAGCTGGAGGACCGCTTCTCGGGACCGCTCGAGTTCGGGACCGCCGGGCTGCGCGGTCGCATGGCCGCAGGCCCGCACCGCATGAACCGGGCGGTCGTGGTCCGGGCGGCGGCCGGGATCGGCGCGTACCTGCTCGACGCCCTGGCGCCGGTCGGCGCCGGGGGCGCGTCCCGGCCACGGGTGGTCGTCGGGTACGACGCGCGGCACCGGTCGCACCAGTTCGCGCTCGACAGCGCGGCGGTGCTCACCGCCGCGGGTCTGGGAGTCCTCCTCCTGCCCTCCGCCCTGCCGACGCCGGTGCTCGCGTTCGCGGTGCGCCACCTCGGCGCGGACGCGGGCATCATGGTCACCGCGAGCCACAACCCGCCCGCCGACAACGGCTACAAGGTCTACCTCGGCGGTCGCGTCGTCACGGACTCCGGCCAGGGCGCCCAGATCGTGCCGCCCTACGACGCGCTCATCGCCGCCGAGATCGCCGCGGTCGGCCCGGCCGTCTCGGTCCCGCGCGCGGAGACCGGGTGGACCGTCCTCGGCCGCGAGATCGTGGACCAGTACGTCGGGTCGGTCCTGGCGCTGTCCGACGGCGCGCCGCGCCACCTCGAGGTCGTCACCACCGCGCTGCACGGCGTGGGCGGCGAGACGCTCGCGCACGTCCTGCGTGACGCGGGCTACCGGGGCGTCCTCCCGGTCGAGGAGCAGCTCGACCCGAACCCCGACTTCCCGACCGTCGCGTTCCCCAACCCGGAGGAGCCGGGAGCGATCGACCTCGCGCTGGCCCTCGCGCAGGACTCGGGCGCCGACGTCGTGCTCGCGAACGACCCGGACGCCGACCGGTGCGCCGTCGCGGTGTTCGACCCGCGCGTCGGCACCTACCAGGGAGCCGAGACGGCCCGCTCCAACGGGTGGCGCATGCTGCACGGGGACGAGGTGGGTGCCCTGCTGGGCGAGGACGTCGCGCGGCGCGCGGCGGCCTCCGGCGCCACGGGCGGGGTCCTCGCGTGCTCGGTCGTGTCGTCGCGGCTCCTGGGGAAGATCGCGGCCGCGCACGGCCTCGGCTTCGCGACGACGCTGACGGGCTTCAAGTGGATCTCGCGCGTCGAGGGGCTCGTCTTCGGCTACGAGGAGGCGCTCGGCTACTGCGTCGACCCGGCGCACGTGCGCGACAAGGACGGCATCAGCGCCGCTCTGCTCGTCGCGCAGCTCGCGAACCGCCTGAAGGCCGAGGGTCGCTCGCTCGTCGACGCGCTCGACGACCTCGCACGCACCCACGGGCTGCACGTGAGCGACCAGCTGTCCGCGCGGTTCACCGACCTCGACCGCATCGGCGAGACGATGACGCACCTGCGCGCCGCTCCCCCGCGCACGCTCGCCGGAGCCGGGGTGTCCGAGGTCGTGGACCTGTCCGCCGGTCTGGACGGCCTGCCGCCCACCGACGGCGTGCGGATCCTCACCGCCGACGGCACGCGCGTCATCGTGCGTCCCAGCGGCACCGAGCCCAAGGTGAAGTGCTACCTCGAGGTCGTGCTGCCCGTCGCGCCCGACGCCTCGCACGACGACCTCACGGCGGCCCGCGCCGCCGCGCGTGACCGCCTCGACCGCGTCAAGACCGACATGGCGCGGGCGCTGGGTCTCTGAGCCCGCGGTCGCCGAGCGCACCGCAGCAGGAAGCGGCCCCGGGGCCGCCGTCGCCCGAGCTCTCTCGGTGCAGCGGCCCCGGGGCCGTCCGGCTCAGTAGCCGCCGTCGCCCGACGCGGGTGCGGCAGCGCCGTCGTCGAAGCCGGCGAGGACGGACGCGGTGCCGGACAGGCCGAGGCGCGTGGCGCCGTGCTCGATCATCGCGAGGGCGTCGGCGAGCGTGCGGACGCCGCCGGACGCCTTGACGCCGAGGCGCCCGCCGACCGTCTCGGCCATGATCGACACGGCGTGCGTCGACGCCCCGCCCGCGGGGTGGAACCCGGTCGACGTCTTGACGAAGTCGGCACCCGCCGTCTCGGACGCGCGGCACGCCTCGACGATCTCGTGGTCGCTCAGCGCGGCGGACTCGATGATGACCTTGAGCACCCGGTCCGCGGGGACCGCGGCCCGCACGGCGGCGACGTCGTCACGGACCGCGTCCCACGCGCCCGCCTTGGCCGCACCCACGTCGATGACCATGTCGACCTCGTCCGCGCCGTCGCGCACCGAGCGCGCCGCCTCGAACGCCTTGACGTCGCTGTGGTGCTTGCCCGACGGGAAGCCGCACACCGTCGCCACGAGCAGGCCGCGGTCGTGGGTCGTCGCCGGGTCGAGGGGCAGCATCGACGGGGACACGCAGACCGAGTAGACCCCGAGCCGCACCCCCTCGTCGACGAGCGCGGCGACGTCCGCCGGGGTCGCCTCGGGCTTGAGGAGCGTGTGGTCGACGAACCGGGCGAGGCCGGCGGCGTCCAGGGGGGTCGTGCTCACAGCCGTGCTCCTTCGATCTGCTGGAATCCGGGGAGGATCACGTCGTCGACGAGCGCACGACGGTCGTCGTGGTGCACGAACGCGCTCCACGCGGCGGTGATCGTCACGTCGGCGAGGTCGTCGATCGTCCAGCCCGCGTGCTCGACGAGCAGCGCCATCTCCTGCGTCATCGTCGTGCGTGACATGAGGCGGTTGTCGGTGTTGAGCGTGACGGCGAAGTCGAGCTCCTTGAGCCGCGTGATCGGGTGCGCCGCGATCGACGTGGCGGCACCGGTCTGCACGTTGGAGGACGGGGCCAGCTCGAGCGGGATCTGGTGGTCGCGCACCCAGTGCGCGAGGAGGCCGAGCGCCGCGGTGCCGGCCTCGCCCTCCGCGCTGTGCGGGTGCTCCGGGTCGAACGTGATGTCCTCGACGATCCGCACGCCGTGGCCGATGCGGCTCGCCTGGCCGAGGTGCACGGCCTCGGCGATCGACTGCGGGCCGGCGGCCTCGCCCGCGTGGATGGTGACGGGGAAGTTCTGCTCGGCGAGGTAGCGCCAGATCTCCACGTGGCGCGAGGGCGGGAAGCCGTCCTCGGCCCCGGCGATGTCGAACCCGACCACGCCGTTCGCGCGGTTCGCCACGGCGAGCTCGGCGATCTCCTGCCACCGGTCGGCGTGGCGCATCGCGGTGACGAGCTGTCCGACGCGGATGGTCAGCCCCTCGCCCGCGGCCTCGGCGACCCCCTGCTCGAGGCCGGACTGCACGGCGTCGACGGTCTCCTGCAGCGTGAGCCCGCGCTGCAGGTGCTGCTCG
>CAZFUQ010000211.1:0-4352 GCA_964521905.1 uncultured Cellulosimicrobium sp.
GACGGTCAACGCGTACTACAACCCGGGGATGAACGAGATCGTCTTCCCCGCCGCGATCCTGCAGCCGCCCTTCTTCGACCCCGAGGCCGACGACGCGGTGAACTACGGCGGCATCGGCGCCGTGATCGGGCACGAGATCGGGCACGGGTTCGACGACCAGGGGTCCAAGTACGACGGCGCCGGGCGCCTCGAGGACTGGTGGACGGCGTCGGACCGCGAGGAGTTCGACAAGCGCACGAAGGCGCTCGTCGCCCAGTACGACGCGTTCCGGCCCGCCCAGCTCGGCGAGGACGGCCCGCACGTCAACGGCGCCCTGACGATCGGCGAGAACATCGGCGACCTGGGCGGCCTGTCGATCGCGCTCAAGGCCTACCGGATCGCGCTGGGCCGGCCGCTGGCCGAGGCACCGGTGATCGACGGGCTCACGGGCATCGAGCGCGTCTTCCTCGGCTGGGCGCAGGTCTGGCAGGCCAAGGGCCGGGACGAGGAGGTCGTGCGCCGCATCGCGACGGACCCGCACTCCCCCAACGAGTTCCGCTGCAACGGCGTGGTCCGCAACGTCGACGAGTTCTACGCGGCGTACGACGTGCAGCCCCAGGACGCCCTGTACCTCGCACCCGAGGAGCGCGTCCGCATCTGGTGACACCGGTGCCGGGGCTCCGCCGACGAGGAGCCCCGGCACGGACGAAGGGCCCGTGGCGGGTGCTCGCCCGCCACGGGCCCTTCGTCTCGCCGGCGCGGCCCCGGTCGTCTCCCGGTCGTGGTCAGAGGGGGCGGATGCCTGCTCGCGCGATGGTGAAGCCCTTGCCGGTCGCGTCGTCCCGGCACGTCATGCCGGTCTCGGCGCTCTCGCACGTGAAGGGGCCGATCGTCCTCGACTGCCCGTAGGCCAGGACCTCGACACCCCCCGCGGCCGCCTGCGGCTGCTCCGCGGTCGGCACGCAGGGCTGCTCGACGCTCCCGTCGGCGTCGAGCACGACCTTGTACCCCACGGTCCCCTCGCACCCGGAGACCGCGGCGGGCTGCGTCCCGAGCTGGGCGATCACGCACGTCGCGCTGACGTCCGTGACCTCGCACGTGATGTTGCGCGACTCGGACGCGAACGTCTCGGTGACCGTCGGCTCCGGCGTCGCCTCCTCGGTCTCCTCGGTGGCCGTGGCCGAGGGCGACGACGCGACGGGCGCCGCGGGCTCGTCCTCGCCCCCGCCGGCCAGCGAGATCGCGAAGACGATCGCCCCGATGACGAGCAGCGCGTCGACGACGATGAAGGCGATCCAGCCCGGGCTCAGGCGGCCGACGCCTCCTCCGCCACCGCTCCCGCCGGCGGAGCCGCTGCGGGACGCGGGCCGGGACGAGCCCGACCCCCCGCCCGCCGGGCGGGGCTCGGGCGCCGGGTCGGCGGCCGGAGCCTGCGCGGCCGCCGGCGGGTGGTAGGCCGGCTGCTGCGCCGCGGGCTGGTAGCCGCCCCCCGGCGCCCCCGCGGACGCGTAGGCCGGCGGCGCCGCGTACCCGGTCGCGGGCTCGGCGTAGGCCGGGCGGCTCGCCGCCGTCCCGACGGGCGCGGCGACGCCGAACCCGCCCTGCTCGGTCGCGTACCGCACGCGCTGCGGCGGGACCGCGGCGGGCGCCGGGACGACGGGCTGCGCCGCGGTCGGCAGCTGGGTGATCGGCGTCACGTTCTGGATCGTCGTGTGCTGGAACGCCGCGGCCGAGGCGACGACGGTCGGCTGGCCGTCCGCGGGCGTCGCCCGCTGGAGGTGGACCTGCGACGTCTCGCCGCTCGACGGGCTGAACGACGGCGGCGTCCCGGGCTGCGCACCGGGCACGCCCGCGGAGAAGACGACGGTGGACTGGGCGTCGTCCCGACCCACCGTCTGCCCCGGCACGCCGCCGGGCGGCGGCGGCGGTGGTGGCACGGGTGCGTTCGGGGACATGCGCTGCTCCTCGCGGGCTCCTCGTCGGTATCGCCCGGCACGACCGGGCGGCGGACGGCTCCAGCCGTCCGCGACCTGACGAAGCATGTCACGCCGTACCCGTGCCGGTCGAACCCCGCCGGCGTGGAGGCGCCGCGCCGGCGAGGTTCCGTGGCCGGACCCGCCGTCAGTCGAAGACGGGGCCCTGCGTACGCGTGCGCTTGAGCTCGAAGAACCCCGGCGTCCCGGCGACCAGGACGCACCCGTCCCACAGCCGACCTGCGGCTTCACCCTTCGGGGCGGGAGTCACGACGGGCCCGAAGAAGGCCGTGTCGCCGAACGCGACGACCGGGGTCCCGACGTCCTCGCCGACCCGGGAGATACCCTCGGCGTGCGACGTGCGCAGCTGCTCGTCGTACGCGTCCGACGTCGCGGCGTCGGCCAGCGAGGCGGGCAGACCGACCTCGGCGAGCGCCTCCGCGAGCACCGCGTCGTAGTCGGTGCGCCCGCCCGGGTGCACGCGCGTGCCGATGGCGTCGTAGAGAGGCTTGACGACCTCCTCGCCGTGCTCGACCCGCGCTGCGGTGACCACGCGCACGGGACCCCACGCCTTGTCCATGAGCTCGCGGTACTCGGCCGGCAGGTCGCGTCCCTCGTTGAGGACCGCCAGGCTCATGACGTGCCAGCGGACGGTGACGTCGCGCACCTTCTCGACCTCGCCCATCCATCGGCTGGTCATCCATGCCCAGGGACACATCGGGTCGAACCAGAAGTCGGCGACCTGCACGTCGCTCGGGCTGGCGGTCTGCTCGGACGTGGCGGTGAGGGTCATGGCACGGTCCTCCTCGGTCGCGCGGCGGGCGTGCCCGCCGGTCGGTGTCGGCGCGCACGGCGCCCGGCGACGGCTGTCGCCCCAGTGTCTCGACGCTCGGGAGACCCCGTGTATTCCCGGGGTCGGCCGCTCGCGCGCGTGGGATGATCGTCCCGCGGCCCACAGGCCGCCCTTCCCTGATCGAGACCGAGGAGTTGCAGTGCCCGGAGAGAACCTCACCCGCGCCGAGGCGATCGAGCGCGCGGGGATCGTCGACGTCCAGTCCTACGACGTCGCGCTCGACCTCACGACGGGCGCGACGACGTTCGCGTCGACGACCGTGGTGCGGTTCACCGCGGCCGAGGGCGCCGCCACGTTCGTGGACCTCGTCGCACCGGGCGTGCGCGAGGTCGTGCTCAACGGGCGCGCGCTCGACCCCGCGGTCGTGTTCGCCGACTCGCGCATCGCGCTCGACGGCCTCGCGGCCGAGAACGAGCTGCGCGTCGTCGCCGACTGCGCGTACACGAACACGGGCGAGGGCCTGCACCGCTTCGTCGACCCCGTCGACGACGAGGTGTACCTCTACACGCAGTTCGAGGTCCCGGACTCGCGCCGCGTGCTCGCGGTGTTCGAGCAGCCCGACCTCAAGGCGACGTTCGCCTTCACCGTGACCGCGCCCGCGGCGTGGCAGGTCGTGAGCAACCAGCCGACGCCGGAGCCGCAGGCGCTCGGGACGAAGGCCGACCCGACAGGCACCGGCGCGGGCGACGTCGAGGTCGCCCGCTGGGTCTTCGAGCCGACGCCGCGCATCTCCTCCTACATCACCGCGCTCGTCGCGGGGCCCTACGTCGTCGAGCGCAGCGAGCTGACGTCGTCCGACGGCCGCACGATCCCGCTCGGGGTCTTCTGCCGCGCCTCGCTCGCGGACCACATGGACGCCGACTACGTCTTCGACAAGACGCGCGAGGGCTTCGCGTTCTACGAGCAGGCGTTCGAGCACCCGTACCCGTTCGACAAGTACGACCAGCTCTTCGTGCCCGAGTACAACATGGGCGCGATGGAGAACGCGGGCTGCGTGACGTTCACCGAGACGTACGTCTTCCGCTCCAAGGTCACCGACGCCGTCAAGGAGCGTCGCGTCGTGACGATCCTCCACGAGCTCGCGCACATGTGGTTCGGCGACCTGGTCACCATGAAGTGGTGGAACGACCTGTGGCTCAACGAGTCGTTCGCCGAGTACGCGTCGACGCTCGCGACGGCCGAGGCCACCGAGTGGCACGAGGCGTGGACGACGTTCACCGCGATGGAGAAGTCCTGGGCCTACCGCCAGGACCAGCTCCCCTCGACGCACCCCATCGTCGCGACGATCAACGACCTCGAGGACGTGTTCGTCAACTTCGACGGCATCACGTACGCCAAGGGCGCCTCCGTGCTCAAGCAGCTCGTCGCGTGGGTCGGCAAGGAGCAGTTCCTCGCGGGCGTCGCGGCATACTTCCGCAAGCACGCGTGGGGCAACACCGAGCTGCGCGACCTGCTCGTCGAGCTCGAGGCGACGAGCGGGCGCGACCTCACCGAGTGGTCCGCGCAGTGGCTCGAGACGGCGGGCGTGAACACGCTGCGCCCCGAGT
>CAZFUQ010000211.1:4362-7111 GCA_964521905.1 uncultured Cellulosimicrobium sp.
CGACGCGCACGGTCGCTTCACGACGTTCGCCGTGCTCCAGTCCGCCGCGGCCGACCACCCGACGCTGCGCCCGCACCGCCTCGGCATCGGGTTCTACGACCTGGTCGACGGCGCCCTGACCCGCGTGCACCGCGTCGAGGTGGACGTCGACGGCGCACGCACCGAGATCCCCGAGCTGCTCGGCCTCGACCGCCCGCAGCTCGTCCTGCTCAACGACGACGACCTCGCGTACGCGAAGATCCGGCTCGACGAGAGCTCGCTCCAGGTCGCGACGGAGCACCTCGCCGACCTGGCGGACCCGCTCGCCCGCTCCCTCGTGTGGGGCTCGGCGTGGGACGCGACGCGCGACGGCGAGGCGCCCGCGAGCGCGTACGTCCGACTCGTGCTGGCGAACATCGCCCGCGAGACCGAGTCCACGACGATCCGCACGACGCTCAACCAGCTCGCGCTCGCCGCGAAGACGTACGTCGCTCCCGAGCGCCGCGCCGAGACGCTCGAGCACGTCGGGGACGTGCTGTGGTCGCTCGCCCAGGACGCCGCGCCCGGCTCGGACGTCCAGTTCCAGCTCGTGAAGTTCTTCGCGCACCTCGCCTCCACGCCCGCGCAGGGCACCGCGCTGCGCGCGCTGCTCGACGGGTCCGCCACGCTGGACGGGCTCGAGATCGACACCGACCTGCGCTGGGAGATCCTCGAGGGCCTCGTGCTCCTCGGCCTGGCGGACGACGCGGAGGTCGAGAGCACGCTCGCGGCCGACTCCACCGCGACCGGGCAGCAGTCCGCCGCCCGCGCGCGGGCGACCGTCCCGACGGCCGAGGCCAAGCGCGCGGCGTTCGACCGCCTCGTCGGCTCGGACGACGCCCCCAACGCGATCGTGCGCGCCACGACGACCGGGTTCCAGCACGTCGACGACCCGTCGGTCCTCGCTCCGCTCGTCGGTCCGTACTTCGACGCGCTGCTCCCCCTGTGGGACCAGCGGTCGTACCACATCGCCGAGGCGCTCGTCACCGGGCTGTACCCCGCGCCGCTCGCGAGCGCCGCGCTGCGCGACGCGACCCGTGCCTGGCTCGACGCGAACCCGGACGCCGCCCCCGCGCTGCGTCGCCTCGTCGTCGAGAACCTCGCCGGCGTCGAGCGCGCCCTCACCGCCCAGGCCGCCGACGCCTGACCCGCCCCGCGCCGGGGCCGCCTCGGTGGGCGACCCCGGCGCGTCACCCACCGAGGGCGACCCGCGCACCCGCCACCCGGGGGAGAACCGTGGTCGCGCGCGGCGGAACCCGGTCCGCCGAGAGGTTGCTCGGTGGGTCAGAGGGAGGAGCTCATCGCCTTGGCGAGGGAGCGGAGGCGGGCGGAGTCGAAGAGGTCCTCGAGGAGGACGACGTTGCCCGACGAGTCGCCGAGCGGCACCTTCCAGTTCGGGTACTCCTGGTCCGTGCCGGGCTGGTTCTGGGAACGGCGCTCCCCCACGGCGTCGGCGAGCGAGACACCGAGCAGGACCGCCGGGGTCAGGCTGATCAGACGGTGCAGCGCCTCGACGAGCTCGCGCTCGGACGGGTCGTCGCCGACGAGGTCGCGCGCACGCAGGAACTCGACCATGGCGTCGCGCTCGGCGCGGGCCTCGCGTCGCACGTCGGCCACGTCCTGGGCGAGCACCCCGAGCCGGTCGCGCAGCTCGACGTGCTCGCCGGCGAGGTATCCCGCCGAGGGCGGCAGGTCGTGGGTCGTGACGGTCGCGAGCGCGAGCCGGCGGTAGTCGGCGGGGGGCAGCGGCGCGCCGGCGGCGGTCTTCTCGAACCACAGCACGGAGGTGCCGAGGATCCCGCGGTCGGCGAGGTGGTCGCGCACCCAGGGCTCGAACACGCCCAGGTCCTCGCCGATGACCATGGCCCCGGCGCGCTGCGCCTCGAGGCACAGGATGCCGATCAGGGCCTCGTGGTCGTATCGGACGTACGCCCCGGCGTCGGCCCGCGCACCGCCCGGGATCCACCACAGGCGGAAGAGGCCGATGACGTGGTCGATGCGGATCGCGCCCGCGTGCCGCAGGACCGTGCGCAGCATGTCGCGGTACGGCGCGTACCCGGCGCGGGCCAGCGCCCGCGGGTGCCACGGCGGCTGGGACCAGTTCTGGCCCTGCTGGTTGTACATGTCCGGGGGCGCGCCCACCGAGACGCCCGTCGCGAGGACCGCGCGGTTCGCCCACACGTCCGCGCCCTCGGCGTGCACGCCCACGGCGAGGTCGTGCATGATCCCGACCGACATCCCCGCCTCGCGCGCGGTGCGCTGCGCGAAGCGGAGCTGCTCGTCGGCGACCCACTGCAGCCAGCAGTAGAACTCGACGCGGTCCGCGAGCTGGTCGCGCAACGCCGCGACGGTCGGGCCGTGGGGGTCGAGCGCGCCGGGGGGCCAGTCCCGGTCGCCGTAGTGGTCCGCGAGCGCGCACCAGGTCGCGAAGTCCTCGAGCCCCTTGCCCTGCTCGGCCCGGAACGCGTCGAGAGACGCCTGCCGCGCGGTCGAGCGGGGCGCGGCGAACACGACCTCGAGCGCGGCCTTCTTGGCCTCCCAGGCGGCGTCGCGGTCGATCGGGCCCGGGTCGGTGTCCAGGTCGCGGACCGGGTCGAACGCCCACTCGACGAGCGAGCGGTCGGCCGCGGACAGGTACCCGGTCTCGCGGATGTCCTCGACCCGCACGTACAAGGGGTTGACGAAGCGCCGACTGGTCGGCAGGTAGGGCGACGGCGGCAGCGGGGTGCGC
>CAZFUQ010000212.1:0-7109 GCA_964521905.1 uncultured Cellulosimicrobium sp.
ACACGCGGCGCGCCTTGACCTCAACCGTGGTCGAGGTCCTAGCGTGTGATCTTGCAGGTCGGACGTGAGCTCGGCGGGCGAGACGTCGTCCCCGGCGGGACGATGGGCCGATGGGGACCGTCACGGACTACCTCGCCGGCGTCGACGAGCGGGACCGACCGGCGCTCGCGCGCGTGATCACGGTCGCGCGGGAGGCAGCGCCCGACGCGACGGAGGGCACGAGCTACGGGATGCCGGCGCTGCTGCACCGCGGCAAGGCGCTGCTCAGCGCGACGGCGTCGGCGAAGCACCTCGCCGTCTACCCGTTCAGCCCGGCCGCGGTGTCCGCGGTCGAGCCGCGGCTCGGCGGCTGGTCGCACGCGAAGGGGACGGTCCGGTTCTCCGCCGACCATCCCCTGCCCGACGACGTCGTACGCGACCTCGTCGCCTTCCGCGTCGCGGAGATCGACGCCCGGCTCGACCGCTGAGCCTCGCCGACCACCCACCCCGGGCGCCCGGAATCACCTGGGCCGCGGGGCCGACGTCGGGCACGATGGACGGATGCCCGACGACGCCCGCCCCGGCCTGCGCGTGACGCCCGCCCTGGTCGTCCCCGAGGGGGAGCTCTCGTGGCGGTTCTCGCGCTCGTCGGGTCCGGGCGGGCAGGGCGTCAACACGACGGACTCGCGGGTCGAGCTCTCGTGGGACGTCGCGCGCTCCGGGGTGCTGACCGAGGCGCAGCGCGCGCGGCTGCTCGAGCGACTCGGCCGCCGGGTGGTCGGGGGTGTCGTGACCGTCGTGGCGTCGGAGCACCGTGAGCAGCGGCGCAACCGGGACGCCGCACGGACCCGTCTCGCCGCGCTCGTCGCCGACGCGATCGCCCCGCCCGGGCCGCGCCGTCGGGCGACGCGCCCGACCCGCGGGTCCGTCGAGCGGCGCCTCGGCGCGAAGAAGCGCCGGACCGACGTCAAGCGCCTGCGCCGCCCGCCCCGCGACTGACGTCCCACCTCGCCGGCGTGGCCGTCGAGCACGAGCCTGCCGACGTCGTGCTCGGTGGGAGACGGGTGGTCAGAGCCGGCGCGCGAGGTGCGGGTAGTCGACGACGAGCCCGTCGGCGTCGACCGTGAGGTCGGCGGTGAAGCCCCGGTTCGCGCTGGAGTACGTGACGACGCCCCGCCCGGTCGCGGGGTCGAGCGGCTCCCGGGCGGCGTAGACCTGGCTGCTGCGCAGGACCTGGAGCGACGGCACGTCCACCCAGGCCATGACGAGCGTGGACTCCTCGCCGAGGGGCCGGCTGCCGAGGAGGTCGAGCCGGAGGACGGGCATGGTGTTGGTCATCGGGCACAGCGCGATGTCGCAGTCCAGCGCGCCCGCGAGCGAGTCGGGGTCGGCGATGCCCGGCGCTGCGAGGCGGTCCGGCGCGACGCCGGACGCGTGCACGTCGGCCTGCCACGCGCCGTCGGGCATCCGGACGAGGTCGAGGTGCCTCGACCACCCCAGGCCGCGCACGGAGATGTCGAGGTGCTGGGTGACCCAGTCCGGGCCGGTGCGCAACGCCCAGGCGGTCGCGTACGAGGCCGCGCGCGACGTCCCGAGCGCGGCGAGACGGTCGTCGCGGATCGTGACGGTCGCCGCCTCCAGGCGGTCGAGGTCGTCGTCCCAGCCGGTCCAGGCCGGATGTCTCGTCAGCACGCTCACGCGGGCCAGTGTCGACCGAAACGAGGAGGTCTGCGCGCCGAGCCCGACTCTCCGCGCCGTCGAGCACGACATGGAGGCCGCCACGGGCCTGATCACGACCTCCATGTCGTGTTCGGCGGAGCACGGGTTCGGCGCGTCAGGTGAGTGCGGCGCCGGCGGCGCGGGCGACGGCGCTCGCGAGTCGGTCGAGGGACGTGGAGTGCAGCCGCCACTGCTGCCAGTGCTGCGGCACGTCCGTCGCGTGCGCGTCGTCGAAGCCCACGAGCCGGCCCGCCCGCTCGCTCGCCGCGCTCTGCAGGTCCGGGAGCATGCCCCAGCCCATGCCGAGCTCGATCGCGCGCCGGAACTCGTTCGACGCGGGGACGTGGTGGCGGGGCGGGTCGAGCGGGTCCCCGCCCGACTCCTGCGCGCGACGCCGCAGGTAGCGCTCCTGCAGGTCGTCCTTGCGGTCGAACGCGAGCACGGGGGCACGGCGGAGCGCGGCCGACGTCGGGCCGTCCGGGAACCACCGCTCGACGAACGCGGGGCTCGCCATGGGCCGGTACCGCATCCGGCCGAGGAGCGTCGACCGGCAGCCCGGGACCGCCTCGGCGACCGACGTCACGGCCGCGACCGCGGTCCCGTCGCGCAGGAGTCCGATCGAGTGCTCCTCGTCCTCGCGCAGCACCTCGAGCCGGGCCCAGCCCGACGCCTCGACGAGCGCGGGCAGGGCCCAGGTCGTCATCGCGTCGCCCGACGCGACGAGCGTGATCTCCGGCAGCTGCTCGACGGCGGCGCCGTCCGCCCCGTCCGCCGACCCCGGTCCCGACGCGGCACCCCCGATCCCCAGCTCGGCGAGCACGTCCGCCTGCTGGAGCGCGAGGTGCCGGGCGTGCCGCACGAGCACCTGCCCGGGAGGGGTGAGCGTCGCCGGGCGACCGCGCCGGACGAGCACCTGGCCCACCGCGGACTCGAGGGCGCGCATGCGCTGGCTCACCGCCGAGGGCGTGACGCCGAGGTCGCGGGCGGCCGCGTCGAACGTCCCGGTCGCGGCGATGGCCTCGAGCGCGCGGAGCTGGTCGGGCTGGAGATCGATCATGAGCAGATCTTATGGAACTACAGAATCCTTCGCTGTACTTCACAACATCCGGTGCCTACCGTCGAGGACGTGCTCGCCTCCCTCTCGCCCCTCGTCGCCGGTCTCGCCGCCGGGCTCACCCTCATCGTCGCGATCGGCGCGCAGAACGCCTTCGTCCTGCGCCAGGGTCTGCGGCGCGAGCACGTCCTGCCCGTCGTGCTGGTCTGTGCGCTGTCCGACCTCGTCCTCGTCGCCGCGGGCACCGCGGGCCTCGGCGTGCTCGTCACCGGTGCCCCCGCGCTGCTCACCGTCGTGCGGTGGGGCGGTGCCGCGTTCCTCCTCACCCTCGCGGCGCTCGCGGCCCGGCGCGCGGTCCGGCCCGGCGGGCTCGACCCGGCGTCGGGCGCCGGCGCGACGAGCGCACGCTCCGCCGTCGGGACGTCGCTCGCCCTGACCTGGCTCAACCCGCACGTCTACCTCGACACCGTCCTGCTGCTCGGCTCGCTCGCGGCGGGCTACGCCGCCGCCCACACCTCGGGCGTGCCCGGGCCCGACGCCGTGCGCTGGCTCTTCGGCGCGGGCGCCATGGTCGCGAGCGTCGTCTGGTTCACCGCGCTCGGCTTCGGGGCGCGCCTCCTCGCACCGGTGTTCGCGCGCCCGGCCGCGTGGCGCGTGCTCGACGGCGCGATCGCCGTCGTCATGGCGACGATCGGGGTGTCGCTCCTGCTCGGCTCGTGACCGGTGGGTCAGCGCCAGATCGACGCCAGCCGCGTCACCTCGAGCGACCGGACGGTCGCGGTCCCGCCGCGTGCGTAGACGGACAGGCCGTCGGTGCCGTCGCCCGGGTAGACGACCATCGTCCCCGTGAGCGCGCCGTCGTCGACGAAGGCCTCGACGGAGGCCTCGTCGACGAGCACGCGCAGGTGCACCACGCCGTCCACGGGCGCGTACGCCGCCGAGCGCCGGACCCCGAAGTCGGCGTCCGCGCCGGACCCGTCCGGCAGGGTCGTGACGCCGCCCTGCGAGCGGTCGAGGAAGAGCTCGCCCCCGCCGACCCCGACGACCGTCGCCTCCTGCACCGACCCGTCCTCGCCGCGGCGCTCGCGCAGCCGCAGGCCGACCTCCTCGGCGTCGCCGACGTCGATCTCCGCGACGACCCGGTACGTCGTCCCCGGGTCGTCGAGGACGACCTCGCCGTCGTCGACGGCGAGGTCGGTGACGGTCGTCGTCCCCTCGTCGAGCACCTCGAGCTCGGGCACGGGCGCCTGCGCGAGGACGTGACCGCCGTCGGGCAGGTCCTCGCCCGACGGCGCCGCGGCGCCCGGCTCGACGCGCCGCAGCGACAGCTCGCGCGGTACGCTCATCGCGTTCTGCCACGGCTCGGTCGGGGCCGAGTAGGGGAAGCGCCAGCTCCCCATCCAGCCCATCCACAGCCGCCGCCCGTCGGGCGCGTGCTCGAACGTCTGGGCGGCGTAGAAGTCCTGCCCGACGTCCGTGACCTGGACCGTCTCGGGCGGTGTCGCGGGATCGCGCGTGAACGTCGTCCCGTCGAAGTCGCCGACGAAGTACTGGGCGGTCGAGCCGTCCGTCTCCGCGGAGTCGCCCACGCTCACGGTGAGCACCCACCGCACGTCGTCCGGGTTCCCGTCGACGGGCAGCGGGAACAGGTCCGGGCACTCCCACACCGCCGAGTGCAGCCCCTGGCCCTCGCCGAACGTGCTGAGCAGGTCCCAGTGCAGGAGGTCGGTCGAGGCGTGGAGCTCGACCGCGTCGCCCACCGACACGACCATGACCCACCGGTGCGTGGGCTCGTGCCAGAACACCTTGGGGTCACGGAAGTCGGTGCGACCGTCGTTCGGGATCACCGGGTCGTCCGCGTAGCGCTCCCACGTGCGGCCGCGGTCCGTGCTGTAGGCGAGCGACTGCGCCTCGCCGCCCTCGGTCGAGGTGTAGACCGCGACGAGGCCGCCCTCGCCGTCGGGGAACAGGCCCGAGGTGTTCGCGCCGTCCACGACGGCGCTGCCGGACAGCGCCTGGCCGAGCTCGTCGTGCTCGAGCGCGGTGGGCAGCGTCTCCCAGTGCACGAGGTCGGTGCTCACGGCGTGCGCCCACGTCCCGTCCTGCTGGTGGAAGAGGTGCCACTCGCCCTCGAACCACACGAGCCCGTTCGGGTCCGCGAGCCGGCCCTCGGGCGGGCTGTAGTGGAACTGCGGGCGCCACCGCTCGGTGTACGCCTCGGTCGTGGGTGCCGGCGGTGAGGTCGTGCCCGACGACGACCGGTCGCCGTCGGGCGTGCCGGTGCACCCCGCGACGAGGGCGAGGACGAGGGCGGTGGCCGCCGCGGCCCCGCGGCGCGGGGCGCGTCGTGCCGGGGCCGGACCGGTGCGCACCATCGTCCCCACGCTAGGCACCGTCATGCTCCGCTCGCGCGCCGACGCGGGGACCGGTCGCCGGACATGTTGACGCCCGGGTGGGGCGACGGCGTGCCGCCACCCCACCCGGGCGCAGGTCCCGGGCCCGCTACGGGAGCGGTCTCGGGTCGGGGTCGGGCGAGACGTCCTGCTCGGCGTTGGCGGGGATGTCCCCGTAGCCGCCGAGGCCGCCGTCGCCGTAGGAGCGGTCGACGACCGCGCTGGTACCCGCGATGTTGAGCTTCACCGTGGGGGCGAGCGTCCCGCCGCGTCGGACGTCGGGGTTGCCGATCGCGTCGATGAACGACTCGACGAGACCGTTCGGCATCACGTAGTGCGAGTAGGACTGGAACGCGTTCGCCGTCTGGAACGGGTCCGGGCTGGCCGGGGTGCCGACGGCGTAGTTGAGGTTCGTCGGGTTGCCCAGGGCGAGCCCGCTCCCCTCGTTGAGCGGCTGGAAGTCGGACCGGATGCCGTTGCCCACGAACCCGTAGACGCCGTCCGGGCCGTCGAGGTACCAGTACCGCGGGTCGGCGGAGTCGGTGTCCGGGCCGCGCGCGAACGTGTGGCGGTGGCTGATCGTGAACAGGTAGTACTTCGATCCCTGCACGTAGATCTGCGGACGCTCCGTCTGGTCGTTGACGCAGTTGCCGGACAGGATCGGCGGCAGGAACCGCCACTGCGTCATCGCCTTGTTCTCGGCGACGGCGAGGCCGACGTTCGCCATCTGGAAGTTGGCGCCGGACGCCGTCACCGTCTCGGGCAGCTCCGCGTACGGGTCGCCCTCGCGGTAGCCGAGGTCCTCGGCCGTGCACGGCACCGAGCCGCGGTCGCCGCCGGTGTTGCCCTCGAACACCATGTACGACGGGCTGGCCTCGGCGCGCGGGTCCTCGAACGTGAACGGGTCGCGGAAGTTCACGAACGCGTTCTGGTCGCGGGTCTGGTAGTACGTCCCGTCAGGCACCAGGAGCTGGTGCTGGTCGCGGGCGCCCGTGAGCCAGACGCCGTCCTCGTCGGCGAAGATGCGCAGCTCCGTCTGGACGATGCGCGGGTCGGCGGGCTGGATCTCCTGGTCGTTCGCGTCCCGGTAGAACGCGACCGCCGTGTAGAACAGCCGCAGCTTGTTGCCCTCCATGATCCGGGTCGACCCGGACCACTCGGTGACCGTCGAGAACGACTGGTCCTCGAAGATCGCGCCGGCCGCGCCGTCCGGGAACACGTGGCCCCCGTACGTCCAGCCGCCGTTCGCGGGCCGCTCGTCCACGGGGATTCCCGCAGGCCGGTAGAAGAAGCCGATCCGGGCGTGCGTGTGCCGGTCGTCGAACGTGTACCCGGCCGTCGAGTCGGCGACGAGCGAGAAGATGACCTCCCAGCCCTTGAAGCTCAGCTGGTTCGAGTGCTCGTCGGTCAGCGTCCAGGTGTCCCAGACCCAGACCTGCGTGCCCTCGGCGTCCACCAGGACCGGGAAGTCCTGGGGGATCTCCGGCATCGTGTACTCCTCGGGCATGGAGTTCTCACCGGCGGGCGCGGACGGGTCCGTCATCGCCCGCATCTGGAGCGCGTCGGCGCGTGTCCAGCGCGCCGTGAAGTCGCTCTCGGGGTCGTACGCCTGCTGGCTGTGGATCGACGGCGCGGGGAAGCCGGGGAACCGGAACGGCGTGATCGTCCCGTCGTCGCCCGGGTCGTCGGTCGGCGGTGCCTCGTCGTCCGCCGTCGGGTCGTCCTGTGCCGGCGCCGGGTCGGCCGGCGTCGGAGCGTTCTCGTCCGCGGTCTCGGTGGGTGACGCGGGAGCCGGTGCCTCGTCGTCCTCCGCCGCGAGGGCGGCCGTGGAACCGATCGTGGCGGTCCCGAGGAGGAGCCCGGTGGCGAGCAGTCCGCCCACCAGCCTCTTCGTGCGTGGTCGTGTGCGTGTCGAAGACTTCACGTCCGTTCGCTTTCTGCTGGATGCGTGAGCGTCTTCGTCT
>CAZFUQ010000213.1:0-7081 GCA_964521905.1 uncultured Cellulosimicrobium sp.
CGATCTCGCCCTCGACGTGCGCGCCGAACCTCCGCGACTCGGCCACCACCTCGACCGTCTGGCGCTGGTTCTCCGCCACGGGCAGCGTCGACGCGTCGAAGAGCACGGAGTTCCAGCCGCGCTCGAGGCACTCCGTGATGACCGCGCGGTCCGGGCAGTGGTCGAGGTGCAGCGCCACGGGCACCTCGATGCCCGCCGTCATGGACTCCCACATCGCGAACAGCACGCGCGACCCGATCGAGCGGACCGTCTTGACGGACGTCTGCACGATGACCGGTGACCGCGCGTCGACCGCGCCCGCGAGCACGGCCTCGAGCGTCAGGTCGTTGACGACGTTGATGGCGGGCACGCCGTAGCGCGCGTCGAACGCGCGGTCGACGATCTCCTTGAGCGAGACGACGGGCACCAGGACCTCCTCGGCCGGGACCTTCCTCACGGTAGGGAGCGCGCGGGCCGGGCGGCATGGGGACTTTCCCCACCACGGGGGTAGGGGAGCGCGCGCTCAGGCCCGGTGCAGGGTCCGGCCTGCGAGCGCGGTGCGCGACGGCGCGCCCGTCTTGCGCAGGACCGCGCCCACGTGCTTCTCGACGGTCTTCACGGAGATCCCCAGCGCCGTCGCGATCTGCTTGTACGCGAGGCCCTGCTCGACGAGCTCGCGCACCTCGCGCTCGCGCGCCGTGAGCGCGCCCGGACCGGTGCCGACGCCGGTGAGCGAGCTGCTGAAGAGCTCGGCGGCCATGAGGGACTCGCCCCGCGCGGCGGCGACCACCGCGCGCGTCAGGCCCGGCGCGTCGACGTCGTGCCCGACGAAGCCCACCGCGCCGCCCTGGGCCGCGTCCCGCACGAGGTCGTCGGACAGGGAGTCGACGAGCAGCACGACGGCGGCACCGGGGTCGACCGCCCGGAGGTAGGCGGTCAGGCGCACGCCGTCCACGTGGGGCATGCGCAGGGCGGCGAGCACGACGTGCGGGTGCAGGAGCTCGTAGGCCTCGACGGCGTGGACCGCGTCGGCGATCTCGCCGACGACCTGGACGTCGGGCTCGGCGATCGCGAGCAGCCGCACGAGCCCGGCGCGGACGAGGGGGTTGTCGTGGACGACGAGCACGCGCCACCGGGACGTCTCGCCGTGCCCGCCGCGCACGGTCGGCACCTCCGCGCGCACACGCGTGCCCCAGCCCGGCGTGGAGTCGACGTTCACCGACCCGCCGAGGTGGCGTGCCCGTGCCGCGAGCCCCTGCAGGCCGAGCCCGCCCGAGCGGTGCAGCGGCGTGCGGCCCTGCGCGATCGCCGCGGCGTCGAACCCGCGGCCGTCGTCCTCGACGAGCACCGTCGTCGTCTCGCTCCCGTAGACGAGGCCCACGCGCACGCCGCCCGCGTGCGCGTGCTCGACGACGTTCGTCAGCGACTCCTGCACGATCCGGAAGAGCTGGCGCGCGGACTCCTGGTCGAGCGGGACCGGGTCGCCGACGACGACCGAGTGCGTGCGCAGCCCGGCCACCGACTCGACCCAGGACAGCTCGAGCGCGATCGCCTCGTGGAGCGCGCGCCCGTCGAGCGGCTCGGGGCCGAGCCCGACGGCGGTGCGGCGCATCTCGGCGAGCGCCGCCCGCGCGGCCGTGCGGGCACGCGCGACGGCCGGGTCCGGGTCCTCGCCGGCGCCGAGCGCCCGGCCCGCCGCGTCGAGGTGCAGGAGCACGCTCGCGAGCCCGCGACCGAGCGTGTCGTGCACGTCGCGCACGACCCGCTCGCGCTCGGCCATCGTCGCGGCCTCGCTCGTCCGCTCGGCGGCGACCGTGTGCAGCCGGGCATTCGTGATGGCGATGCCGGCGTGCGTCGCGAAGAGCTCGAGCAGCGCGGTGTCGGCGGCCGTGAACCGGCGGTCCGGGTCGCGGCTGAACACGACGCACGTCCCGACGATCGTGCCGTTCCACCGGATGGGGACGCCCACGACGCCGTGCAGCCGCTCGCGCTCGGGGCTGGGGATGTGGCCGCCGGGGACCTCGGCGTACTCGTCGAGCACCACGGCCCGACGGCGGCGCACCACCTCGCCCGTGACGCCCTCGCCCAGCGGGAAGGTGCGACCGGACTGGCAGCCGACGCCGACGTCGACCTCCTTGCGGTACGTGCCCGCGGCCTCGTCGACCGTGCAGATCGAGCCGCTCTCGCACCCGAGCAGCGCCATGGTGTGCCGCAGGACGCGCTCGAGCAGCGGGACGAGCGAGAACTGGCCGGCGAGGTCGTCGGCCATCGCGGCCAGGGTGTCGAGCCGGACGGGGACCGCGCGGACGTCCTCGCGCGGGGCGGGGTCGCGGGGGGCGGGCTCGCCCCGGTCGGGGCCGCGCGGAGGGTGCGTCGACGCGCGCGTCGTGGTTCCCGGCTCGGTCTCGGCATCCGTGCTCACGACCTGCACCCACCCTCGGGCTCTCGGCGACGGTCGACCGTGGCGCCCGGCGGAGCCCGACCCGGCGGCGCCGCCGGTCCCAGCCCGTTCATCCTCGCCCTCGCGCAGCACCGGCGCCACCCCTCCCCGTACGCTTCCCCCGTGCCGCCTGCGTCGACCCCTGTGCCTGTCCCGGTGCCCTCCCGTGCGACGCTCGTCGGTGCGGTCGCCCGGGTGCGCCGTCGCCTGCCGACCTACCTCGTCGTGCTCGCCGTCGTGCTCGGGGGATCGGCGGTCGTCGCCGTCCCGCTCGTCGTCGTGCTCGTCGACCTCGCCCTCGCCGCGGCGCGAGTCCCGGCGCTCACCCACCTCAACCTCGTCCACGTCCTGACGACCCCCGTGTCCGCGGTGCTGCTCGTCGTCGTCGCGGCGCTCGTCGGGGTCGTCGTCCTGGCGCAGCAGGGCGCGTTCCTCGCCGTCGCGGGGCGCGTGCGCGACGGCGTGCCGGTCACCGTCCGCGGGGTCGTCGCCGACGTGGCCCGGGCGTCCCGCGCGCTGCGCGGACCGCAGCTCCTGCTGTTCCTCCTCTACGCGGCGGTGCTCGTCCCGGTCGGCGGGTTCGGCACGGCGGCGTTCCTCGTCCGGGGGATCGCGATCCCCGACTTCGTCATCGCGGAGCTGCTGAAGTTCCCGGGCGGGCTCGCGGTGTACGTGGCGTTCGTCGTGGTCGTGCTGTGGCTCAACCTGCGCCTCGTCCTCACGCTCGCCTACCTCCTCGACGGCGCGCCGACCGTGGCCGGTGCGCTCGGCGCGAGCTGGCGGGCGACGCGCGGCATCATGCTGCGCCTGCTCGCGACGTTCGGTGCGGTCGCGCTCGCGACGCTCGTCGTGGCCGGCGTCGTCACGGCGCTGGCGCTCGTGCCGACGCGCGTCGCGGACGCCCGCGCCCCCGGAGCCTCGGCGATCGTCGCGGGGGCGAGCCTCGCCGTCGTGCAGGTGCTGGCGTTCCTCCTCGTCGCGGTGGTCGCCGCCGTGCTCGCGCAGGTCGTCGTCGACGTGGCGTGCTCGCGCCGCGTCGCGTCCCGCCTGCCCGACGCCGCCCGGTCACCCCTGGCCACGTCGTCCCGTCCCGAGGACTCCGGCCGTGCGGAGCCCGCGCCCCGAGCGTCGGTGCACGGGCCGGTGCGCGCGGTCCTGGCCGCGGGGGCGGTGCTCGGGACCGTCGGTCTCGCCGCCGCGAACACGCTCGCGGTGTCCGACCTCCCGGACTCGGTGCCGGGCGTCGTGGCGCACCGCGGGCACCCGTCCGCGGCGGTGGAGAACTCCGTGCCGTCGCTCGAGGCCGCCTCGGCGCTCGGGGTCGACTACGTCGAGCTCGACGTGATGCAGGCGGCCGACGGCGGGCTCGTCGTCTTCCACGACACGACGCTGCGACGACTCGCCGGGTCGGGCCGCGCCGTCGCGGACCTGACGCTCGCCGAGCTCACGGCGACGACCGTCCGCCAGGGCGGGCACGAGGCGACGATCCCGTCGCTGCGGGAGTTCGTCGAGCGCGCGAAGGAGCTGGACCAGCCGCTGCTCGTCGAGCTCAAGCTCCACGGCGGCGAGACGCCCGACTACGTGCCGGACGTCGTCGCGCTGCTCCGGGAGGAGGGTGTCGCGCAGACGTACCTGGTCCAGGCGATCTACCCCGAGCTCGCGGACGCGGTGCAGGCGGCGGCACCGGAGATCGAGGTCGGCTACGTCGTGCCGTTCGTGCGGGGCGTGCGCGAGGTGCCGGACGTCGGCTTCCTCGCGGTGGAGCAGTCGTCGCTCGATGCGCGGACCCGGGCGGTGGCCCGTGCGGCGGGCGTCGACCTCCTGGTCTGGACGGTCAACGACGCGGGTGCCCTGCGGACCGTCTTCCGGGACGGGCAGGTGGACGCGGTCATCACGAGCTCGCCACGGACGGCGGTCGACGTGCGCGACGAGGTCGCCGCCGAGACGGGGCTCGCGCCTCGGCTCGAGCAGCGGGTGCGCGGGGCGCTGCGGTGGTGAGACGGTCCGTGCCCTGGTCAGAGGCCGGTTCGGCGTGCGAAGGTGTCCGCTATGACTGATGTGGCGACCTACCTCGACGCCGTGGACGACGCCGAGGTCCCCCTGCTCGGCGGCGACGTCTCCGACGGCATCGTCCGGCGCGGCGACACCGTCCGGCGCCCGCGCGGCCCCCACAGCGCCGCCGTCGAGGCGTACCTCCTGCACCTGGAGGGCGCGGGCTTCACGCGCGCGCCCCGCTTCCTCGGCGTCGACGACGACGGTCGCGAGGTCGTGACCTACCTGCCCGGCGAGATGGGCGGCCGCCCGCCGCACCCCTGGGCGCTCGACGAGGACCTCCTCGTCCAGCTCGGCGAGTGGCAGCGCGCCCTGCACGACGCCTCGCGCGACGTCGTCCTGCCCGACGGCGTCGTGTGGCCCGAGCGCGTCCAGTTCCCCGAGGTGCCGGACGTGTTCGACGAGCCGGACGTCGTCGGGCACAACGACCTCACGGTGGAGAACGCGCTGTTCCTCCCGACCGGGGACGACCCGGAGGGGCCGCACCGGCTCGTCGGGGTGATCGACTTCGACCAGGCGGCCCCCACGACGCGGCTGCTCGACGTCGCGACGACGCTGCGCTACTGGGCGCCGATCCGCCCGCCCGAGTCCCGGCCCGAGGTGGCGCGCGACCTCGACGCGCCGCGGCGCGCCCGCATCCTCACCGAGGCGTACGGGCTCGACCGCGCCGAGCGGCTGGCCCTGCTCGACGTGCTCGCGCAGCGGTTCGCGCGCAGCTGGTACGCGATGCGGCACGCCGCGCAGACGCACGGCGGCGGCTGGCAGCGCATGTGGGACGACGGCGTCGGCGACGCGATCCGCGACGACGAGGGATGGTTCGCGTCCCAACGGGTCGACTTCGTCGACGCGCTCGGGTAGGACCGGGCGGGTCGACCGCTCAGCCGGCGAGCCCGGGGTCCGCGGCGATGTACGAGCGTTCGTTCCCGTCGACCGACAGCGTCCACAGGCCCTGGGCGCCGGCGGGCACGGCGAGGCACACGTTGCCCGTCACCGTGTCCTCGGTCCCCATGAGGCCCGCGCCGACGAGCGCGTCGGGCACGGCGCCGCACTGGCCGGTCGCCTCGGTCCCGTCGGCACCGACGAACCCGACGTGGAACGCGCCCCACGCGGTGACCTGAGAGCTCGGACCGTGGTAGGTGGCGGTGACGGGGACGATCCAGTACTCCGTCCCCGCCGGCGGTGCCACGTTGACGTCGCTGTGGGCGAGCAGGTCGGCCGTCGCCTCGTACGGCAGGTCGAGCCAGACGTCCCACTCCTCGTTGCCGATGCTGAGGCCGTCGAAGAACCACGGGTCCTCGGGCGTGCCCGAGCCCTCCCACCCGCCGTACCACTCGTCGTCCGAGGGCTCGTCCCCGTGCTCGTCGTCCCCTGCGTCCGAGGGGGCCGGGGCCGCGTACCAGTCGGCGACCCGCTCCCCGGCGTCGCTCGCGACACCGCCGACGAACCCGAGGCCACAGCCCACGACGAGGCACACCGCGCCGGTGATCAGCCCGACGGCGGTGCGCGACAGGCCCGCGCCCGGGGGCGGCGGGACGGGTGCCTGGGCGGGCGGCGGGACGGGTGCCTGGGCGGACGGCGGGACGTGCGCGCCGGTCGGGTCTGACGAGGTGTTCGGGGGCGCGAACGGGTTGCTCACGAGTGCTCCGGTGGGTCGTGCGGGCGTGCGCCCGGACGACAGTCGTCGCCGTGCGTGGCGGGATGCTCCCACACCACGGCCCTGGCGCGCCACTACGTCCTCGCGCACGCCCGACGCAGCCCCTGCCCGACGTCCGCGTGCCGCCGTCGACCACAACCCCGCCCACCCGCGAGAACGACCTTGGTGTCGTTATCGCGCGGATAACGACACCAAGGTCGTGTTCGGCACCCGGGTGCGCTACGGCTGGTCGACCTCCGAGCCCACGAGGAACTGCGAGTACGCGCCGATCGTGAGGAACGTCGGGAAGTCCTCGGCGAGCGCGACGGCGCGGAACACGTTCGCCGCGTCGTCGATGCGGTTGCCCGGGGTGCGCGGCAGGTCGTCGACGATCTCGGCGAGCAGCGCCTCGACGCGCTCGTGCGTGATCGGCACGCCGTTCTCGGTGCGCGTGCCCGACGCGATCCACTGCCACACCTGCGAGCGCGAGATCTCGGCCGTCGCGGCGTCCTCCATGAGGTGGTCGATCGCCGCCGCGCCCACGCCGCGCAGCCACGACTCGACGTACCGCACACCCACGGACACGTTCGACCGCAGCCCGGCGGCGGTCACCGTGGCCCCGGCGCGGCGGGCCGAGCCGATGTCGAGCAGCTCGTGCTGGCCCACGGTCACGTCGTCGCGCCGGCGGTCGACCTGGTTCGGACGCTCGCCGAGGACGGCGTCGAACTCGCCGCGCGCGACGTCGATGAGGTCGGGGTGCGCGACCCACGTCCCGTCGAAGCCGTCGCCGGCCTCGCGCGCCTTGTCGGCGCGCACCTGCTCGAACGCGCGCTCCGTCACCTCGGGCCGGCGCCGGTCCGGGATGAACGCGCTCATCCCGCCGATCGCGTGCGCCCCGCGCCGGTGGCACGTGGACACCAGCAGCTCGGTGTAGGCGCGCATGAACGGGGCGGTCATGGTGACCTGCGCGCGGTCGG
>CAZFUQ010000214.1:0-466 GCA_964521905.1 uncultured Cellulosimicrobium sp.
CTCGCGACGCTCAAGGTCGAAGCCGGCACCACCGAGACCCTCACCACCCTCGCCAAATCCCTCACCCCCTAACCCTCCCGCCCCCTGGCCCCTGCCCCCCGGCCCCCCAACCCCCGTCGAACACGTCATGAGGGTCGCTATCGCCTCGATAACGACCCTCATGACGTGTTCGACGGCGGGTTGGGGGGCCGGGGGCCAGGGGGCCGGGGGCGGGGGGTTAGGGGGTGAGGGATTGGGCGAGGGTGGTGAGGGTCTCGGTGGTGCCGGCTTCGACCTTGAGCGTCGCGAGCGGGTCGCCGCGCGTCCAGCCGCGGTTGACGATGACGACGGGCTTGCCGTCCTGCGCGGCGCGTCGGACGAACCGCAGCCCGCTCAGGACCGTGAGCGACGACCCCGCGACGAGCAGGGCCTCGCCCTCGTCGACCATCGCGTAGGCCCGGTGGACCCGCTCGCGCGGCACGTTCTC
>CAZFUQ010000214.1:476-7072 GCA_964521905.1 uncultured Cellulosimicrobium sp.
CACGATCTCCGGCTTGAGCACCCCGCCGCAGAACTCGCACGGCGCGGGCCGGAAGTGCGACGTCTGCTCGATGACCGCGTCCGCGTCGGGCGCGATCTCGACGTCGTCGACGTCGCCGATGCTCTCGAGGAATCCCGGGTTCAGCGTGGTCAGACGCTCGGCGAGGTGCTCGCGCGAGATGACGCGACCGCACTGCAGGCAGATCACGCGGTCGTACCGGCCGTGCAGGTCGATGACGTTGCGGCTGCCCGCGTCCTCGTGGAGCAGGTCCACGTTCTGCGTGATCAGCCCGACGAGCACGCCCGAGTCCTCCAGCCGTGCCAGCGCGCGGTGGCCCGCGTTGGGCTGCGTGCGGTGCACGTGCTGCCACCCGACGTGGTTGCGCGCCCAGTAGTGGCGGCGGAACGCCTCGTCCTGCACGAACTGCTGGTACGTCATCGGGTTGCGCGGCGGCGAGTCCGGGCCGCGGTAGTCCGGGATGCCGGAGTCCGTGGACACGCCCGCCCCCGTGAGCGCGGTGAACCGCAGGCCGCGCAGGAGCCCGACGGCGTCCGCGGCGGTCCCGGTCGGGGGCGCCACGTCCGTGCCCGACGGCGGCGGCTGGCTCGGGCGCCACGCGAGCCGCGACGACAGGGCCGGGACGGCCGCCGACGTCGGCAGGTCGGCGGAGGACGTCGCCACGTGGGCGGGGGACGCGGAGGACGTCGTCGGGTCGGGAGCCACGTCCCCACCGTACGACGAACCCCACCCCGCCGAGGGAGGACCCCGGCTCTTCCTCGACCGGCGGCCTCTCCCTCGGTGGGTCGGGGGTCCGCCTCGGCGGTGGACGCCGTGGGACCCGGGGTCCCCGTGAGGAGAGCCCGGGTCCCAGGTGGGGGTGGACGGTCGGTCAGGAGTCGGTGGTGCCGTCCTGGGTGGTGGAGTCGTCCTGGGCGGCGCCGGGACGACCACCGCCGCCCATCTGGCCGCCGCCGCCGAAACCGCCGCCGGTCCACTCTCCCGCGACGACGTCCGTCGATCCGGACGAGGTGGTCACGGTGTAGGTCTCGCCGCTCGTCACGTCCGCCGAGGAGAAGACGACGTTCGCCGTGTCCTTGGTGACGGTGTACTCGTCGAGGACCGTGCCGTCGGACGTCGTGATCGTCACGGTCTCGCCGGCGCTCGCGGAGACGTTCGTCGCGAGCCAGCCCTGCTCGGAGTCGGTCGACGGCGCGACGGCCATGCCCGAGCTGCCGGCCGCGAGGAGCGAGCCGCCGCTGATCGTGAACGTGCCGTTGACGTCGAGCGCGCCGTTCCCGTCGTTCGTGGGGCCCTGGACCACGACGTCGCCGCCGGTGATCGTGAGCGAGCCGTTCGAGTCGATGCCGTCGCCGTCGGCGTCGACGGTCACCGAACCGCCGGAGATGGTCAGGGTCGCGCCGTCGTCGGTGTCCATGCCGCCGCCACCGCCACCTCCGCCGCCCTGGGGCATCTCGCCGTCGGCGGGGGCGCCACCGGACGGCATCTCGCCGTCGGCCGGCATGTCGGGCGGGGTGCCGCCTTCGGCCGACGCCCCGTCCGGGGGCTCCGGCACGGTGCCGTCGCCGCCCCCGCCGGGGCCCGTCCCGGCATCGGCCGCCGTGCCGGCGTCGTCGGTCGCCGTCCCGTCGGTCGTGGTCTCCTCGGTCGTCGAGCCGACCGTGGCGTTGAGGCCGTCGTCGCTCGCGGTGACGTCGGTCGTGCCGCCGGAGATGGTGATGTCGGCGCCCTCGATGCCCTCGACGGACGTCACGACGGTGAGGTCGCCGCCGGAGACGGTGACGACGCCGTCGGCGTGGACGCCGTCGTCGCCGGACGACAGCTCGACCGTGCCGCCCGAGACGGACACGGCACCGTTCGAGTGCAGCGCGTCGTCGGCCGCGTCGACGGTGACCGACGCGTCGTCGCCCACCACGACGCCGACGTCGCCCTTGAGGCCCTTGGCCGAGGCGTCCTCGGTCACGGTCGCGCCGGCACCGCCGGCCGCCGTGACGGACAGGGTGCCGCCGGAGACGATGACGTCGGTCACGGCCTGCACGCCGTCGTCGCCCGACGTGATCGTGATCGTCCCGCCGCGCACGTCGACGAACCCGAGGGTCTCGTCCCCGTCCTCGGTGGACTTGAGGCCGTCCTTCGCGGCGGTGACGTCGAGCGTCCCGCCTGTGACGACGAGGTAGTCCTTGCCGCGGATGCCGTCGTCGCCGGCGTCGACCGTGAGGTCGCCGCCCGCGATCACGAGGCCGTCCTTCGAGACGATGCCGTCGTTCGCGTGCGACGTCACGGTGAGCGCGCCGTCGCCGCCGATCACGAGGTCGGACTTCGAGAACAGGGCGCCGTCGGGCTCGCCGTCGGCGTCCTGGGCGGTGTACGTCTCGGCGTCGGTGAGGCTGTTGCTCGACCCGTCCGCGAGGATCACGGCGACCTTCTCCGCGTCCTGCACGTTCACCGCGGCGTCGGTCGTGGAGGTGATGTCGGCACCGTCGAGCACGAGCTGGACCAGCCCGTCCTCCGCGGTGTCGACGACGACCTGGCCCTCGAGCGTGCCGCTGAGCACGTAGGTGCCCGGGGCGGTGATCGTCACGGTCGAGCCGTCGACGGTCACGCCGTCACCGTCGGCCGTGGCGGTGTCGCCGTCCAGCGAGACGGTCACGGCGGTGCTCGCGTCGTACTCGAGGTCGGCGTCGTCCACCGTCACCTCGGTGTTGTCCGCGCGGGCCTCGTCGGGGGTGAGCCCGGCGACGGCGTCGGACACGACGCTCGTGGTGGTCGTCTCCGTCGTGTCGGAGGTGGTGCTCGTCGTGGTGGTGCTGCCGCCCAGCACGGAGCAGCCGGCGAGGACGGCGGCCGCCGCGGCGGCGGTGAGGTAGGTCAGGGGTCGGCGGATACGCATCAGATGCTCCTGTCGTCGTGCCCGGGGGTGTGGGCGAGGTCATGGGAGAGGGCGGTCCCCGACGGCGCGGTCGCGCCGGGGGAGGAGGTGAGGTGGCGGCGGATCACGCGTCGCCACGGTCCGTCGGGGAGGTCGTGCCGCAGCATCGCCAGCCCGGTGCCGTACTTGGAGATCCGCTCGGGCCGGTGGCCGTGCCGCCACAGCAGGCGGTCGAGGTCCGACGGCGTGGAGCCGCCCTTGGTCTCGACGATCACCAGGTGCGGCACGGCGCAGGTCAGGGGCGCGACGGCGTCCGGCTGGTCGAGCTCCCACGTCAGGCCGGTGTCGATCGTGGCGCGGGCGGCGCCGTCGGCTCGGGGGAGGAGCAGGGTCGTGCGGTGGTACCGCGAGACGAGGCCGGGCGAGAGCGCGAGGTGCGAGCCGCCGTCGATCCCCTCGGCCTCGAGCGTGTGGCCGACGAACTCGCGGCCCGCCCCGAGCACCGCGGGATGCTCGCCGTGCGCGACGCGCTGCTTGAGCGTCGTGCCGCGCGCGGCACGCGTCTTGACCTCGAGGAAGCTCGTGCCCGAGTCCACGTACGTCCGTGTGCGGACCTTGAACCGCCGACGCCGGCGCGTCGCGGTGAGGCGGAACGACGCGAGGTCCGGGGTGTCGAAGTACACGGACTCGTAGGCCGAGCTGCGCGTGCCGTCGATCTCGAGCACGCGCGCGTCCGTCGTGCGGGTGAGGGCGTCGAGGACGGTGATCGCCTCGTCCACGGGGAGGACGTACTTGCGGTCGACCCGGGTGAGGAGGGCGGCGGCGTCGACGAGGTCGTCCAGGCCGATGCCGTCGAGCGGGTAGAGGACGGCGCGGACGCGGTCGTCGGCCGTCACGGTGCGGGGGCTCATGCGCCGACCCCCGTCCGGACGGTGTCCCGCTCGGCGACCGCCCCGGCGACCGGCGGGAAGGGTGCCCGGGCCGCGAGGGCGTCGTCGGCCGCGGAGGGGAGGGGCGCGACGGCGCGGGTCACCGGCGCCTGCGGGGCCGTGGCAGCACGACGGCGGGCCCGCGGCTCGGTGTAGCGCACGTCGACCCACGTGGTGTCGTTGACGAGATCGAGGCGCTGCACGCTGACACCGCGGACCTCCGCCCCGAGGAGCTCCTGGAGGTAGCGCGTGAGCTCACCCTGGTCGGTGAACGCGCGGTCGACGACGATCGTGCGGCTCTGCGCGCGGCGCAGGACCCGCGGGTGGTCGGCCACGGCCATCACGCCGACGACGAGCGCCGTCCCCGCGAGGGACATCCACCCGGTCGTGGCGCCGAGCCCGCCGAGGAGGCCGAGCGCGAGCGCCGCGAAGTAGTACGCGACCTCGGTCTGGGACAGCTCCGTGGACCGGAGGCGGATGATCGACAGGACGCCGAAGAGCCCGAGCCCCAGACCTGCGCCGACGCTGCTCGTGGCGAGCGTCGCGGCGACCGCCAGGACCCCCACGTTGACACCGAGGTACGCGACCACGAGATCGCGCCGTCGGTGCCGCGGGAAGTAGAGGCCGAACGCGAGGACGGTGACTGCGACGAGGTCGACGAGGTACAGGACGGGCTGGGACACGAGGCGGCTCCGGGGCCGGGGCGAACGAACGCCGTGGACGAGAACTCCTCCATTGCGCCGGTCGGTCCTGTGCGGTCCCTGTGCGGGGCACAAGGTCCCTGTATGAGTGCGGTTCAGGTGCTCGTCATCTCTCGTTCACCGACCGGGTCCCGTGACCGGTGTCATACCGGCGGACGGGCCGCTGATGTTAGCCTCACCTAAGTCACCGAGAGAGGTATTCATGTCGACCACCACCGCGCAGGCCCCCGGGCGCGCGCGTCCCCAGACGATCCTCGAGGTGCTCGAGACGACCTGGCTCGGACCGCACCTCGTGCGCGTCGTCGCAGGCGGCGCCGGGTTCGCCACGTTCTCGACGAACGAGCACACCGACAAGTACGTCAAGATCTTCTTCGCCAAGCCCGAGCTCGGGCTGGAGCCCCCGTACGACGTCCAGGCGCTGCGCGAGACCCTCGCGCCCGAGGACCTGCCCGTCACCCGGACGTACACCGTGCGCTGGGTGGACCAGGAGGCGCAGCGGCTCGCGATCGACTTCGTCGTCCACGGCGACGAGGGCCTCGCCGGCCCGTGGGCCGCGGGCGCGGTCCCGGGCGACCGCATCGTCTTCCGTGGCCCGGGCGGCCTCTACGCGCCCGACCCCACCGCCGACTGGCACCTGCTCGCCGGCGACGACACGGCCGTCCCCGCGATCGCCGCAGCCCTCGAGGCCATGCCGCGCGACGCCGTCGGGCACGCCGTGCTGGAGGTCGGCACCGAGGCGGACGTCCTCCCGATCGACGCCCCCGACGGCATGGAGCTCACGTGGCTCCTCCGCGGCGAGGCGCCCGCGGGCACGACGACGCTGCTCGCCGACGCCGTCACCGCGGTCGAGTGGCGCGAGGGCCGCGTCCACGTCTTCGCGCACGGCGAGCGCGAGTCCATGAAGACCCTGCGCCGCGTCTTCGCCGACCGCGGCGTGCCCCGCGCCGACCTGTCGCTCTCCGGCTACTGGGCCTACGGCCGCGCCGAGGACCGCTTCCAGGCCGAGAAGCGCGAACCCATCGGCCAGATCTTCGAGGACTGAGGAAGAAACCCATGCACAGCACCCGCACCACCGGGACCCGTCGCGCGCTCGCGGCCGTCTCCGCGCTCGCCGTCCTCGCGCTCGCCGCGTGCTCGTCGGGCGACGAGGCCGACGAGGCCGATGCCTCGCCGTCGGGCACCGAGAGCTCCGACACCGCGGCCGACGCCTTCCCCGTGACCGTCAGCACCGCGTTCGGCGACGTCGAGATCCCCGAGGAGCCGACGCGCGTCGTCGCGCTCGGGTGGGGCGACGCCGAGACGGCGCTCGCCCTCGGCGTCCAGCCCGTCGGGGCGAGCGACTGGCTCGCGTTCGGCGGCGACGGCGTCGGGCCGTGGCTCGCCGACGCGTACACCGAGTCGCCCGAGATCATCGGCACGCTCGAGCCGTCGTACGAGCAGATCGCCGTGCTCGAGCCGGACGTCATCCTCGACGTGAAGTCGTCCGGGGACCAGGAGCGCTACGACCGGCTGTCCGAGATCGCGCCGACCGTCGCGATCCCCGAGGGCGGCGAGGCGTACCTCACGCCCATGGAGGACCAGGTCTCGATGATCGCCGCGGCCCTCGGGCGCAGCGAGGCCGGCGAGGAGCTGCTCGCCGAGGTCGACGACGCGTTCGCCGCGGCCCGCGACGAGCACCCCGAGTTCGACGGCAAGACCGCCGTCATCGGGTCCTACTGGGCCGAGGGCTTCGGTGCGTACGTGTCGACGTCCGCCCGCGGCGAGTTCATCCAGGGCCTCGGGTTCTCCACCAAGCCCGAGATCGACGAGGCCGCCGGCGAGGAGTTCTCCGCCAACCTCGGCACGGAGAACGTCGACCTGCTCGACGCCGACCTCACCGTCATCCAACCCATCGGCTTCACCGCCGCGGACGTCGAGGCACTGCCGCAGTTCCAGGCCGTGCCGTCCGTGGCGGACGGGCGCTACGTCGTGTTCGACGACGAAGAGCTGTCGAGCGCCTTCTCGCTCGGCACGCCCACCGCCGTGATCTTCGCGATCGACAACGTCGTGCCGCTGTTCGCCGAGGCGCTCGGCGGGTCG
>CAZFUQ010000215.1:0-7049 GCA_964521905.1 uncultured Cellulosimicrobium sp.
CGTTCGGTCCGGGCGGCGACCGCTGCAGCGAGCACCGCGGGGGACGCCGAGCCGACTCCCGGCGACAGGTGGTGCTCGGCGTACCAGACGCGGTGGTAGCCGAACCGGTCCAGGTCCTGGGCGAGCCCGACGGCGCGGCGCACCGCGTCCTGGCCGCTCGCCCCGTCGGGGACGATCGCGAGGTCGAGGACGGACAAGGGGACACGCCCGGAGGCGGGACGGGGCCCACCCGGTCGGGCGGACGGGTGCGGGTGCTGGTGGGACGACATGGCTTCCTCTGGTGGTGGTGCGGTCGGACTGCTACTTGGACGGGAACCCGAGCGCGGCGAGCGTGGACCGCAGGTGGGCCCGCCCGCGCAGGGCGCCGGGGACGCGGAGGCGGTCGACGACGCGGTCGCGCCACCCGCCGTCGAGCCCCTCCTCGCGGTAGAAGGGCGCGATGCGCTCCTCGTACGCGGCGACGTGCTCGGGCTGGCCCCCGGCGGCGTAGCGCTCGGCGTGCAGGACGGCCCCCTGCGGCAGCCGCGGCTTGACGCGCTCGGCGCCCGCGGGGTCCGGGTGACCGACGACGAGCCCGACGACGGCCACGACCCCCTCCGGCAGGCCGAGCTCCGCCGCGACCTGGGCGGGGTGGTTGCGCAGCGCGCCGATGTACACGGTCCCGAGCCCGAGCGACTCGGCGGCGACGACCGCGTTCTGGGCGGCGAGCGCCGCGTCGAGGAACGCGACGACCGTCGTCTCGAGGTAGTCGGTCGCCTCGAGACGCACGCCCTCGCGCTCACCGAGCGCCCGCGCCCGCGCGAGGTCGGCGAGCCACACGAGCAGCAGCGGCGCGGTACGGACGTGCTCCTGGTCGCCCGCGAGCTCCGCGAGACGGGACCTGCGCGCCGGGTCGGTGACCGCGACGACGCTCCACAGCTGCAGGTTGGACGAGGTCGGCGCCGACTGCGCCGCCGCGACGAGCGTCGGCACGACGTGGTCGGCGAGCGGGTCGCTCAGGTAGCGGCGCACGGTCCGGTGGGAGAGCTGCGTCTCCAGCACGCTCCCGGGCAGGTCCGAGACCTCGGCGAGGCCCGCCGCAGCGTCCGGTGCGGCGTCCTCGACGGTCTCGGGGGCGACGCCGTAGCGCGCGCCGAGCGCGGCCCGCGCGGCGGCCAGCGACGCGGCGGTCGGCGGCGCGACGGACGGTGCGGCGGTGGTCGGCGGGGCGGTGACGGCAGGAGCGATCGTCATGAGGCGGTCCTCTCGGGGAGTGCGGCGAGGCGGGCGAGCGCGAACCGCTCGGCCGCGGGGACGTCGTCGGGCACCGTGCCCGGCGCGACGGCGAGGTCCGCGAGGACCCGGCCGATCGCCGGGGCGAACTTGAAGCCGTGGCCGGAGAAGCCGGCCGCCACGACGACCGGGCCGCGACGGTCGAGCACGAAGTCGTGGTCCGGCGTCGTGGTGTAGGTGCAGCTCACGGGGACGTACGCGTCCGGGTCCAGGCCCGGGAGCCACGTGCGCACGTAGTCCCGCAGGGCCCCGAGCTGGCCGGGCTCGGGCCGGTAGCTGCGGCGGTCCGGGTCGACGACGGGGCCGACGCCGTGGAACCCGACCTTGACGCCCTCGCCCGGGGTAGCGAGGCCGTAGACGCCGCTCGGCCACCCGCTGTCGGCGCCGACGTCGTGCGTGAACGCGGGCCAGCCCAGCGGGGACGTGCCCGGGGCGAGCGCGAAGTGCGCGGGCTGCTCCTGCGTGACGACGAGCGGGAGGTCCTGCCCGAGCAGCCCGCCGGCCGGCCCGCCGAGCAGGCCGGCGCTCCACGCGCCGACGGCCACGACCACGACGCGCGCGACGACGTCGCCCGCGTCCGTGACGACCCGGACGCCCTCGGGGACCCGCTCGACGCGCCGGACGGCGACCTCGTGCCGGACGGCGGCGCCGCTCGCGGCCGCAGCACCCTGCAGGGCCGCCACGGCGCGGTCGGCGTGCAGCCGACCCGCCGTGGCGGTCTCGTGCAGGACGCGGCCCTCGAACCGCAGGCCGGGCCAGCGTTCGCCCGCGGCGGCGGGGTCGAGCCACTCGTGCTCGATCCCGCGCGCCGCGAACCCGGCACCGATCGCGTCCAGGCGGGCCTCGGCCGCGGCGTCGCGCCGCCCGTGGCTCACGCCACCGGTGACGGCGAGGAGCTCGGTCCCCGTCTCCGCCTCGACCTCGCGCCACAGGCCGAGCGCCTCCTGGGCGAGGTCGAGGTACTCGGGCTCGGCGTACGTCGTGCGGTAGATCCGCGACGTGCCGTGCGACGCGCCGTGCGCGTGCCCGGGCGCGAAGCGCTCGAGGAGCAGGACGTCGCGGCCGCGCCGCGCGAGCTGCCACGCCGCGGCGGACCCCATCACGCCACCCCCGACCACGACGTGGTCGACGTGCTCGGTCATCGTTCGTCCCTCTCCTCGGTCGGGGCCGGGGTCACTCGGTCTTGGGCAGGCCGGGCGGGTTGGTCTCGGACGTCGAGATCGCCTCGGACTCGAGGCCCCACCGCTCCAGCACCTCGAGGTAGGTCCCGTCCTCGATCGCGTGGTTGAGCGCGGCGGTGATCGCCGGTGCGACCTCGTTGCCCTTCTTCGTCGCGACGGCGATCTGGGCCGTGTCGGGCCACCCGCCGTTGAGCGTGCCGACGACCTTGAAGTCCTGCGGGGAGATCGCCGCCTGGTAGGCGAGCGACGCGTTGGGGCCGACGTAGGTCTCGATGCGACCCGACTGCAGCGCCAGGAGCACGTCGGAGAACTGCTCGTAGTACTCCGGGCCCTGGACGGGGTCGAGGCCCTCCTCCTGGTTGAGGCGGTCCCACTCGAGCACGATCTTCTCCTGGTTCGTGCCCGACCCGACGGCCACGACCTTGCCCGCGATGTCCTCGCGCTCCGTGATCTCGGTGATCTCGGAGTCGGCGTTCACGAGCCAGCCGAGCTCGTCGTTGCGGTAGGTGGAGAAGTCGATCGTCTCCTTGCGCTCCTCGGTCACGGTGATGTTGGAGATGACGGCGTCGACGTCGCCCGAGCCGAGCGCGAGCGGCCAGTCGGCCCACGCCTTGACCTCGAGGCGCAGGTCCTTGCCGAGCGCGTCGGCCACGAGCTGCGCGATGTCGGTCTCGTTGCCGATCGGGGTCTCGTCGTCGTCGGCGAGGAAGCCGAGCGGCGGCGCGGACCCGGCCGAGATCGCGACGACGAGCTCGTCCTTGTCCTTCCAGGCGTCGGGCAGGAGCGCGATCGCCTCGGGCGACTCGGTCGTGCGGATGCGGTCCTGCTCGGGGCTCGTGCTCACGTCGAGGGCGTCCGACACGGACGTCGTGTCCTCCTCGGTGGCCGCGCCCTCCGCGGCGGCCGGGGCCTCGGTGCTCACACCGGCGCACGCCGTGAGCGCCAGCAGGGGCACGGCGGCGAGGACGGCGAGCGCGCGCGAGGTGCGGGCGCGGGTGGTCGTTGCGGTCACGGGGTGTCCTACCTCTCTGGTGGTGCGTCGGCCGGTGTGCCGGGCCGACGCGGGTCGTGCGGAGCGGCCCCGGTCGGGCGACCGGTGCCGGGCTGGTGGGTGTGTCAGAGGACCTTCTCGAGGAAGGACCGGGTGCGGTCGTGGCGCGGGGCGTCGAGCACCTCGGCCGGTGTGCCCTGCTCGACGACGACCCCGTCGTCCATGAAGACGACGGTGTCGGCGACCTCGCGGGCGAACCCGATCTCGTGCGTGACGACGACGAGCGTCGTCCCGGTGCTCGCGACGTCCTTGATGACCTCGAGCACCTCCCCGACGAGCTCGGGGTCGAGCGCGGACGTCGGCTCGTCGAAGAGGAGCACCTTGGGCCGCAGCGCGAGCGCCCGGGCGATCGCGACGCGCTGCTGCTGCCCGCCCGAGAGCTGGCGGGGCCGCGCGTCGGCCTTGTCCGCGAGACCGACGCGCTCGAGCAGCGCACGCGCCTCGGGCTCGACGTCCTCACGGCGGCGACGCTGCGCCGAGACCGGTGCCTCGACGACGTTCTCGAGCGCGGTGAGGTGCGGGAACAGGTTGAAGCCCTGGAACACGAACCCGATCTGCGTGCGCTGGCCGAGGATCTCCCGTTCCTTGAGCTCACGCAGGGTGTTGCCCCTGCGGCGGTACCCGATGAGCTCGCCGTCGAGCGAGATGAAGCCCTTGTCCACCTTCTCGAGGTGGTTGATCGCGCGCAGGAGCGTGGACTTGCCGGACCCGGACGGGCCGAGCACGACGGTGACCGACCCCGGCCGCACGGTGAGCGACACGTCGCGCAGCACCTCGAGCGTGCCGTAGCTCTTGTGCACGCCGTGGATCTCGACCAGCCCGACGGTCTCGTCCCCCGCCGTGCGGGGAGCCTCGGCGACCGCGGCGCTCATGCCGCACCTCCCGCGGGGCGCGCGGTGCGGGCCGTGCGCGTGAGGACGCCGACGCGGGCGCGGGCCGCGTACGCGGGCGGGACGGAGTCGGGCACCGGGCGACCGGAGAGCCGGGAGGCCACGACGAGGGTGGTCCAGCGCGCCTTCTGCAGCGGCGTCGGCGGCAGGGTGCGCACCGCGCCCTTCGCGTAGTGCCGCTCGACGTAGTACTGGACGATCGTGATGAGCGTGGTGAGCACGAGGTACCAGATCGACGCCACGATGAGCAGCGGCACGACGCGACCGTTGCGCCCGTAGATCACGCTGACGATGTAGAACAGCTCGCCGTACGCGAGCACGTAGACGATCGACGTGCCCTTGAGCAGCCCGATGACCTCGTTCACGGCCGTCGGGATGATCGAGCGCATCGCCTGCGGCAGGATGATGCGCGTCACCTGGCGCCGCTTGGGGATGCCGAGCGACGCGGCCGCCTCCTGCTGCCCCTGGTCGACCGAGAGGATCCCGGCGCGCACGATCTCCGCGGAGTACGCGGCCTGCGAGAGACCGAGCCCGAGGATCGCGGCCCAGAACTTGTCGATCACCGACAGCGTGTCGAAGTACAGGAACTCGGGCCCGAACGGGATGCCGAGGCTCAGGTAGGGGTACAGGTAGGCGAGGTTGTACCAGAGCAGGAGCTGCAGCAGCAGCGGCACGGACCGGAACACCCACGTGTACGTCCACGACACCGACTGCAGCAGCGGCGAGCGCGACAGCCGCATGAGCGCGAGCACCGTGCCGAGCGCGAACCCGACGACCGACGCGACGAGCGTGAGCCGGATCGTCGCCCACGCGCCCTCGAGGATCGACGGCCACGTGAGGTACGTCGCGACGACGTCCCACTCCCAGCGGTCGTTCGTCACGAGCGAGCTCACGACCATGGCGAGCAGGACCGCGACGACGGCCGTCGCGACCCAGCGCCCCGGGTGCCGCGCGGCGACGATGCGCAGGTCCTCGAGCGGCAGCGCGTCCTGGACGCCGCGCGGGTCGTCCGGGTGACGGCCCGACGGCGGCACGAGCTGCCGCGACTCGTCCTGCGGGAGCGACAGGGTGCTCATGGCACGACCTCCAACCACTTCTCGAAGGCGAGCGGACCGATCTCCTCGGGATCGGTCCCGGTGTCGAACAGCGGTGTGTACCCCGTCGCGAGGTACAGCCCCGCGGCCTCGGGCTGGCGCGGCCCGGTCGTGAGGTAGAGGCGGCGGTACCCGCGCTCGGCGGCGCGCCGCTCGAGCTCGGTGAGCACGACGCGCGCCAGACCGCGGCGCCGGTGCGCCGAGTGGGTCCAGATGCGCTTGAGCTCCGCGGTGCGGACGGCGGGCGACCCGTCGCCGCGCCGCGCGGCTGCGCGGACGAGGCGAGCCGGGTCGCCGAGCTCCGGCTCGGTCCGGCGACGGAACGCGCCGCCCGCGACCGGGCCGCCGTCCTCCAGCACGAGCACGAGCTCGCCGTGCGGTGCCGCGAAGTCCTGCGCCGGGTAGTGCTCCATCTCCTCGCGCAGCTGCTCGGCGGACAGGACGCGCTGGTACCGCGTCCAGTACTCCTGGGACAGCTCGTCGAGCAGGGGTCGCACGAGCGGGTCGTGCATCGGGACCGAGCGGACCTCGATCGCGTCGGTCCGCGGCACGCTCCCCGCGGACACCGCGGCACGACGACGGGCGCCCGCGCGGGACGTCGTCCGGCCGGCGAGCGTGGTCACCGCGGTGACCTCTCGCCCGCCGTGACGGCGAACGGGACGTGGTTGCCCTCGACCGGGGCCGGGCACGTCCCGAAGTCGCTGAACGCGTACGGCAGGTTGATCGTGCGGTTGAGGTCGAGGCGCACCGTGCCTTCCTCGCCCGGCGCGACGCCCTCGGGGAGGTCGACCCACAGCGCGCGCCACGGCGCGACGCCGTCGGCCTCGTCGCTGAAGAGCGCCACCGTGCCGCGCCCGGCCTTGCCCGTGAGCACGAGCGTCGCGCGGCGCTCGGTGCCGCCGTGCCCCACCACCAGGTCGACCTCGCCGACCGTGGTCACGTGGTGCACGAGCCCGGGCCGCGCGGCGCCGACGACGACGGGCCGCGGCTCGTCGTACCGGCGCACCGTGGCCTCGACGACCCAGGAGGGGTCGTGAGGGAACGTCGGGACGCCGTCGAACGCGAGGCGGGCCGGCGCGAGCGGGTCGCGCAGGCGGATCGCGTACCGGCCGGTGCGGTGCACGACCTCGACGGCCACCTCGGCCGTCTCGCCCGCCGAACCGCGACCGTCGGCCACCGACGCCTCCCGGCCGTCGGGCAGGAAGGTCCCCGCCACGGACGACCCGCCCTCGGCGACCACGACGTCGGTGACCTCGTCCCCGTCCGCCGTGCGAACCGCGCGACCGTCGGCGGAGCGGTGGTGCGCGCCGTCGGCGTCGGCCCACCACAGCCCGGCGACGCCGGGCAGGGCAGCGGGCTCGCTCGGGAGCCAGTGGTACGCGGTGAGGCTCAGCCAGCCGTGCGGGGGGCGCAGCGCGTCCTCGCGCTCGGCGTGCCAGGCCGCCCATGCGGCGGCGTCGGCCGCGCCGTCCGTCGGGTCGACGTCCGCGACGCCCGTGGTGGGCAGGGTGCTCGTGCTCATGGGTCCTCCAGGTCGGTGCGGTGCGGGTGCGGTGCGGGT
>CAZFUQ010000216.1:0-7010 GCA_964521905.1 uncultured Cellulosimicrobium sp.
GCCTGTTCTTCATGACCTTCGCGGGCCGCCGGCGGTGGAACGACGGCAGCGGGTCGGTCGACGGGCTCGGCCCGCAGGACGGCCCGGTGCAGCACCCGCACGAGTCCCCGCGCCTCATGACGTGGCCGATGATCGTGCTCGCGGTCGGCTCGGTCGCGCTCGGCGGCATCCTCGCCGCGGGCTCGCGGTTCGTCACCTGGCTCGAGCCCGTGACGGGGCACGCCGAGCACCACGAGCCGGTCCTGCCGGTCTGGTCGCTCATCGCGCTCACCCTGCTGCTCGTCCTCGCCGGGGTGGCGCTCGCGTGGCGTCAGTACGCGATGTCGAGCGTCCCGGTCCGCGCCCCGCGCGGGTCCGTCCTCACGCGCGCCGCCCGGCGCGACCTGTACCAGGACGACGTCAACGAGGCGGTCTTCATGCGACCCGGCCAGTACCTCACGCGCTCGCTCGTCTACGCCGACAAGGAGATGGTCGACGGTGGCTGGATGGGTCTGGCCGGCATGGTCGGCCGCGTGGGGGAGTGGCTGCGCGGGTGGCAGAACGGCTACGTGCGCTCCTACGGCGCGACGATGCTCGGCGGCCTCGTCGTGATAGTCGCCGTCGTCCTCGCCCTGACCACCGGCACCGCGAGCTGAGAGGGAGACGACACCATGAGCTCCTCCGTCCCCTGGCTGACCCTGCTCATCGCCTGGCCCCTCGTCGGTGCCGCGGCGGTGTGGCTCACGGCCGCCGCCCGCACGCGCGGCGTCGGCGCGGGCGCGCTGCGCACCGTCCGCGGTATCGCGTTCGGCGCGGCGCTCGTCGAGGTCGTGCTGCTCGTCGCCGCGTTCACGGCGTTCGACACCTCCGCGGCGGGCACGCACCAGCTCGCCGAGACCTACGCGTGGATCCCGCAGATCGGCGCGAGCTACGCCGTCGGCGCGGACGGCGTCGCCCTCGCGCTCGTCGCGCTCTCCGTGCTGCTCGTCCCGCTGGTCGTGCTCGCCGCGTGGAAGGAGCAGGAGGGCGACGTGCGCCGCCTGCGCCACTACCTGGCGCTCGTGCTGCTCCTCGAGGCCTTCATGGTCGCGGTGTTCGTCGCGCGCGACGTGTTCTTCTTCTACGTCCTGTTCGAGGCCATGCTCATCCCGGTCTACTTCATGATCGGCGGCTTCGGGGTGGGGGCACGGCGCCGGTTCGCGGCCGTGAAGTTCCTGCTCTTCTCGCTCGCGGGCGGGCTCGTCATGCTCGCCGCGGTCATCGCGCTCTCCCTGCACGGGCCGGGCGGGGAGCAGGGCTTCCTCACGGCGAACCTCGTGGGGTACCTCGCCGAGAACCCCATGCCCGTGACGACCGAGCGACTGCTCTTCCTCGGGTTCTTCCTCGCCTTCGCGATCAAGGCCCCGCTCTTCCCCGTCCACACCTGGCTGCCCGACGCCGCGCAGCACGCCCCCGCGGGGACGTCCACGCTGCTCGTCGGCGTGCTGGACAAGGTCGGGACCTTCGGGATGCTCACCCTGTGCCTCCCGCTCTTCCCGCACGCGAGCGCGTGGGCCGCGCCCGTCGTCATCGGGCTGGCGGTCGTGTCGATCCTCTACGGCGCGCTCATGGCGATCGGGCAGAGCGACCTCATGCGGCTCATCGCCTACACCTCCGTGTCGCACTTCGGCTTCATCGTGCTGGGCATCTTCGCCTTCACGTCGCTCAGCGTCTCCGGGGCGTCGCTCTACATGGTCAACCACGGCATCTCGACCGGTGCGCTGTTCCTGCTCGCGGGCTTCCTCGTCGCCCGGCACCCGGAGCGCTCCCAGCGCATCGCCGACTACGGCGGGCTGCAGAAGGTGGTCCCGGTGCTCGCCGGGACGTTCCTCGTGGCCGGTCTCTCCGCGCTCTCGCTGCCGGGCCTGTCGACGTTCGTCAGCGAGATCATGGTCCTCGTCGGGACGTTCGCGCGCAGCCCGTGGGCCGCGCTCGTCGCCGTGCTCGGTGTCGTGCTCGCGGCCCTGTACGTGCTGCTGACCTACCAGCGGATCTTCACCGGCGAGACCAGGGAAGGGCTCGACCGGCTCCCCGACCTCGGCGCGCGCGAGAAGTGGGTCGTCGCCCCGCTGGTCGTCGTGCTCCTCGTCCTCGGCTTCTACCCCGCCCCGGCCCTGGACCTCGTGCGCGAGCCCGCCGAGGTCACGCTGTCCGACCTCGCACCCGCGGGCGTCGAGGACCCGCCGAGCTCCGACCCGTTCGCCGGGGCCCCCGAGCGGGTCGCCTCCGAGAGCCGGGGAACGCTCGTCACCCGTAGCACCGACGAAGGGAGCGAGTCGTGAACGACTCCTTCGTGCCCCCCACGATCGACTGGCTCTACCTGGCACCGATCATCGTCGTGCTCGGTGCCGGCGTGCTCGGCGTCCTCGTGGAGGCGTTCGTCCCGGCCCGCGTCCGCCGGACCGTCCAGGTCACGCTCGCCCTCCTGGCGACGGCGGCCGCCTTCGCCCTCGTGGTGGTGCTGTGGCGCGACCCTGCCGTCCAGGGGACCGCGGAGGCGGCGCCCGGGGTGCGGGTGCTCGGCGGGGCGATGATCGCGGACCCGTTCGGTCTCGCGATCCAGGGGATCGTCGTCGTCCTCGCCTTTCTCGCGATCCTCGTGGTCGCGGACCGCACGTCGACCGGTCAGGACGCGTTCGCGCCGTCCGCGGCCGCGGTCCCGGGCTCGCCCTACGAGGACCTCACGCGACGCAAGGGGGTCGAGCAGACCGAGGTGTACCCGCTCGTGCTCTTCGCGGTCGGCGGCATGATGATCTTCCCCGCGACCGGCAACCTGCTCGTGATGTTCGTGGCGCTCGAGGTGCTCTCGCTCCCGCTCTACGTCCTGTCGGCGATGTCGCGCCGCCGCCGGCTGCTGTCCCAGGAGGCGTCGTTCAAGTATTTCCTGCTCGGCGCGTTCGCGTCCGCGCTGTTCGTCTTCGGCGTCGCGCTCGTCTACGGCTTCGCAGGGTCGGTCGACCTCGTCCAGGTCTTCGCCGCCCTCGCGACGCCCGAGGGGCCGCTCGCGACCATGCCCGGCCTCGTCGTCGTCGGCGTCCTGCTGATCCTCGCGGGCCTGCTGTTCAAGATCGGCGCGGCGCCGTTCCACTCGTGGACGCCGGACGTCTACCAGGGCGCGCCCACCCCGATCACCGGCTTCATGGCCGCCTGCACCAAGGCCGCGGCCTTCGGCGCGCTCCTGCGGGTCCTGTACGTCGTGAGCGTCGGCCTCGCGCAGGGGGCCCCGGAGGCGCGCGAGCACCTCTTCGTCGCGCTGTGGATCGTCACGCTGCTCACCATGGTCGTCGGGACGGTCGTCGGTGCCGTGCAGACCGACGTCAAGCGCCTGCTCGCGTACTCCTCGATCGCCCACGCCGGGTTCATCCTCGTCGGTGTCGTCGGGTTCTCCCAGCTCTCGCTGCGCGCGACCGTGTTCTACCTCCTCGCCTACGGTCTCGCCACGGTCGGCGCGTTCGCCGTGGTGACGCTCGTGCGCGAGACGTCGCCCGTGCGGGAACGGGTGACGGTCGGGGCAGGCGCGGCAGGGGGTGCCGAGGCGCGCGACGCGACCGGCACGTCCGGGCCCGACGCCGTGGCCGTGCTCGGCGAGGCGACCCACCTCGCGCAGTGGGCGGGCCTCGGGCGGCGCAGCCCGTGGCTCGCCGGGGCGTTCGCGCTCTTCCTGCTCTCCATGGCGGGGATCCCGCTCACCGCCGGCTTCATCGCGAAGTTCACGGCGTTCGCCGCCGCCGTCGCGGGGCCGGACGGGCGGGGCGGAGGGTCGACGTGGGTGCTCGCCGTGGTCGGCGTGGTCGCGTCGGCGGTCGCCGTGTTCTTCTACGTGCGCCTCATCGTGCTCATGTTCTTCACGGCCCCGGCGGGGTCCGCGGACGACACCGCGGGCAGCGGCGAGGGGACGGGCGTGACCGTCGTGGGGTCCACCGGACCGACGGCGATCGCGATCGCCGTGTGCGCGCTCGGCGTGCTCGTGCTCGGTGTGTTCCCGTCGCCGGTTCTCGATCTGGCCGCCGAGGCGGTTAAGTTCGTCCCGTGACCTCAGTGCCTTCCGTGCCTCCTGTGCCCCGCGACCGGACCGCGCCCGTGACGACCACCGCGATCCCGATCTCGGACCCCGAGCTCGCGGCCGCCCTCACCGAGCGGCTCGCGAGCGTCGAGACGAGGCTGCGGGCCGCCGTCGCGCACGCCGACCCGCTCGCGGACACGGCGTCACGCCACCTCGTGAACGCGGGCGGCAAGCGCCTGCGCCCGCTGCTGACGCTCCTCGCCGCCGACCTCGGGGACGCGACGCGCCCGGAGGTCGAGGAGGCCGCGGTCGTCGTCGAGCTCACGCACCTGGCGTCGCTGTACCACGACGACGTCATGGACTCCGCGCCCGTGCGCCGCGGAGCGCCGTCCGCGCACGCCGTCTGGGGCAACTCGGTCGCGATCATGGTCGGCGACCTGCTGTTCGCGCGTGCGGCGTCGACCGTCGCGGCGCTGGGTCCGGAGGCGGTGCTCATCCAGGCGCGCACGTTCGAGCGCCTGTGCCTGGGCCAGCTCCACGAGACGACCGGCCCCGGGGAGGGGGACGACCCCGTCGAGCACTACCTCCAGGTGCTGGCGGACAAGACGGCCTCGCTCCTGGCGACGTCCGCCCGGCTGGGCGCGATGTTCGCGGGCTGCCCCGCGGACGTCGTCGAGACGGTGGCGGCGTACGGGGAGAAGCTGGGTGTCGCGTTCCAGCTCGCGGACGACGTGCTCGACCTCGCCTCGTCGGGCGACGAGTCGGGCAAGACGCCCGGCACGGACCTGCGCGAGAAGGTGCCGACCATGCCCGTGCTCCTCCTGCGCGCGCGCGTCACGAACGGGACCGCGACCGACGCCGACCGCGAGCTCGTGCGTCTCCTCGACTCCGACCTGTCCGACGACGCGGCGCTCGCCGCGGCGGTCGCCGCCCTGCGGCGCCACGAGGTGCTGGCCGAGACCCGTGCGCTGGCCGTGCGCTGGGCCCGCTCGGCCGTCGAGGAGCTCGACGCGCTCCCGGACGGGCCCGTGGGCGACGCGCTGCGATCCTTCGCGGAGGCCCTGGCCGATCGCGCGGCCTGACGCCGCGACGGGTGAACTTGCCGGCCCGGTCCGCCTCCCGCGGAGCGGGGCGGAGGCCGCCATGGCCGTTGCCCCGGTCACCGGGTTGACCTGCCCGGACGTCGCCGCGGCAGGTGCGCGGACCGGCCCGCACCACGTGACGGCGCGGTGCGCAAGGGGAGTTCTCCCCATGAAACCGTGCCGGATTTCACCCGATCTCCGGCTATCCTCAGGTGCGCGATCGGCGGGGCCACCGGTACGAGCGAGATCACGGGGCTGACGAACGGGGACCGGTCGCCACCTCATCCGGCTTCTCGGAGGATCTGTGGGCTTCCTTGCGCGTCTGCGCGAACACCGTCGTACCGTCGCGTCGGTGAGCACGGTGTCGGCGTTCTCGACGGCCGTGGTCGGTCTCGCGTTCTTCTACGAGGGCGAGGCGACGGCGGACGTCGACCTCAACGACTCGGGCGTGTGGGTCACGAAGACCTCCACGGGCCTCCTGGGCCGGTTCAACTACGAGTCGCAGGCCCTGGACGGGTCGCTCAACGCGGGCAGCGCGTCGTTCGACGTGCAGCAGGACGAGGGCCGGGTCCTCCTGGACGACCAGGGCACGGGCTCCGCCTCCCCGGTCGACATCGCCCACCTCAAGCTCTCGGGGCAGGTGCGCCTGCCCGCGGGTGCGCAGGTGGCGTCGGGGGGTGCGACGACGGCGGTCCTCGACGGCGAGGAGGGTCTGCTGTGGGTCCTGCCGTTCGACGGCGCGACGTCGTTCGACGCGGAGAAGCTGGAGCCGACGGCGGAGGTCGAGGGCGACGGCGTGCTCACCGTGTCCCAGGACGGGACGGTGTTCGCCGCGATCCCGTCGACCGGCACGCTCTGGACGGTGCGGACCACGGCGCGTGGCGCGGTGGACGGGGACCCCGCGTCGTCGTCCCTCCCGGTGGGGAAGGGTGCGGAGGTCGAGGTGACCGCGGTCGGCGAGGACCCGGTGGTCCTCGACCGGTCCGCCTCCCGGCTCGTCCTCCCGGGCGGGAAGACGGTCGCGCTCGACGACGCCGCCGAGGCTCGGCTCCAGCAGCCGTCGCAGTCCTCGCGAGACGTGGTCGTGGCGACGACGTCGGGTCTCGTCACGCAGCCGCTCACGGGCGGGGACGCGGTGCGCCGGACGGCGCAGGGGCGCCCGGCAGCGCCGGTGCAGCTCGGCTCGTGCACCTACGGGGCGTGGGCCTCGACGGGTCAGGTGGTCCGCGACTGCGAGGGCACCGACCGGGACCTGGACACCCGGCTGGAGGGCATCGACCCGCAGTCACCGCTGGAGTACCGGGTCAACCGTCAGGTGGTCGTGCTCAACGACCTGTCTGCCGGGACGCTGTGGATGGCGGCCGACGAGTACCAGAAGGTCGACGACTGGGAGCTGGTGATCCCGGAGGAGGCCGAGGGCGAGGAGTCGGACGCGGAGCTGACGAACCCGGAGCAGGTCGACCAGTTCATCGCGGACCGTTCGCAGCCGAACCGTCCGCCGCAGCCCGCGGACGACTCCTTCGGGGTGCGGCCCGGACGCACGACGATCCTGCCGGTCCTGGGCAACGACGTGGACCCCGACGGCGACGTCATGACCGCGTCCGTGGCGGGTGAGGGCCCGAACGGGATCGCGGTGCAGCAGATCATGGGCGGCGCGGCCGTGCAGGCCGTCGTGCCCGAGGACGCGACGGGCACCGGTGCGTTCCGGTACTCGGTCGCGGACGGGCGGGGCGGGACGGCCGAGGCCTCGGTCTCGCTCAAGGTCTCGCCGTGGGGCGAGAACGCGGCGCCGGAGCAGACCGGCGACCCCGTGGTCCGGGTCGAGCAGGGTGGTACCGCGACGATCAAGGTGCTGCCGTACTTCAAGGACCCGGACGGGGACGACCTCTACCTCGCCTCCGCGACGG
>CAZFUQ010000217.1:0-269 GCA_964521905.1 uncultured Cellulosimicrobium sp.
CGACCGCACGCCGTTCTACGCCGAGGCCGGTGGCCAGCTCGCCGACCACGGCACGATCGTGCTCGACGGCGGCGCGACCATCGAGGTCGACGACGTGCAGCGCCCGATCAAGGGCCTGTCCGTGCACCGCGGTCGCCTCGTCGAGGGGACCGCGGCGCTGGGCGACCCGGGCACCGCGACGATCGACCGTGACCGTCGCAAGGCGATCAGCCGCGCCCACTCGGCGACGCACATGATCCACAAGGCGCTCCAGGAGTCGCTCGGCAAGG
>CAZFUQ010000217.1:279-6975 GCA_964521905.1 uncultured Cellulosimicrobium sp.
ACGCGACGCAGGCCGGTTCCGAGAACGCGCCGAGCCGCATCCGCTTCGACTTCCGTCGCTCGTCCGCCGTGCCGTCGGGCGCGCTGTCGGAGATCGAGGAGCGGGTCAACACCCAGCTCCAGGAGAACCTCGAGGTCACCGACCAGCTCATGCCGATCACGGAGGCGCGCGCTCTGGGCGCGATGGCGCTGTTCGGCGAGAAGTACGGCGACGTCGTGCGCGTCGTGTCGATCGGCGGCGACTGGTCGCGCGAGCTGTGCGCGGGCACGCACGTGCGCCGGACCGGTCAGCTCGGCCTCGTCACGCTGCTCGGCGAGTCGTCCATCGGCTCGGGCGTGCGTCGCGTGGACGCGCTCGTCGGTGACGGCGCGTACGGGTTCCAGGCCAAGGAGCACGCGCTCGTCGGCCAGCTGACCGGTCTGCTCAACGTCCGCACCGAGGAGCTCCCCGACCGCGTCGGCTCGCTCGTCTCGCGCCTGCGTGACGCGGAGAAGGAGCTGGCGCAGCTGCGCCAGGCGCAGCTCCTCGCGGCGGCGGGCACCCTCGCGGCCGGTGCGGAGATCGTGGGTGGCACCCGCGTCGTCGTGCACGACGCCGGTGAGGTCGCGTCCGCGGACGACCTGCGCGCCCTCGCGCTCGACGTGCGCGGCCGCCTCGGCGAGGCCGAGCCGACGGTCGTCGCCGTGGGCGGCGTGGCGAAGGGCCGCCCGCAGGTGGTCGTCGTGACCAACGCCTCCGCGCGCGCCGCGGGGGTGCGCGCCGGGGTGCTCGCCAGGACCGCGGCGCAGACCCTCGGCGGTGGTGGTGGCGGCAAGGACGACATGGCCCAGGGCGGCGGGACGGACGTCACGGCCCTGCCCGGCGCGCTCCAGGGCGTGCGCGACGGCGCAGCGACGGCCGCGTGACGGCCTCGCCCCTGCCGGCGACCGGTGCCGAGCGTGCTCCCCTCCCGCGGGGGGCACGCCTCGGCGTCGACGTCGGCAGCGTCCGCGTGGGACTCGCGGCCAGCGACCCCGACGGGCTCGTCGCGACGCCCGTGGAGACCCTCGCGCGGGACACGAAGGCCGGTTCCGGGGTGCCCACGGACGTCGCCAGGATCGCCGTGGAGGTCGACGAGCGCGGCGCGGGCGTCGTCTACGTCGGCCTCCCGCGCCACCTCTCCGGAGGAGAGGGGGCGGCCGCCCACGGGGCCCGGTCGTACGCCGGGGAGGTGGCACGCGCTGTCGCGCCGGTGCCGGTGCACCTCGTCGACGAGCGGATGTCGACCGTGAGCGCCCACCAGGCGCTGCACGCGTCGGGACGCGCCGGGCGCAAGCACCGGAGCGTCGTGGACCAGGCCGCGGCCGTTATCATTCTGCAATCTGCTCTCGACGTCGAGCGGAGCGCGGGGGCGCGTGCCGGAGAACCTGTAGACCCGACAGGAGACCACTGACCGTGACGGACCTGTTCGAACGGCCGACCGTGCAGAGCGCGGCCACGCCGACGCGTGCCACGCGCGCCGACCAGCGCGCCCGCCGGGCGGCGAAGAAGCGGCGCCAGCGCCGGCGCCGGCGCGCCCTGGTCGTCCTGCTCGTCTCGCTGCTCGTGGTGGGCGGCGCCGGGTACGCGATCTACAAGAACGCGCCCGACATCCTCGGGTTCTCGAACCCGCTCGCCGCGAAGGACTACGAGGGACCGGGCACGGACCCCGTGGACGTGACGATCGAGCCGGGCTCGACCGGGCGTGACATGGGCGCCGTGCTCACCGAGGCGGGCGTCGTCGCGAGCTCCGCGGCCTTCATCAAGGCCTTCGAGGAGAACCCCAGCGCCGGCAAGATCCAGCCCGGGACGCACACGCTCCTGCTCGAGATGTCGGCGAAGGACGCCGTCGCGCGGCTCGTGGCGAACGACTCGCGCGTCGAGACCAGGATCACGATCCCCGAGGGCAGCACCGTCGCGCAGATCCTCGAGAGGTCCTCGTCGGTCACCGGGATCCCCGTCGCGGACTTCGAGGCCGCGATGGCGGACACCGCCTCGACCGGGCTCCCGGCCGAGGCGAACGGCAACTACGAGGGCTGGCTCTACCCGACGACGTACGTGCTCGAGCCGGGCGACGTGACGGCGCTCGGGATCGTCCAGCGGATGGTGAGCCAGACGACGACGGAGCTCGCCGACCTCGGCGTCGCGCCGGAGCGCTTCCAGGAGGTCCTGACGATGGCCTCGATCGTGGAGTGGGAGGGCAAGTCCGCTGAGCAGCGCGGGATGGTCGCCCGCGTGATCTACAACCGCATCGCGGACGGCATGCCGCTCGGCATGGACGCCATCGACGTCTACGGGCTCGGCAAGAAGGCCGACGAGATCACCACCGAGGAGTTCCAGAACCCCGACCTGCCCTACGCGTCCCGCGTGCACAAGGGTCTGCCCCCGACCCCGATCGGGAGCCCCAGCCGCGAGAGCGTGGAGGCGGTCCTCAACGCCCCCGAGGGACCGTGGCTCTGGTACGTGACCGTCAACCTCGAGACGGGCGAGACGAAGTTCACCGACAAGTACACGGAGTTCGAGCAGTTCAAGGCGGAGTACCGGCAGTGGGTGGCGGCGAACGACAGGTGACCGGCACGACGGCGCGGCGCGCCGCGGTGCTCGGGCACCCGGTCGCCCACTCGCTCTCACCGGTCCTGCACCGTGCCGCGTACGACGCGCTCGGGCTCGACGGCTGGACGTACGAGGCGATCGACACGACCGAGGAGCGGCTCCCCGGTCTCGTGGCGTCCCTCGACGCGTCCTGGGCCGGGCTGAGCCTGACCATGCCGCTCAAGCAGGCCGTCATCCCGCTCCTGGACCACGTCGACCCGCTCGCGAACGTCGTCGGCGCGGTGAACACGCTCATCGTGCAGCCGACGGGCGGGAGGCGGCCGACGTTCGTCGGCACCAACACCGACGTGCACGGCCTCGTCGCCGCCCTGCGCGAGGGGCTCGGCGACCACCCGGTGACGACCGCGGTCGTGCTGGGCGCGGGCGCGACCGCGGCGTCCACGCTCGCCGCCCTCGCCCAGCTGGGCTGTGCGACGCCCACGGTGCTCGTGCGCTCGCTCGGCCGCACGGGAGACCTGCAGCGCGCCGCGCACCGCATGGGTGTCGAGCCCCGGTTCGAGGTCCTCGACGCGAGCGGGCCCGCCCTCGTGGGGCGGCTCGCGGCCGCGGACGTCGTCGTCTCGACCCTGCCGTCCCGCGCGGCCGACCCGGCGGCGGACGCCCTCGCGGCGTCCGCGTCCGGCGTCGGTGGGGTCCTCCTCGACGTCGTCTACGACCCGCGACCCACCGCCCTGTCGGTGGCGTGGGCGGGCGCGGGCGGGACCGTCGTCGGCGGCGAGCGCATGCTCCTGCACCAGGCGGTCGAGCAGGTCCGCCTCATGACCGGCCGCACGGCGCCGCTGGCGGCGATGGACCGGGCGCTCGGGGCCGTGCTCGACGTCCCGGCCTGATCCCTCGGCGGGGTCGGCTCAGGCGATGACGTACGCGTGCGACGCCGCGTCGCCGAGCACGGCCGCGACCCCGGCGCCGAGGACCATGAAGGGCCCGAAGGGCACGGCGGTGTCGCGGCGGGCGCGTCGCAGGACGACCAGGGCGAGCGCCCAGACGCCCCCGAGCAGGAACGGCAGGACGAGCCCGGCGACGAGCTCGCCCCGGCCGAGCCACGCGAGCGGGGCCGCGAGCAGCCCGGCGAGCTTCACGTCGCCGAACCCGATCCCGGGCGGGTACGCGATCCGCAGCGCGGCGTAGGCGATGAAGCCCAGCGCGCTGCCGGCGAGCGCCCGCACGAGCCCGGGCCCGTCGCCGTCGCCGAGCGCGGCGACGGCGAGCAGGACGAGCGCCACGACCCACGCGGGCAGGACGATCGCGTCGGGCAGGCGGTGCGTGCGCGCGTCGACCACCGCCAGGAGGGCGCCTGCCGCCGCGACCAGGACGAGCGCCGGCGTCGCCCACGTCGGCCCCGACCACCACGCCGTCGCCGCGGCGGCGATCGCGGCCAGCGCCACGCCGGTCCGTCCGCCGACCCGCGTCTCCCGCGCCAGGCGGGCGTGCAGGCGCGGCTCCCGCGTACCCCGCGGCGTCGCGACCCGCCCCTGGACGTCCCCCTGCCGGACCATGGGCGGCACGGTAGCGCGCCGCGGACGGTGCGCGCCGTGGTCGTCCACAGGACGCCCGGCGCGACCGGTCCGCACTGCGGGCGCGCGTCGGACGTGCGCGGCGTGCGTGGGAGGATGGCGACCATGCTGCGTTGGTTGACATCGGGTGAGTCGCACGGTGAGGCGCTGGTCGGGATCCTCGACGGGCTGCCTGCGGGAGTGGAGCTCACGACGGCCGACGTGCAGGCGGCGCTCGCGCGCCGCCGCCTCGGCTACGGGCGCGGGTCGCGCCAGAAGTTCGAGCAGGACGCGCTGCGCGTCCTCGGCGGGCTGCGCCACGGGCGCACGCAGGGCGGACCCCTCGCGATCGAGATCGCCAACTCCGAGTGGCCGAAGTGGGTCGACGTCATGTCGTCGGACCCGGTCCCGCCCGAGGCGCTGCTGGTCGACGCCGGGACGGGCGACCAGCGCGAGATCGCGCGCAACCGCCCCCTCACGCGGCCCCGCCCGGGCCACGCGGACCTCGTCGGCATGCGCAAGTACGGCTTCGAGGACGCCCGTCCCGTGCTCGAGCGGGCGTCCGCGCGCGAGACCGCGACGCGCGTCGCGCTCGGCACCGCCGCCGCGGCGTTCCTCGAGCAGGCGCTCGGGGTCCGCCTCGTGTCGCACGTCGTGGCGATCGGCCCGGTCGAGGTGCCGCAGGACGCGCCCGCGCCCGGGCCCGACGACGTCGCCGCGCTCGACGCCGACCCGGTGCGCTGCTTCGACGCCGCGACGTCCGCGACGATGGTCGCGGAGATCGACGACTGCCAGAAGGCGGGGGACACGCTCGGCGGCGTGGTCGAGGTCCTCGCGTACGGCGTCCCCTCGGGCCTGGGCACCTACGCGCAGAGCGACCGGCGCCTCGACGCGCGGCTCGCCGCGGTGCTCATGGGTATCCAGGCCATCAAGGGCGTCGAGGTGGGCGACGGCTTCCGCACCGCGCGCCGCCGCGGGTCCGCCGCGCACGACGAGATCGAGCGCGGGGCGGACGGCCACATCCACCGCCTGAGCAACCGCGCAGGCGGCGTCGAGGGCGGCATGTCCAACGGCGAGGTCGTGCGCGTGCGCGCCGCGATGAAGCCCATCTCCACGGTGCCGCGCGCGCTCGCGACGGTCGACGTCGTGACGGGCGAGGTCTCCAAGGCCCAGCACCAGCGCTCCGACGTGTGCGCCGTCCCGCCGGCGGCGGTCGTCGCCGAGGCGATGGTCGCGCTCGTGCTCGCCGAGCAGGCGCTCGAGAAGTTCGGCGGCGACTCCGTCGCAGAGGTCCGCCGCAACGCCGAGGCCTACCTCGCCGCCGTCCCGGAGCTGCAGCGCTGATGACTCCCGTCGCCCCCGGCACGCGCCCGGTCGTCGTGCTCGTCGGCCCGCCCGGCAGCGGCAAGTCCACCGTCTCGCGCCACCTCGCCGAGCTGCTCGGGATCGCCCAGCGCGACACGGACGCCGACGTCGAGACCGTCGCCGGCAAGGACGTCGCCGACATCTTCGTCGACCACGGCGAGCCGCACTTCCGCGCGCTCGAGCGCGAGGCCGTCACGACGGCGCTCGCCACGCACGACGGCGTCCTCGCGCTCGGCGGGGGCGCCGTCCTCGACGAGCACACCCAGTCCGCGCTCGCCGCGTACGTCGCGGCCGGGGGGACCGTCGTCTTCCTCGACGTGAGCCTCGCGCACGCCGCCCCGCGCGTCGGGTTCAACCAGTCGCGCCCGCTGCTGCTCGGCAACCCGCGCGCCCGCTGGGCCGCGCTCATGGAGGTGCGGCGCCCCGTCTACGAGCGGGTCGCGACCCTGCACGTCGTCACCGACGCGCGCACGCCCGCCCAGGTCGCGCGCGAGATCGGTGACCACCTCGAGGGGAGCGGCGCCGCGGCACGGCCCGCTCCCGCCACCACCGACCAGGAGGACGCGTGAGCGACCGGCCCACGAACCCCGTACCCGCGACCGACGCGGCCGTCCCCACGCGGGTGCGCGTCGCGGGGGACGAGCCGTACGACGTCGTCGTCGGCAGGCACCTGCTCGGCGAGCTGCCCGCCCTGCTGGGCGAGCGCGTGCGCCGGGTGCTCGTCGTGCACCCGGCCGCGCTCGCCGCGACGGCCGAGGTCGTGCACGAGGACCTCAAGGCGTCGGGCTACGAGGCGTACGTCGCGGAGGTCCCGGACGCGGAGGAGGCCAAGACCGCGCAGGTCGCGGCCTTCCTGTGGGGCGTGCTCGGCCAGGCGGACTTCACGCGCTCGGACGCGATCGTCACCGTCGGCGGGGGAGCCACGACCGACCTCGGCGGCTTCGTCGCCGCGACGTGGCTGCGCGGCATCCGCGTCGTGCACGTCCCGACGACGCTGCTCGCGATGGTCGACGCCGCCGTCGGCGGCAAGACGGGCATCAACACCGCCGAGGGCAAGAACCTCGTCGGGTCGTTCCACCCGCCGGCGGGCGTGCTGTGCGACCTCGCGGCGCTCGCCTCGCTCGGGCGCTGGGACTTCGTCGCCGGCATGGCCGAGGTCGTCAAGACCGGGTTCATCGCCGACGAGCTCGAGGATGCGCTCGTCGGC
>CAZFUQ010000218.1:0-5554 GCA_964521905.1 uncultured Cellulosimicrobium sp.
TGAGCAGGCGGCGGACCGTCGAGGCCGCGTGCCCGCGCGCCGCGGCGATCTCGTCGACCGTCTTGCGGTCCTCGACGTACTCGCGCACGATCCCCGCCTTGTCGAGCGGCGGGTGCGCGCGGGCGGTGCGCTCGACAGGCTTCGGGGCCGGGCGGGGAGTCGGCTTCGGCTGCGGGGCCGCGACGACGGCGAGCACCTGGTGCTCGTCGTCGCGACGGTCGGGCTCCGGCTCGGTGGTGGGCTCGGGCTCGACGACAGGCTCGGGCTCGGTGGTGGGCTCGGGCTCGACGTCCGGCTCGGGCTCGAGCTCGGGCGTCGTGTACTTCGCCTCGGCGAGCGCCGACGCGGCCGGGGCGACCGCCTCAGCCTGGGAGGCGATCGCGGCCTTCTCCGACGTCGCGAGGCCGGCGAACGGCGACCGCGCGAGCAGCTGCCCGCGCTTCGCTTCCCGGCGGGCGCGCACGACGTCGCGGTCCTCGCGCTCCTCCATCGGCAGGCCCCGAGCGCCGTCCGCGTGACCGACGACGCCGCCGGCCACGACGTTCCCGACGGCGCGCATCAGGCGGCCCTCCTCGCGAGGAGGCGCCGCCGGTTGACGACGGCGAGGTAGGAGCGGCCGAGCTCGCGGGCGGTCTCCTCGATCGGGCGGGTGCGGTCGAGCGCGATCGCGTCCTCGTGCGGGCGCCAGGGCTCGCGTGCGTTGCGCGCGGCCGGGCCGCCGGTGCGTGCGTTGGCCGCCCGGCGGAGCTCGCCGACCTTCGCGGCGCGGGCAGCGAGGCAACCCGCGCACGTGCACTTCGGGGTCGTCCACGGCGAGTGCTTGCGCGGCGCCGGCTTCCACGACGACGCGATGCCGTGCCGCGAGCGCCACATGTTCACGGTGCTGCCCTTGATGCCGAGGCGGTGCCCGATCTCCGAGTCCGACATGCCCTGCGCGGCGAGGACCCGGATCCGGGCGTCCATCGCGTCCGTCACGATCCGCGCGGGCATCAGGCGGCCCCCGCCTCGGGGAGGCGACCTGCGAGCGCGTCGGTCTCGACCGTGGACGGCTCGTAGCCGAGCACGGTGAGGAGGCGGTACCAGGCGGCGACGTGGGAGTCGTCGTCGGTGTTGTACGCCCAGGACGACGACGTGATGAAGGGCTCGACCTGGGAGGCCATGCCGGCGAGGAGAGCGTTCGTCGGCGACAGCTTGTCGAGGCGGGCGGCGAGCTCGTTCTCGACGTCGTCGGACTCGATGTCGAGACCGAGCCACGTCGCGAGGTACTCGTGGACCTCCGCCGTGTAGCCACCGATCGCCAGGTCGTTGGAGAGCGATCCGGTCGCGACGTCGGCGGCGAAGCGCACGAGCGCGGTGACCGCGTCGCGGTTGCGGTCCAGCGTCTTGCCGTCGACGACGCGGTGGAGGAAGTCGTCGCGGAGGCCGGCGGTCGTCTCGGCGAACTCGCGGTGCGCCGCCTCGGCGCGGGCGCGCGCGGCACGCTCGGCGTCGCGCGCCTCCTCGTCTGCCTTGAGCTGGGCTTCGCGCTCGTCCATCCTGGCGTTGAAGCGCGCCGTCTCGTCCCGCTCCTTCTGCGTGAGCGGGCGGGCGATCCGGAAGCCCGGGTTCGGGGATCTGAGGTCCTGGGGATGTGCCAACCAGCCCTCGCCCATGCCGGCCTCGACGAGGCCGTCGAGGATCGCGTCGACCGTCCGGTCGCCGTGGACGGACGACCTCCACAGGAACCGATCGGTGCGCATGCCCTCGGGCATCTCCGCGTCGACGTCGCCGATCGCGACGCCGCGGGCGGCCAGGCCCTCGCGCGCGTCCTGCAGGAACACCATCGCCTCGCGCCGGGACCGCGCCTGGCGGAGGCGGAGGTTCCAGTCGGCCGTGCCGTGCGCGGCAGCGATCTCCTCCTGCACCGTCGGGTCGTCCGCGAACTCCTCGAGCGCGTCGAGCTCGTCGAACGTCTGCGGGGCGCCCGACGCTGCGAGGGTCGCGAGGACGGGTTCGGGCGTGCGGGCGGCCTTCGCGCGGCGCGACACCCAGGTGTCGGAGCGGCCGAGGGACTCGGCGAGGGCGTGCTGGGTCGGGGCGTCGGGCAGGTCGAGGAGGCCCTGCACCATGACCGCCTCTTCGACGAGCGTCAGATCCTTCCTGCTCTGGTTCGCGCGCAGGAGGAACGTCGCGGCCGCGACGTCGTCCATCGCGACGACGCGGACCGGGACGAGCAGCATGCCGAGGTGCTGCGCCGCGGCGAACCGGCGGTGCCCGGACAGGAGCTCGTACTTCGCGTCCTGCCCCGGCGCGGGCCGCACGACGAGGCGCTCGTAGATCTCGCCGGCGGCGCGGATGTCCGCGGCGAGGTCCTCGTCGACGGCGGACCGCGCCGCGGGGTTGAGGGGGTGCTGCACGATCTGCGTCACGGGCAGGTCGAGCAGGTCCGGCGAGGCCGCCGGGGCGGGCGCGGGTGCCTGCTCGCGGGCGGCGCGGGCCTGGCCGAGGTCGATGATGGGACTCATCGGGTCGTCCTTCCTGGTGTGCCCCGCAGGAGGTCGGAGCACTCGGGGTGTGTGGCGTGGTGGATCGTGTGGCGGGTCTCGAAGCCCGCGATCAAGGGCTCGTCGTCGGTGATGCGGTGGCACGTCGTCATGCCCGGGGAGGCCGCGTGCTGGGCGTACTCGTCGTCGTCCGCGACCGGGACCGCGTCGAGCGGGACGCGCTTGCGCTGCTGGCCCTGGCGGAGCTTGTCCGGGGCCGGGACGTACAGCACCCAGACGAGCGGGGCGCCGCAGCCCGGGCACGGCCCGCGGCCGCGGCGCGTCACGTCGGAGCGCCCGGGTCGACGCGCTCGTAGGCCGTGACGCCGGCGCCCTTCGCGGAGCGGCCCGACGACCCCAGGACGACCCAGCCCGGCGTGCCCCCGGGCCCGCGGACGTCGACCCGCTCCGCGAGGCCCTCACGGGCCACGCCCGCGAGGAGCGACGCGCGGGCCGAGGACGGCACCCCCGCGGCGTCGAGGTCCGCGCGCAGGTCGTTCACGCAGAACCACGACCCGACCGGGACCCGGGACACCGCGTCGCGCACCGCGGCACGGTCGTCGCTGGTCGCGCGGCGGGCCGCGACCTCCTGGCCCTCGTGCTTGAGCGCGCGCGCCTGCGCCGGGGTGACCGTCGCCGAGCTCACAGGCCGGCCTCCTCACGCGCCGCCGGCGCCGACGCGGCGGACACGGCGCGCACCAGGTCCGCGCCGACGTTCGAGAACGCGGCCGCCCGGCCGTGGGACGCGGCGAGCAGCTGCGCCGCGACGCCGGACTGCTCCCACGCCGCGACGAGCACGCGCGCCGCGTCCACGACCGGGCGCGTCGCGCGCAGCTCGGCCAGGTGGACGTCGGCCTGCCGCAGCAACCGGTCCGCGATCTCCGCGTTCTTGTCAGCGTCCTGGCGGGACTCCGCGAGGAGCGTCTCCAGCGCGGCCACCGCGACGTCGTGCGCGGCCTGCACCTGGTACGCGAGACCGGGCGGGACCTGGTCCAGACCGGGCAGACGCACGGCGGACGTCGTCGGGACGACAGACAGGTGAGGGGTCGTCATGATTTCTGGTCCTTCCTGGTGGTGCACGAGACCACGCGGCCGGGCGACCACGGGCAGGGGTAGAGCAGGAGTCAGAGCGAGCGGAGCGCGTCAGCGAGCGCCGCGAGGGTCTCGGCCTGCTCGACCAGACGCGCACGGTCAGCCGGGGTCATCTGCGCGACCTCCGCGTCCGTGAGGAACCGAGACGGGCGGTCCACCGGGACACGGCGCCGAGCCGGGGCCGGGGCGACGTCGCCCGGGAGGCCGACACGCAGCACCGCGGGCACGGACTCGACCAGCGGGGCGGTCACGATGCCACCGCCCGGGGTGCGGTCCGGGTGTTCCGCTCGAGGTACTCGTTGACCTTCGCGACGGGGATGCGGATCTTCGGGCGCTTGGTCGTCTCCCCGCGGCGCGACACGTCGATGTAGGGGAGCGCGCCGTCCTTGAGCAGGCCGTACACGTGGTCGCGGGAGACACCGAGCGACTCCGCGACCGCGGCGACCGTCGCGAACCGCGCGAGCGTCGGGCACGAGCACTCCGGCTTCGTCGCGGCGGTCACGCTGACACCGCCGCAGGGGCGAACTCGGCCGGGAGGAGCGTGGACGGGCGGACGCCGATCGCCTGGGCGATCGCGAAGATGTCGGCGATGTCCAGGGGCGACTGCCCGCGGAGCTTGCGCCGGAGCGTCGAGTACGGGACGCCGATCTCGTCAGCGAGACCCGAGATCGTCGCACCGGCGGCGACGACTGCCTGAGAGACGGCCTGCGCAGTGCGCTCGGCGATCGGTGCTGTAGCCATGCGGCCACAGTAGTAGCCGAATGGCTACATCGCAAGGCGGTGGATGTGGCAGTTTGGCAACACATCGATGCCGTAGTGGTGCTAGCGTTCGCCGCATGGCTACTGACGCACGAGAGCTCGGCGAGATCTTCTCCCAGTACGTGGGAGAGCAGATCCGCGGCGAAGCGGCGATGCGAGGGATTACGACGACCGCGCTGGCAGCGAGCATGCACATGGACCGTGTAACGCTCCACCGATACCTGACCGGCAAGCGGCCGCTCCCGCTCGCCGCGCTGTACGGCGCGTCGATTGCCCTCGGGGTGCCCGTGCGCGACATCGTTGACCGCGCCGAGGACCGCATGACGCGCGAGGAGGAACCGCAGCGCACCGGCGACGTCGTCGAGTTCCCCGGCAGCGAGTCGCGACCGTTCGGGGTTCCGCTCGGTGCGGCCGCGCACCGCACGAAGCGTTCGATCTTCGACGAGCAGGAGCAGAGGGGGGAGTAGATGCGTGTGCTGATGAGGATCGCGCGGGAGCGCGGGTTGAACGTCGAGTTCAGCCGTGACCTGGACGAGTGGACCGGTGGGTACTACGCCCACAACGTCCGGACGATCGTGCTCAACGCGTGGCTCGACGAGCTACAGCGCCCGTACACGCTCGCGCACGAGCTCGGGCACGCCTGGCACGAGCACGTCTACGACGGTGACGACTCGCACGGCGACCCCGAGCAGGAACGCCTCGCCGACGAGCACGCCGCGAGCCTCCTCATCGACCCCGAGCAGTACGCCCGCGCCGAGACGCTGTGCGGACCGCACCCCGGCGCCCTCGCGGACGAGCTCGGCGTCCACCAGGACGTCGTCCTCGTCTTCCAGCGCGTCCTGCGCCGCGTTCCCCCCGTGGCCTACGCGACCCCTTGGGGTCGCGCACCGTGGCTCCGCAACCAGAACCGAGGGATCGCATGACAGACCTTGCCCCGCTCACCGACGAAGAGATCCACCAGCAGTACGGAACGCTCTACGCGCAGGTGCAGCAGGCGGGCTGCCCGCGCGGCGTCGTGCTCGCCTTCGACGCCGTAAGCGACGAGCTCGACCGCCGCGAGGAGATCAGACCGTCCACCGTCATCTGCTCGCTCGAGCACTCGGACGAGGAGACGGACGACCAGCCGCCCGGCCCGGAGTGGGGCGCCTGACGTGCCCGCCTACCGCAAGCTGCCGTCGGGG
>CAZFUQ010000218.1:5564-6902 GCA_964521905.1 uncultured Cellulosimicrobium sp.
CTCCATCACCGGCGTGCCCGCCGGAGGCGGCTTCTACAGCGTCCAGGTGCTCGACTGGCAGTCGGATCTCGTTCCTGAGGGCGAAGTCTCGACGACGACGTTCATCGTCGACCCCACGAAGTAGCGACACGACCGGACCGAGGAGCGCCGTTGCCCGCGTACCGCAAGCTGCCGTCGGGGAAATGGCAGGCCACCGTCCGCCTGCCCGACGGCCGGCGCGTCACCATGACGGACCCGCTCAAGAACGTCGTGCGCGAGTGGGCCACGACCACCGAGACGGACGCCCGTCGCGGCGTGTGGCGCGACCCGCGCGTGCCGACTACGACCGTCGGGGAGTGGCGCGACCGGTGGGAGAAGAGCCGCCAGATCGAGGCCGAGACCAAGCGGAGCAACGAGCACACCTGGCGCCTGCACCTGCGCGAGACGTTCGCTGAGCGCCCGCTACGGGCCGTGACACGGCTCGAGGTGCAGGAGTGGGTCACCGGCCGGGTTGAGGCCGAGGTCGGCCCCGCGGCGACCCGCAAGGCGCTCGCCCACCTCAAGGCCGTGATCCAGGCTGCTGTCGTCGAGGGCCTTGTCGACGCGAACGTCGCGCGCGGCGTGAAGCCTCCGCCGACCCCGCCGCGAGCGCCGGAGTGGCACACGCAGCGGGAGGTCGAGCAGATCACCGACGCGCTGCGCGCCGCGGGCCGAGAGTCCGACGCGGTGCTCGTCGAGCTCATGACGTGGGTCGGGCCGCGGTGGGGCGAGGCCGTCGCGCTGCTCGGGTCGGACGTCGACTGGCTCCGGCGCGCGATCACGGTCGACCACACCCTGACTCAGCACGGGCGTGACAAGCCGTACCCGAAGACTCACAGCTCGATCCGCGAGGTACCCGCGCCGGCGTGGCTGCTGCGGCGCATGTCCGCGCTCCTCGTCGGCCGAGACCCCGGGGCGCGGATCTTCGTCACGCCGCGCGGGCAGGACCTCAACGCGGCGAACTGGCGGGCCATGCTCGGGCGCGTTCTCGACGACGCCGGTCTCGACGTCGCGACGCACCCGCACAAGCTGCGGCACACCGCGGCGTCGTGGCTCGTGCAGGCCGGCACGCCGCTGTACGACGTCCGGGACCTGCTCGGGCACGCGAGCATCAAGACGACGGAGCGGTACGCGCACCTCGCGCCGACGAAGGGGCGCGCCGTGACCGACGCGTGGAAGCGGCTCGACGCACCACGGACGCACGCCGGGCTCCGGAAGGCACGGAAACAGCACTGACCTGCACCAACGCGCGCGACACGCGGTCTCAGTTGAAGATCACGTCCACGCCGAGGTCTTCCGCGCGCAGGACCGCGTCGCGGA
>CAZFUQ010000219.1:0-6826 GCA_964521905.1 uncultured Cellulosimicrobium sp.
GCATCGTCGTGTCCATGCAGAACGAGAAGTCGCAGCTGCAGAACCGCGAGCAGGCGATGCGCGTCCTGCGCGCGCGCCTCCTGGCGGCGCAGCAGGAGGCGGCCGCCGCGGAGGCGGCGGACCTGCGCCGCTCCCAGGTGCGCACCGTCGACCGCTCCGAGCGCATCCGCACCTACAACTTCCCCGAGAACCGCATCGCGGACCACCGCACGGGGTACAAGGCGTACAACCTCGACCAGGTGCTCGACGGCGACCTCGACCCCGTCGTGCGCTCCGCGGTCGACGCCGACGAGGCCGCGCGCCTCGCGAGCGCGGGCGATGCCTGAGCAGGCCGGTCCGACGCCGCCGTCGGACGCCCGCCCGTCCTCGTGGCTGCGCTGGGCGACGGCCGTGCTCGACGGGGCGGGCGTGCCCTCGGCGCGCGCGGACGCCGAGCTACTGCTCGCGCACGCGCTGGCGGTGCCCCGTGCCGAGTCGGCGCGCCGCGCGATCCTCGGCACGCCCGTGCCCGACGCCGCCGCGCGCGCCCTCGCGGACCTCGTCGCCCGGCGTGCGCAGCGGGTCCCGCTCCAGCACCTCGTGGGCACCGCCCCGTTCCGCCACCTCGAGCTGGCCGTCGGCCGGGGAGTCTTCGTCCCGCGGCCCGAGACCGAGCAGGTCGCGCAGGTCGCGGTCGACGAGGCGCGCGCCGTCGTCGGTCGGTCGGGTCGCGCGACGGTCGTCGACCTGTGCACGGGGTCGGGGGCGATCGCGCTCGCCGTCGCGACCGAGGTCGGCCGGACCGACGTCCACGCGGTCGAGCTCGACGCCGCCGCGCATGCCTGGGCCGCGCGGAACGTGGCCGCCGTGCGCGCGGCGAGCGACGCCGTCGTGCACCTCGTGCGGGGCGACGCCCGCACCGCGCTCGCCGGGGGCACGGCCGCCGGCGGGCTCGACGGCACCGTCGACGTCGTCGTGTCCAACCCGCCCTACGTGCCCCCGGGCGCGGTGCCGCGCGACCCCGAGGTCGCCGACCACGACCCCGGCGTCGCGCTCTACGGGCTCGGCCCGGACGGCCTCGAGGTGCCGCGGGGGATCACCGCGGCGGCGGTGCGCCTCCTGCGCCCCGGCGGCCTGTACGTCATGGAGCACGCCGAGGTCCAGGCCGGGGCCGCGCGTGCCATGGTCGCGGCCACGGGAGCGTTCGTCGACGTGCGCACGGTCGCCGACCTCACGGGCCGGGACCGGATGGTCGTCGCGCGCCGGTCGGGCACCGTCGCGGGCCCGGCCGTCGCGGACGCTCCGGAGCCCGCCCTCGGGCGTGGAAGGATGGGTCGGTGAGCTCCGTCCACCCCGTGACCGACCCGAACACCTGGGGCCCTGGGATCGACGAGGCGGTCAACGCGATCTCCCGCGGTGGCCTCGTCGTCCTGCCCACCGACACCGTCTACGGAATCGGCGCCGACGCGTTCGACGCCGACGCGGTGTCGGCGCTGCTGGCGGCCAAGGGCCGCGGCCGGCACATGCCGCCCCCCGTCCTCGTCCCCGACGCCCGCACGCTCGACGGCCTCGCGGCCGACGTGCCCGACGACGCACGCCGGCTCGTCGAGGCGTTCTGGCCCGGGGGATTCACGATCATCCTGCGGGCGCAGCCGTCGCTGGCCTGGGACCTGGGGGAGACCCACGGGACCGTCGCGCTGCGCATGCCCGACCACGAGGCCGCCCTCGCGCTCCTGCGCCGCACCGGCCCGCTCGCCGTGTCGTCGGCGAACTCGACCGGCCGGCCGGCCGCGCTCGACGTCGACGACGCGCGGGCGCAGCTCGGCGAGTCGGTCACCGTCTACCTCGACGGGGGCACCGCCCCCGGGGGAGTCGCGTCGACCATCGTCGACGCGACGTCGGGCACGCTGCGCGTCGTGCGGCAGGGCGCGGTGACGCTCGCGCAGCTGCGCGCCGTCGCGCCCGTGGACGGGCCGGACGACCCGGCGGCCGCCCCGGACGACGTGGCGGACGAGACCGCGGCGCCGAGCGAGCCGGAGGCGAACGGCGGGTGAGGGTCTACCTGCTCGTGATGCTCGTCGCCGCCGTGGTGACGTTCCTCACGACGCCCCTGGCGCGATGGGTCGCGCTGCGTACCGGTGCCATCACCGCCGTGCGCGACCGGGACGTCCACACGATCCCGACGCCGCGGCTCGGTGGTCTCGCGATGCTCCTGGGGCTGGTCGTCGCGACCACCTTCGCGTCGCGTGTGCCGTTCCTGTCGGGCGTGTTCGAGCGCGAGGTCGCCGGCCACGTCGTCGCCGACCCGCGGGCCTGGGGGATCGTCGGCGCGGCCGCGATCGTGTGCCTGCTCGGCGTCGCGGACGACATCTGGGACCTGGACTGGATGACCAAGCTCGCGGGCCAGGTGCTCGCAGCGGGGCTCATGGCGACGCAGGGCGTGGTGCTGTTCACCCTCCCCATCGGGATCGGCGACCAGCAGCTCATCTGGTCCTCGCGACTGCAGCTCGCCGCGACGATCCTCGTGGTGGTGGTCGCGATGAACGCGGTGAACTTCGTCGACGGGCTCGACGGCCTCGCCGCGGGACTGGTCGCCATCGGCGGCACGGCGTTCTTCGTCTACTCCTACGTGCTCACGCAGAAGTCGAGCGCGGACGACTACTCGAGCCTCGCGACGCTCGTCATCGCCGCGCTCGTCGGCATCTGCGTCGGCTTCCTGCCCCACAACTTCCATCCGGCCCGCATCTTCATGGGGGACTCGGGGTCGATGGTGCTCGGGCTCGTGCTGTCCGCCGGGGCGATCGTGGTGACCGGCAACATCGACACGACCGCGCTGTCCGGCGCCCAGCAGATCCCGGCGTTCATCCCGATCCTGCTGCCGCTCGCGGTCATCCTCCTGCCGCTGCTCGACATGGCCATGGCCGTGATCCGGCGCGTGCTCGCGGGCAGGTCACCGTTCCACCCCGACCGCCTGCACCTGCACCACCGCATGCTCGCGCTCGGGCACTCGCACCGCCGCGCCGTGCTCATCCTCTACGTCTGGACGGCCGTGTTCGCGTTCGCCGCCGTCGCGCTCGTGCAGTGGCACTGGCGCGGCGTCGCGGTGGGGCTGGGGATCGCGGTGCTCGTCGCGACCCTCCTCACGCTCGGACCCCTGCGCACGCGCGGCCGGTTCCTCGACGACGACGCGGCGGCGGCGTCCGCCACCCCCGTCACCGGCCCGACCCACGCCGTCGCGCCCGCCCCGACGACACCGCCGAAGGAAGTCCTGAGATGACGACGAGCCAGCCCGACCCCGCCCGTCCCGACGAGCCCGCCGCCGCGCCGCCGCCGAGCGAGCCGGTGGCCGAGGCGCCCGAGCAGACGCTGGGTGCCCACGGCCAGGCCGTGCGCGCGGTGTTCCGCACCGCGCTGCGGGACGTCCTCGTCCTGCTCGGCTCGCTCACGGTCCTCGGGATCGTGACGGGCGTGCTCGTGGCGGGGCTCCCGGGCGTGTGGGGCGCGCTGCTGGGTGTCGGCGTGGCCCTGCTCTTCTCCGCGACCACCGTGTGGGTGATGCTGCGCACCGTGGACTCGAGCGCGACGACCACCGCGGCCGTGGTCATGGGGAGCTGGTTCGCGAAGATGATCGTGCTCATCGTGGTCCTCGTCGTCCTGCGCGACCTGGACTTCTACGACCGGTGGGTCTTCGCGGGCGTCCTGCTCGTCGGCGTCGTCGGCTCGGCGGCGCTCGACTACCGCGCCGTGAGCAGGGGCCGGATCCCCTACGTGGAACCCGGCGAGCGCTGACCAGGCGCGCAGGCTCCCCGCCTACCAGGAGAGGGGTCCTGAGCGCATGAGCAAAAGGTCACAAGCACCCCCGGATCGGCGTGAGCACGCGGATCCATACGTTAGGCTACTGGCGAATCCATGACGGCCAGGTCCGACGGCGTGCCCACAACAATGTGACGGCTGCCCGGACCACACGACCATTGGGAGTCCACCCTGTCCACGCTTGCGACCCCCGTGCTCCTCGCTGCCTCTGAGGGCGAGAGTGGCTTCCACACGCCGTCGATCGCCGACTTCTTCCCGCCGGCCATCCTCTTCGAGGACACGATCTTCCAGATCGACCGCATCTGGATCGTCCGCATCATCGCGACGATCGTGCTCCTGGCGATCTTCGTGGTCGCCGCCCGGCGCGCGCGCCTGGTGCCCGGACGGTTCCAGAACGCCATCGAGATGCTGCTCGACTTCGTGCGCGTGCAGATCGTCGAGGAGATCATGGGGAAGGAGAACGCCCGGCGCTTCGTCCCGATGATCACGACGATCTTCTTCGCCGTGCTCGCCTTCAACCTCACCGGCATCGTCCCGGGCCTGAACATGGCCGGGACCGCGCGCATGGGCCTGCCCTTCCTGCTCGCCCTGTGGGTGCTCGTCACCTACTGGGCGGTCGGCATCAAGGCCCACGGCCTCGGCGGGTACCTCAAGAACAGCCTGTTCCCACCGGGCATCCCTGCCCCGATCTACCTCATCGTGACGCCGATCGAGCTCCTGCAGATCCTCATCATCCGGCCGGCGTCGCTCGCGATCCGTCTCGTCGCCAACATGGTGGCCGGGCACATCATGCTCGTCCTGTGCTTCGCGGCGACGCAGTACTTCGTGTTCGAGGCCGTGCCGGCGATGAAGGCCTTCGGTGTCCTGACCCTTGCGGGCGGCCTGGTCTTCACGCTCTTCGAGCTGCTCGTCGCGGCCCTGCAGGCCTACATCTTCGCGCTCCTCGCCTCGGTGTACCTCAACATCGCGCTCGAGGAGGAGCACTGACCCTCGGGTGACCCTGCGTCGACCCGGACCCTCTTCTCCTGCATCACCACGCATCACTCATGTGACGCCCGGCCAACCCCGGACGGGCGCCCAACGGAAGGAACGAGCAATCGTGGACGTCACCACCCTCGCCGAGGTCTCCGGCAACATCAACACGATCGGCTACGGCATCGCCGCGATCGGCCCGGGCATCGGCCTCGGTATCCTCATCGGCAAGACCGTCGAGGGCATGGCCCGCCAGCCCGAGGTCGCGGGCCAGCTCCGGGCCACCATGTTCCTCGGTGTCGCGTTCGTCGAGCTCCTCGCCCTGCTCGGGCTCGTCGCCGGCTTCCTGTTCTCGTGATGACGGCGCTGGCTGACGCCGCGCTGACCCTCGCGGCGGAGACCGGCGAGGAGCCGGCAGGCATCGAGCTGTTCCTCCCCGCCGACTACGACATCCTGTGGTCGGCCGTCGTCCTGCTGATCATCGCCGTCGTGTTCTACAAGGCCGTCCTCCCGAAGTTCCAGGCGGTCCTCGACGAGCGCACCGCGAAGATCGAGGGCGGCCTGGCCAAGGCGGAGTCCGCCCAGGCGGAGGCCGCCGCAGCGCTGGCGGAGTACCACCAGCAGCTCCAGGAGGCCCGCACCGAGGCCGCGAAGATCCGCGAGGACGCACGCGCCGAGGGCTCGGCGATCGTCGCCGACCTGCGGGTGAAGGCGTCCGACGACGCCGCGCGCATCGTCGAGACGGCGCACCGCCAGATCGAGGCGGAGCGCCAGCAGGCGTCCGTCTCGCTGCGCAACGACGTCGGTCTGCTCGCGACGGAGCTCGCCTCGAAGATCGTCGGCGAGTCCCTCGCCGACTCGGCTCGTCAGAGCCGCGTCGTCGACCGCTTCCTCGACGAGCTCGAGGCCGCAGGTCCTGCGGCGGCGAGCGCGGCGGGCGCCGCGTCCGAGGAGCGCTGATGCGCGGTACGAGCGGAGACTCCCTGACGCAGGCGCAGGACCGGTTCGAACCGGTCCTGCGCTCGGCGGGCGAGGGTGCGCTCGCGCTGGGCGAGCAGCTCCTCACCGTGACTGCGGCGCTCGACGCGTCCGCGCCGCTGCGCCGTTCGCTCGCGGATCCCTCGAGGTCGGGCGCGGACAAGGCCGCTCTCGTCTCGGCCGTCCTCTCCTCGGGCTTCGACGGCCGCGTGGTGGACCTCGTGGCCGGCCTCGTCCGGTCGCGATGGACGCGCGACGGCGACCTCGCGGACGCCACGGAGCGCCTCGCGCTGGACGCGGTGCTCGCGTCGGCCGAGGCGCGCGGCGCGCTCGAGCGGGTCGAGGACGAGCTGTTCCGGACCTCGCGGGCCTTGGTGGGCCACCGCGAGGCCCGTCAGGTCCTGTCCGACGACTCGACGAACCCCGAGCGCCGCGCGGCGTTCGTGCGTGCGCTGCTCGGCGGCAGGTCGGACCGCGTCACGGAGGTGCTCGCGGTCCACGCCACGAGCGCGCTGCGCGGTCGCCGGTTCGTCGCGACCCTGGGCTGGATCGGGGACGTCGCGGCGGAGCGCCGCAAGCGCCTCGTCGCCTCCGTGACCTCCGGGACGGTGCTGAACCAGGCGCAGCTCGACCGTCTCTCGACGCTGCTCGAGCGGGCGTACGGGCGTGCCGTGCAGCTCAACGTCACGGTCGACCCGGGCGTGCTCGGCGGGCTGCGCATCCAGGTGGGTGCCGACGTCGTGGACTCCACCGTGCTCTCCCGGCTCGCGGACGCGCGCCGGCGCCTCGTGAGCTGACGAGCCGACCCTTCCGACCGACGACCGTTCTGCCGGCCACCGGCCGCACAACCGACAAACGTTCGACCGCACCCGAACCACGAGGTGCGGCCACGACAGGAGAAGAGCAATGGCTGAGCTGACGATCCGGCCGGAGGAGATCCGGGCCGCTCTGGACAGCTTCGTGAAGTCCTACGAGCCCGAGGGCGCCGTGGCCGAGGAGGTGGGCCGGGTCACCCTGGCCGCCGACGGCATCGCCCAGGTCGAGGGTCTGCCGGGCGCGATGGCCAACGAGCTGCTGCGCTTCG
>CAZFUQ010000220.1:0-407 GCA_964521905.1 uncultured Cellulosimicrobium sp.
GGCGGCGGCGAGGGCGCGGCGAACATCAAGAGCCACCACAACGTGGGCGGGCTGCCCGACGACCTGCAGTTCGAGCTCGTCGAGCCGCTGCGCACGCTGTTCAAGGACGAGGTGCGCGCGGTCGGGCGCGAGCTCGGGGTCCCCGAGGTCATCGTCGCCCGCCAGCCGTTCCCCGGGCCGGGCCTCGGGATCCGCATCGTCGGCGAGGTCACCGCGGAGCGTCTGGAGATCCTGCGCGCCGCGGACGCCATCGCGCGCGAGGAGCTGACGAAGGCCGGGCTGGACGACGAGATCTGGCAGTGCCCGGTCGTGCTGCTCGCCGACGTGCGCTCCGTGGGCGTCCAGGGAGACGGCCGCACCTACGGCCACCCGATCGTGCTGCGCCCGGTCTCGTCCGAGGACGCGAT
>CAZFUQ010000220.1:417-6737 GCA_964521905.1 uncultured Cellulosimicrobium sp.
GGGAGTGACCCCCTAGCGGGGCCGACGGGCCCGGCGATCCACGGCGATCGCCGCGGCCCGTCCGTACGCCGCCTGCACGTCGGCGAGGACGCGCGGCCAGCCGGCCGACGACGGCACGTCCCGGTTGTGCGCGACGATCCGGTCGAGCAGCCCGTCCTCGGTCGCGAGGCGGACGAGCGCGTCGGCCAGCCCGGCGTCGTCGTCGGCGAGGAGCGCGTCGACCCCGTCGGTGAGACGCTCCGCGACGCCCGACTGCGAGCGGGTCAGGACGGCGAGCCCGGCGGCCTGACCCTCCAGCGCGGCGATCCCGAACGCCTCCTCGACGGCGGGCGCGGCGAACACGTCGGCGCGCGCGTACAGGCGCTTGAGCCCGGTCGCGTCCAGGCGGCCGGGGAGCGACACGACCGACGCGAGCCCGTGCTCCGCGACGAACCGGCGCGCGGCGTCGAGCTCGGGGCCGTCCCCGGCGAGGGTCACGTGGAGCGCGCCCTCGGGCAGGCGGGTGACGGCGTCGTGCACGACCTCAAGGAGCGGCAGCACGCGCTTGCGCGGCGCGAACCGCGTCGCCGCGACGACGTGCACCGCCGGCCCCTCCATGCGGTCGGCGCGCTCGGTGCGGGGCACGCGCCACGCGTCGAGGTCGAGCCCGTTGTGCAGCACCACGACCTCGCCGTGGTCGCCGACGATGCGGCGCAGGGGGGCGGCGGTCAGCTCGCTCACCGCCGACCACAGCACGGGCCACCGCGACCACCGCACGACGCGGTCGAGCGCCGCGAACGCCTTCTCGGCGCCGCCCCACACGCTGTGCACGGTGAGCACGGCGGGCAGCCCCGCGCGCACGACCGTGCGCAGCGACGCCTGCGTCGAGGGCGTCAGCACGCCCATGTGCAGGTGCACGACGTCGGGCCGCGCCGCGCGCAGGATCCGCGCCACGTGGTGGGGGGCACGCGGGTGGACGGGGTAGCCGCCCGGGATGCGCGCGGCCAGGCGGTGGACGGTGACGAGGCCGTCGAGCTCGGTCGTCACCCCGTGCGCGCCGGGGCGGGCCGGGGTCGCGCAGATCACCGACACGTCGTGGCCCGCCTCGGCCTGCTGCTGCGCGAGACGCGCGACCTGGGTCTCGATGCCGCCGAGCAGCGGCAGGTAGCAGTCGGTCACGTGGGTGATGCGCACGGACGGCATCCTCCCATCCCGGTGCGGAGCACTCGCGCCGGTCCGTCCCGTCCCGCGGTGCCCGAGCCGCGTCGAGGTGCGCGTTCGCCGCGCGCGCCGGGGGCGTCGTCGCTAGCGTGGGGCCCGTATGGGTGGTTCGACCGTCCCGGGGCGGACCCGCGTCGCGCGGGAGACGGGCCGCGGACGGATCCAGGTGGGTCCTGACGAAGGGGAGAGCACGCCATGTCGAGCACCGTCACCGTCACGCCGGCCAGAGGGGCCAGAGGGATCGGCCTCGTGTCCGTCATCGCGGGGATCGTCCTGATCCTCGCGGGCATCGGCACGTGGATCGTCGTCGCGAACCAGCTCTCGGCCGAGGAGATCACCGTCTCGGACGACGCGTCGTTCCTCGCGGGGCGCCACGTCAACGGCCCGTTCACCGCGTACGCGCAGGCCGAGGTCATCAACGAGCACGCGCTCGCGGCCACGGACGGCCAGACGTACGCGCAGCTCGGCCAGGACGACCCGGAGCGCCAGACCGTCATGACCGCGTCGTTCCTGCGGGCGTCGCTGTTCACGTCGGTCGTCGCGTTCGGCGTGTGCGCCCTCGTCATCGGGCTCGGCATCCTGTTCGTCCTCGTCGGGATCGCGCTGCGCCGGCTCGCGGGCGGCCCGAGCGTCGCCGTGGAGACGCCCGCGGGACTCACGTCGTCGGGCGACCTGTCCGACGCCGGGCGGCACGTCGCGCCGGCGACGGGTGCCCCGACCGCACCACCCGTCCGGCCGTCGCCGCCCGTCGAGCCGCCGAACCGCACGTCGGCGCTGTCGACGCCGGGCGCCGAGGCCCGCGCCGCGGCGGCGGGCACCGCGGCGACCGCCGCGTCGGCGGAGCCGACCGGGGCGCCGGGAACCGGCACGCCGTCGGCCCCGGGTGCCTCGCCAGCCGCCTCGCCGGACACGCCGTCGTCGGACACCCGCCCGACGACCGCACCACCCGAGAAGGGCGGCGACGAGCCGACCCCCTGACCGTCCCGGCCGTCCGCCCGGACGTCGAGGACCCGTTCCCGCCGGGTCGCACCGGAGGGAGCGCGCGGCACGACGTCGCTCGGACACGCCGAGGGGCCGTGGCAGCATGCCACGGCCCCTCGGTGCGTCCGGGATGCTGCGCGAGCGTACCTAGCCCCGACGTCGTCGGGCGCCGGAGACGATCGAGCCGACGACGAGCGTCACGCCCGCGACGGCGAGCACGAGGATCGCGACGAGCCCCGTGTCGACGTGCGCGCCGAACGCCGACGCGAGCACGACGGCCCCGAAGGCGGCGATGACGAACCCCCACACGATCGTCGAGATGCGCGGCCCGCGACGGGGCGCGGGAGCCGTGACCGTGGCCGGCACGGGCGAGGGCCCCGCCTGCGGAGACGGGTCGGGCTGCGGGGACGGGAGGCTCGGGCTCGGAGCCGGGTCGTCCGGCGGGCCGGGCCGCGGGCCGGGCTGCGGGCCGACGTCGAGCACCGTCGTCGGGGTGCCGTCGTCGGGTTCCGGCGCCGCGGTCCCGTGGTCCGGGTCGGCGAACAGCTCGTCGCCCAGGGGCCGGGTGTCGTCGTCGCGTGGTGACGTCGCGTCGTTCATCGGTCGTCCTCCTTGATCGTGACCTGGCCGGCACCGACCTCGACCCGCAGCACGAGCAGCGGGTCCTCACCGGCCTGCACCTCGTCGTTGTCGAACGTGACCGGCCGCGTGCTCACGCCGTTGATCTCCTGGCGGTCGCCGTCGACGAACCATCGCGCGCTGCCGGCGACCACCTGGACCTCGGCCCGCACGGGCACGCCGTCGGGCACGACGACCGTGACGTCGCCGGCGCCGAGCTGCACCGGGACCTCCACGGGGGAGGTGCCCGTCGCGTCGGACAGGTCGAGGCCTGTCAGGTCGATGGTCGGGTCGCCCCACCGCACGCCGAAGCCGTCCTCTGCCTCGTCGGGGTCGGTCACGAGGTGCGTGCCGTCCGAGACCGTGCGGACGTCGTCGTCGACGAAGAACGTGAGGGGCGCCGCGCGCCACGTCGACGCGGGGAGCGCGACGACGAGCGCGAGGACCGCGAGCCAGCCGAGGCCGCCGCTCGTGCGGCCGCGCAGGCCGCTCACGACGATCGCGAGACCCGCGAGGACCACGGACGCGCCGGCCCACGTGAGGAACACCGGCCAGGGCAGGTCGCCCGCGCGGTCGACGACGAGCAGGAACGCGCCGAGCAGGAGGCTCAGGCCGACGACGATCCCCGTCGTGGCGGAACCCGGGCCGCGCGGGCGCGGCGGCTTGGGCGGCTGGGGGCGCGGCGGCGTCGGGCCCGGCACGGGGCGGAGCGGGGCGCCGACGGGCGGGACCGGTCCGTGGCCGGGAGCGGCCGGGGCCCCGGGCCGTGTCGCGTACGGCGGGAGGGGTGCCGTCGCGGCGGGCGACCCCGTCGCGTACGGGCTCGTCTCGGCGGTCCAGGTGGCGCGGTCGGTCGGGCCCGACGGCGTGTCCGTGCCACCGGCGCCCGGGTACGGCGGGACCGGCGAGCCCCAGGGGGCGTCCGGGCCCGAGGAGGGCTGCGCAGGCGCCGCCGGGCCGGCGGGGCCGTACCAGGCGGCGCCCGGAGCGGCAGGCGAGCCGGGGCCGCCGGGGGGCACGGGGCCGCCGGGCGGCACCGCGCCCTGGCCGCCGCGCGGACCGCGCTGGGTGAGCGCCGAGACGACGAGCACGGCCACCACGACGATCGCCGCCACCCAGAAGAAGCCGGTGAGCCACCCGAGGTTCAGGCCGTCCCACCACGACCACCAGCCGCCGCCCCACGAGAGGCCGACGACGACGAACGCGGCCGCGCCGAGGAGCGCGACGTCGACGTTCCCCCGGAACGCCTCCTGGAGGTGGATGCGCCCGTCCTTGCGCTCGGGCAGCAGGGCCCAGGCCGCGCCGTACAGGACGAGCCCCGCGCCGGAGAGGAAGAAGGTGACGAAGAGGATGCCGCGCACGAGAAGAGGGTCGACATGGAAGCGCTCGGCCACGCCGGAGGCGACGCCGCCGATCCAGCGGTCGTCGGAGCGCGAGATCCCGACGCGCCGCAGCGCGTCGAAGAACCCGTCGGACCCGTGCGGTCGCGGGCCGCCGGGAGGACCGGCGGGGGAGCCGGAGCCGTGGGCGGTCCCCGTCGGGGCGGGTCCGGTGCCGTCGGCGGCGGGGCCGCCCGGCTGGGTGCCGGGGTCGGGAAGGTCGGGTGTGCTCATGTCCTCCATGCTGGTCCTGCGGGTCGCGCTCGGGTATCGGGTGCCACCCTGAGCCGACCCTGAACCGGGTGCGCGGCGACCCTGGTTTCCGACCCCGAGGGCCCAGGACGGGCGCGCGACGTGTGACGATCGGGGGGTGACGACACCTGCCCGCCCGCACGACCTGCCGCTGCGCCGACCCGAGCGCGGCCGCTGGGTCGCCGGCGTGTGCGCGGGGCTGGCGGCCCACCTGGGCGTCCCGGTCGGCGCGGTCCGGCTCGTCATGGGGCTGCTCGGGCTCGCAGGCGGGGCGGGCGTGGCGCTCTACGTGTTCTGGTGGCTCACGGTGCCGTCCGGCGACCCGGCCGCGGCGCGCGACGAGCAGCGGCCGGCCTCCCTGTCCCGCCTCGCCCCGCGCCTGCAGGGCAGCGTGCGCCGCCTGCCCGTCCGCGACGTCGCGATCGGCGTCGTGCTCCTCGGCGGGGCCGCCCTGCTCGTCGCGCTGCGCACGGGCGTCGACGTCGAGGTGTCCTGGGTGATCCCCGTCCTCATCGCGCTCGCGGGGGCTGCGCTCGCCTGGAGCCAGCTCGACGCGATCGAGCGCGGGCGCCTGCTCACGCGGGCCGGCGGACGCACGCCGGCCGGCGTCCTGCGCATCGCGGGCGGCGTGGTGCTCGTGCTCGTGGGGATCGTGCTGCTCGTCGGGCAGGACGCGCGGCCGTCGCAGGTCGTGCGCGCCGCGGTGGCGGCGGTCGCGGTGCTCGCCGGTGTGGCGATCGTCCTCGCGCCGTGGTGGCTGCGGCTCGTGCGCGAGCTCGGCGACGAGCGCGCCGCCCGCGCCCGGGAGGCGGAGCGCGCCGACATCGCCGCGCACCTGCACGACTCCGTCCTCCAGACGCTCGCGCTCATCCGCGCACGGGCGTCGGACTCCGACACGGTGGCCCGCCTCGCGCGCGCCCAGGAGCGCGAGCTGCGCGAGTGGCTCTACGACGACCGCCCCTCGCCCGGGACGTCGCTCGCGGCGGAGCTGCGCGCGCTCGTCGCGGAGGTCGAGGACGGGCGTGTGGGCCGCAGGGCCTCGGCGATCGGCGAGGTGCGCGGCGGGTCCGCGGAGGGCGACCCCGGCCCGGTCGTCGTCGACGTCGTCGTCGTGGGCGACTGCGCCCCGACGCAGGAGACCGCGGCGCTGCTGCAGGCGACCCGGGAGGCGCTCGTCAACGCCGTCGCGCACGGCGGGCCGCCCTACTCGGTCTACCTCGAGGTGGGCGACGCCGCGGTCGAGGTGTTCGTGCGCGACCGCGGTGACGGCTTCGACATGGACGACGTCCGGCCCGACCGGTTCGGCGTGCGCGAGTCGATCCTCGGCCGCGTGCAGCGCCGCGGAGGCAAGGCCGAGATCATCAGCCGGCCCGGCTGGGGCACCGAGGTACGGTTGCGCGTGCCGCGCGCCGTGACGGCGGGCCCCGAGCCCGCCCGCGCACCTTCGAGCGAGGAGAACCCGTGACGACGATCCCCAGCGCGCCGACCGACGGCGGGACGACGTCGGGACCCGTCCCGGTGGTGCTCGTCGACGACCACCACATGTTCCGTGCGGGCGTGCTCGCGAGCCTCGACCCGGAGCTCGTCACGGTCGTGGGCGAGGCGGACGACGTGGAGTCCGCGGTCGTGCGCGTGCACGAGCTGCGGCCCCCGGTCGTGCTGCTCGACGTCCACCTGCCGGGCGGGAACGGGGGCGGGGGCGCCGAGGTCATCCAGCGCTGCGCGGACGTGCTCGGCGACGTGCGGTTCCTCGCGCTGTCCGTGTCGGACGCCGCCGAGGACGTCGTCGCGGTCATCCGCGCCGGCGCACGGGGGTACGTGACCAAGGCGATCTCCGGGCCCGACCTGTCCGCCGCCGTCGGGCAGGTCGCGGGCGGTGACGCGGTGTTC
>CAZFUQ010000221.1:0-6700 GCA_964521905.1 uncultured Cellulosimicrobium sp.
CGTCCCGGAGGAGAACATCCCGGCCGCGATCACGCGCCTGACGTTCGAGGGGACGGGCCGCGGGTCGCGCCGGGGCACCGTCCGCATCGCGGACCTGCCGCCGGTGCTCGTCGCCGAGGCGTACCGCGACTACGTCGCCGTCGCGGAGGCCGGCGCGTTCGACGCGGACTGGGAGAAGAAGAGCCAGTGGTGAGACGGTAGGTCGCGTGATCGCCCTCGCGACCCTCGTGTGGCTGGCCGTCTCCGTCCTCGCGCGCCGCGTGGTGCGTGTCCGGTCGACGGTCAGCACAGCCACGTCGACGCTGCTCGCGCTGGTCGCGGTGGGGACCGTGACCGTCGTCGTCGCGACGTTCGTGGGCGACCGGAGCCTCGCGGGACTCCTCGTGGTGCTCGTCGGTGCGCCGGTCGCCGTCGGCGCGATCGTGGCCGGGGTGTGGTGCGCCCGGTCGGTCGTCGGGCCGTGGCAGGCGTGGCGGCGGGCGCGCGCCGCCGGGCACCCGCCGTGGCAGGAGCGCGTCCTCGCGGTCGCCGCCCGGACGGGTCCCGCCGTGCACGGGGTGCGCGTGGCCGACGTCGTCGCGCGCTCGGCCTTCCGGGTCGCCGGGGTCCGGGTCACCGGGCTCGCGGCCGAGATGTCGTACTACGGGCTCATCTCGCTGGTCCCGCTCACCACGGCGGTCGGTGCGAGCCTGGGCTTCCTGCGCCCGCTGCTCGGTGATGACGCCGTCGACTCGATCCGGACCTCGATCGTGGACGCCCTCACGACCGTGTTCGCCGAGCACGTGTCGAGCCAGGTCGTCGCGCCGCTCGTCGACGGGCTCCTCGACGAGCGGCGCACCGGCTTCGCGGTCGGGTCCTTCCTCGTCGCGCTGTGGCTCGCGAGCCGCGTCTTCCGCGCGGCGGTGCGCGCGCTCGACGACGCCTACGGCGTGGACCGGCGGCGCGGCGTCGTGGCGCAGTACGTCCTGGGCATCGCGCTCGCGCTCGGCGCGATCGTCACCGCGGTGACCGTCGTCGCCCTCGTGGTGGTGGGGCCGCTGCTCGGCGACGGGCAGGAGCTCACCGAGCGCCTCGGCGTCGACGCCGCGTTCCAGCAGACGTGGGACGTGCTGCGCTGGCCGACGGTCGTGGTCGTCTGCGGCGCCTATCTCACGCTGCTCTACCGCTACGCGCCGAACGTCGACGTCACGTGGACGCGCTGCCTGCCGGGCGCCGCCGTCGGGACCGCGGGCGTCCTGCTGGTCTCCTGGGGCTTCGGCCTCTACCTGCGCGTCGTCGTCCCCACCGCACCGGGGACCGGGCCCGGCAGCGCCGCCGTGGTCGAGGCCGCGGGGCAGATGCTCGGGCTGGTCCTCGTCGGCGTCCTGTGGGGGTGGCTCTCGAGCATCGTCGTCCTCGTCGGCGGCGTCGTGAACGCCGAGGCGGACCCCGGCCGCGACGTGCCCGCGGGCCGCGTCGTCGCACGGCCGGTCGGCGCCGTCGGGCCGTCGGACGACGAGGGCCGGACGCCCGCCGGACGTGTGGGTCCCTCCTCCTAGGCTGACCCGGGACGGGCGAGCGAGCCCGTGACCGGACGAAGGAGGACGTGCGTGACGAGCGTGACGACCGGCGACGCGGCAGGACCGCCCGCCGCCCCGACCGAGCTGCGACCCCCGGCCGAGGTGCGCTTCGCGGACGAGCTCGCGGCGCTCGCCGACGCGGACGCCCGGCGCGGGGCCGACGTCCCGCCGGGGTGGCTCCTGAGCCCGCGCGCGGTGCGCGCGTTCGTCGTGGGAGACACCGAGCTCGGGGTGAGCCGCAAGTTCTTCGGCGACGACCCGCTCGTCGACCGCGCGATCGTCTCGCTCCTCGGTCGGCAGGGGCTCATGCTCGTGGGCGAGCCCGGCACGGCCAAGTCGCTGCTGTCCGAGCTCCTCACGGCCGCGGCGAGCGGCACGTCGACGCTCACCGTCCAGGGCACCGCCGGCACGAGCGAGGACCACGTGCGCTACTCGTGGAACTACGCGCTGCTCATCGCCGAGGGACCCAGCGAGCGGTCGCTCGTCCCGTCGCCGGTCTACCGCGCGATGGAGAGCGGCAAGGTGGCCCGGTTCGAGGAGATCACGCGGTGCGCCCCCGAGATCCAGGACGCGCTCGTCTCGGTCCTGTCGGAGAAGCAGCTCATGGTCCCCGAGCTCGGCGCGGACGCGCGCGTCGCGGCGCGGCCCGGCTTCAACGTCCTCGCGACGGCCAACCTGCGCGACCGCGGCGTGCACGAGATGTCGGCCGCGCTCAAGCGGCGCTTCAACTTCGAGACGGTCTCGCCCATCCGCGACCGCGGGTTCGAGATCGAGCTCGTCGAGAGCCGGCTGACCGCGGAGCTCGGCCCCGTCGGGGAGCGGCCGGTGCTCGGCCGCGACGTGCTCGAGGTCCTCGTCACGGTGTTCCAGGACCTGCGTACCGGCGCGACGGCGAGCGGAGCGCCCGTCAAGCGCCCCGAGACCGTCATGTCCACGGCCGAGGCGGTGAACGTCGCGGTCGCCGCGTCGCTCGAGGCGCGCTACCTCGGCGACGGCACGGTGACGGCGGGGCAGGTCGCGCGCCAGGTGGGCGGCGTCGCGCTCAAGGGCGACGACGAGGACGCGCGCCGCCTGCGCCACTACGTCGACAACGTCGTGCGCGAGCGCGCGCGCTCGGACGTGCGGTGGAAGGACTTCCTGTCCGCGGCGGGCGACCTGTGGCGGTAGACCTGCGCGCCGCGTGGGAGACCGCGCCGGACCGGCTGCGGAAGGCCGCCCACGACCTCGCCCTCCTGCGCGAGCGCGACGGCGTGCACCTGTTCGGCGTGCGCCACCACAGCCCCGCGTGCGCGGTCGCCGTGGCGGCCCTCGTGGCCGAGGTGCGCCCGGCGGTGGTCCTCGTCGAGGGGCCCGAGGAGTACACGCACCTGCTGCCTGCGCTGCTCGACGAGCGCACGGTCCCGCCCGTCGCGGTGCTCAGCCTGGCGGGCGACCCGGGAGGCGGGGCCGACGGCGGCCCGCGTGGCGCCGGGTTCTACCCCCTCGCCCGGTACTCGCCCGAGTGGGTCGCGCTCCGGTCCGGGCACGCGGTCGGCGCCACGCTCGCGTTCGTCGACACCCCGTGGGGCGCCCGGTCCCCGGGCGCGGGGGACGGTGACGACGGCCCGGGCGCTCGCACGGTCCTCGCCGAGCGCCACCTCGCGCACTCCCGGACGGTCGCGTCCATCGCCCGGCGCCTCGGCTGCCGCGACCACGACGAGCTGTGGGACCACCTGTTCGAGGCGCGAGAGACCGCGCGGTTGCGCGACTGGCGCGAGCTGGCCGACGACGTGTTCGCCTGGGCCGCGCTGGCCCGGCTCGACTACGAGGACGAGGCGCTGCTCGCGGACGGGTCGCTGGACCGCGAGGCGCGGATGTCGGCGCGCACCGCCGAGCACGTGGCGCGCGCGGACGGGCCCGTCCTCGTCGTGACGGGGGCGTTCCACACGCTCGCGCTGGTCGAGGCGCTGGTCGGCAGCCCGCACGGTGCGGCGGTGACGGCACGCCGCCCGGCGGACGGCTACGGGGAGGTCGCCGACGCACCGGCGTGGCTCGTCCGCTACGACGACGAGCGGCTCGACGCGCTGCGCGGGTACGGCGCCGGCATGCCGACGCCCGGCTACTACGACCGCCTGTGGGCGGCGCACCACGACCCGGCGGGGCCCGCGGGTGCGGCGACCTCCGCTCTGGTCGACGTCGGCCGGGGCGCGAGCGCGCGCGGCGCGCTCGTGAGCGTCGCGCAGTCGCAGGCCGCGGTCGAGCACGCGCACGGGCTCGCCGCGCTGCGGGAGCGGCCGTGGCCCTGCCGCACCGACCTCCTCGACGCGATCACGTCGTGCTACGTCAAGGACCCGGACGACCTCGACGCGGCGGGGGACCGGCCGCTCGGTCTCGCCGTCGCCGAGGTGTTCGCCGGGCGCGCGCTCGGCGACGTGGCCCCGGGCGGCGCGGCGCCGCCGCTCGTCGAGGAGGCGCGCTCGCGCGCGCGGGCGCTGCGGCTCGACGTCTCCGACTCCGCACGTCGCACGGTGCGCCTCGACGCGCGCCGTCGTGCCGCGCACCGTGACCGTCGCCGCTTCCTCGAGCTGTCCGCGTTCCTGGGGCTCGGCCTCGCCCGCCGGGTGTCCGGGCCGGACCACGTCGCCGGGCGCGGCCTCGGCCTGGTGCTCGAGGAGTGGGAGTACGCGTGGACGCCGCTCGTCGAGGCGCGGCTCGTCGAGCTCTCCCACCGCGGCGCGACCCTCGAGGCGGTCGCTCTCGTGCTGCTGGACGACGCGCGCGAGCGGGCCCGCGAGGAGCGGTCCAGCGACGCGGTGGCCCGCCTCGTCGCCCAGTGCGTGGTGATGGGTCTCGCGGACCGGCTCGGTCCGCTGGTCGCGCTCGTGCGCGCGACGCTCGACGTCGACCCGTCGCTCGCGTCGGTCGTCGCGGGCATGCGGCGCCTCGTCGGGCTGTGGCGCGCCCGGGCCGAGCTCGAGCCGGGAGAGCACGCCGACGCCCTGCTCGACCTGGTGGAGCAGGGTCTCGCGACGGCGGCCTACCTCGTCCCGGACCTCGCGGCGGCCGACGACGCGACGCAGGACGCAGCCCTGGCGAGCATCGTCGCGCTGCGCTCCCTGGTCCGGGACGTGCGGGACGCCGGACGCGGCGGCCCGGGGTCGGCGGCGGAGCCGGTGGGACGGGCGCTCCTGCGCGTGCGTGAGGACGAGGCGGCGTCGCCCGCGGTGCGCGGCGCGCTCACGGCCTTCGCGGCGGTCGACGACGTGCTCGACGACGACGCGCTCGTCGCCCGGGTCCGGGCACACCTCGCGCCGGGCGCCGACCCGGTCGCGGGCACGGCCTTCCTCGGCGGGGTCATGCGCGCCGCGCCCGACCTGCTGCTCCACACGCCCGAGATGTTCGAGGCGGTGGACTCCGGCCTGCGGGCGCTCGACGAGGACGCGTTCCGGGCCGTGCTGCCGGACCTGCGCCGCGCGTTCACATGGCTGCGGCCGACGGAGACGAACCGCCTCGCGCAGCGGGTCGCGTCCAGCACCGGCGCGCGGGCGGACGAGCTGGACCGGTACGTGAGCCTGACGGAGGAGGACCTGCGGACCGGCCTGCTCGTCGAGCACGAGCTGGTGTCGGTGCTCGAGCGCGACGGGCTCGCGGCCTGGACGGGTCCGGGGCGGGACGGGGAGTCGTGAGCAGCACGGACCAGGGTCGCCTCGACGGCCAGGAGGCGGCGCGGCGCTGGCGGCTCGTGCTCGGGCGGTACGCGGGGGACGCGCTGGAGACCCGGGCCGAGGACGCGGGGCTCGAGCGGACGCTGGCGCACCTGTACGACCACGAGTACGCCGCCCGGGGGCACCAGCACGGCGCAGGTGACGGCGAGGGCCGCGGGGACCGTCGCGGGGGAGGCCGCGGCGGCTCGGTGGTCGCGGGCCTGGACTGGCTCGAGACGGCCCGCACGCTCTTCCCGCGCGAGACCTTCGAGCGCATGCAGGTCGAGGCGGTCGGGCGCTACGGCATGACCGAGCTGCTCGCCGACCCGCGCGCGGTGGAGGCGGTGGAACCGAGCACGGAGCTCGCGTCGGCGCTCCTGCGCGCCCGCGGTCGCCTGGGTGAAGGCGTGCAGGAAGGGTTGCGCCGCCTCGTCGAGCGCGTGGTCGAGGACGTCGTGCGCCGGCTGCGCCCGCGGTTCGTCACCGCCGTCGACGGTCGTCGCGACCGCTCGCGCCGCTCAGCCGTGCGCTCGAGCCGCACGTTCGACGCGGCGTCGACCCTCCGCGCCAACCTCGGGCGCTGGGACCCCGAGCGGCGACGGCTGCTCGTCACCGACCTGCGGTTCTCGGCGCGGCAGCGCCGCGCGCTGTCCTGGGACGTGGTGCTGCTCGTCGACCAGTCGGGCTCGATGGCGGCGTCGGTGCTGTACAGCGCGGTGAGCGCGGGCATCCTGGCGGGCCTGCCCGGGATCACCGTCCGCCTCGTGCTGTTCGACACGTCGCTCGTCGACATGTCGCACCTCGCGCACGACCCCGTCACGGTGCTGCTCACGTCCCAGCTGGGCGGCGGCACGGACATCGCGCGCGCCATGCGGTACGCCGAGCAGCAGGTGCGGGACCCGCGGCGCACCGTCGTGGCGCTCGTGAGCGACTTCGAGGAGGGAGGCTCGGTGTCCCAGCTCCTGTCGACGACCGGGCGGCTGCACGCCGCGGGGGTGCGGCTGCTCGGGATCGCCGCGCTCGACGGCCAGGCGAGCCCGGCGTACGACCGCGGCGTCGCGCGGCGTCTCGCCGAGCAGGGCATGGAGATCGCGGCGCTCACCCCCGAGCGGTTCGCGGAGTGGCTCGGGGAGGTGCTGGCGTGAGCGGGACGCCCGACGCCTCGTCCGCGTGGGCCGCGGTCTACGCGGGGTACGACGACGCGGCGCTGACGACCCTCGCCAACGCCGGCCTGCTCCGGCGTGCGCGCAAGGAGCTCGCGGCCGGGAAGGTCGAGCTCGTCGAGGAGCGCGCCGACGGGGCCGTGCTGTCGGTCGGCGGGGCGCGCGTCGAGATCGACGCGCGCGGGCCGGCGGCGGCGCGCTGCGCGTGCCCGACGTCGGGCGTGTGCCAGCACGTCGTGGCCGCGTGCCTGTGGGCGCGCGAGGCGGCCCGCCCCGCGCCGCGCGGGACGCCGCC
>CAZFUQ010000222.1:0-5143 GCA_964521905.1 uncultured Cellulosimicrobium sp.
CTACTTCATCAACCCGATCGTCACGGTCCTCCCCGCGGTCACGGTGCTGCGCGAGCGTCTTCGCCCGGCGCAGTGGGTGGCCGTCGGCATCGGCGCCGCGGCCGTGGTCGTGATCAGCGCCGGCGCGGGCGGCCTGCCGTGGATCGCGCTCGTGCTCGCGGCCTCGTTCGGCCTGTACGGCCTCGTGAAGAACCGCGTGGGCCGCACCGTCGAGGCGCTGCCGGGCCTGGCGGTGGAGACGGCCGTGCTCACGCCCGTCGCGCTCGTCTACCTCGGCTGGCTCGGCGCGACGGGCGCGGGCACGTTCGGCACCGAGGGCGTCGGGCACGCGCTGCTGCTCGCGTCGGCCGGGATCGTCACGGCCCTGCCGCTGCTCCTGTTCAGCGCGGCGGCACGCCGGCTCCCGCTGAGCGTCGTCGGTCTGCTGCAGTACCTCGGCCCGGCGCTCCAGTTCGCCGTCGGCCTCCTCGTCTTCCACGAGCAGATGCCCCCGACCCGCTGGGCCGGCTTCGCCCTCGTGTGGCTCGCGCTCGTGGTGCTCTCCGCCGACGGCCTGCGTGCCGCACGCGCGACGCGGCTCGCGTCCCGCGCCTGAGCCTGCTCGACTACGGTGGACCCAGCACCCGTTCCCGGCCCGAGAGAGGACCACCCATGGCCGACTCGTCGTTCGACATCGTCAGCAAGGTCGACCGCCAGGAGGTCGACAACGCGCTGAACCAGGCCTCCAAGGAGGTCGCGCAGCGCTACGACTTCCGCAACATCGGCGCGTCGATCGCCTGGAGCGGCGAGACCATCGTCATGGTCGCCAACTCCGCCGAGCGCGTCCTCGCCATCCTCGACGTCTTCGAGACCAAGCTGATCAAGCGCGGCATCTCGCTCAAGGCGCTCGACACGGGCGACAAGGAGCCCAAGGCGTCGGGCAAGGAGTACCGCCTCGCGGCGACCCTCAAGGAGGGCCTGTCCAGCGAGAACGCGAAGAAGATCACCAAGATCATCCGCGACGAGGCCCCCAAGGCCGTCAAGACGCAGATCACCGGCGACGAGGTCCGCGTGACGAGCAAGTCCCGCGACGACCTGCAGACCGTCATCGCGCTGCTCAAGGGCGCCGACCTCGACGTCGCGCTGCAGTTCACCAACTACCGGTGACCCTCCCGCGCGTCGTCGCGACGGATCTCGACGGCACGCTCCTGCGCTCGGACGGCACGGTCTCGGTCCGCACGCGGTCCGCGCTGCGCGCGGTCGAGGACGCGGGCGTCGAGGTCGTGTTCGTCACGGCGCGCCCGCCCCGTTGGCTCGCCGCGCTCGCCGACCTCGTCGGCGGGCACGGGCACGTCATCTGCCTCGGCGGGGCCGCGGTCTGGGACCTCGCCACCGCGAGCCCGCTCGACGTGTGCGGGTTCACCGCCGACGAGGCGGCCGCGCTCGTCGCGGACCTGCGCGCCGCGGTACCCGGCGTCGCGCTCGCGTTCGAGCGGGTCGACGGCCCGACGTTCGACCCGGGTTTCCGGTCCACGCCGGACGACGACGCCCCCTCCACCGTCGCGCGCGTCGAGACGACCCTCGCGACGCCCGGCCCCGGCGCGGGGCGTCGCGAACCGGTCGGGAAGATCCTCGCGCGCGACGCCGGCACTCCCGCCGAGGACGCTCCCGTGACGCAGCCCGTCGTCGTCGCGGACTCCCAGACCTCCGCCCAGGAGGCGTTCTTCGCCCGGGTGCGCGACGTCGTCGGGCACCGTGCGCACCTGGCCTACTCGGGTGCGGCAGGGCTCGCCGAGCTCCTCGCCCCCGCGGTCACCAAGGACGCCGCGCTCGCGCGCTGGTGCGCGCGGCTCGGGGTCGACGCGCGCGACGTGTGGGCGTTCGGGGACATGCCCAACGACCTGCCCATGCTGCGCTGGGCGGGCCGCTCGTTCGCCGTGGCGAACGCCCACCCCGACGTGCTCGCCGCGGTGACGCACGTCACCGCGGCGAACGACGACGACGGCGTGGCGCGCGCCCTACTCGACGAGCTTTCCCACGACGGAGTCGTCGTGCCGCACGAGTGAGGCGATCTCCGCCGGCACCGGTGGGACGTGCTCCGCGGTGACGCCCGTGCCGGGCGACCACACGAGGTTCACCTGCAGCGCCGGGTCCGTCTCCGGGAAGTCGGACCGGTTGTGGCACCCGCGCGTCTCGCGCCGTGCGAGCGCGGAGTCGAGCGTCGCGCGCGCCGCGAGCAGCGACCCCTTGAGGTCGAACACGTGCGCGAGGTCGTCGTACCCGGCGATGTCGGGGTGCGCGACGACGGCCGCCGCCCGAGCGTCGATCTCGCCCAGGCGCCGCAGACCCTCCGTGAGCCCGTCGGCGGACCGGACGACGCCCGCGTGGTCCGTCATGACGTCCCGGACCGCCCGCTGCAGGCGGCGCGCGTTCTCCTGGGCCACGACGTCGCCGCCGACGGCGGTCCCGAGCCCCAGCGCGAGGTCGACCTCGTGCGCGGCAGCGGCGACGGCGTCGCGGTCGCGTCGCGGCGCGTCGGACCCGACCGCGAAGTCCGCGGCGGCGGCACCCGTGATGCGCCCGTAGACGAGCAGCTCGACGAGCGAGTTGCCGCCCAGCCGGTTCGCGCCGTGCAGCCCGCTCGCCGCCTCGCCGATGACGTACAGCCCCTCGACGTCGGTCGCGTGGTCCGCGGCGTCGACGCGTACCCCGCCCATCGAGTAGTGGGCGGTCGGGGCGACCTCCATCGGCGTCGTCGTGATGTCGAGCATCTGCAGGTCGAGCATCATGCGGTACACGCGCGGGAGCCGCTCGAGCACCTGCTCGCGGGGCAGGTGCGAGACGTCCAGGTAGACGCCGCCCTTCGCCGTCCCGCGCCCCTCGGCGATCTCGGTGAAGTTCGCGAGCGCGACGCGGTCGCGCGTCGAGAGCTCGAGCCGCTCGGGGTCGTACCGCTCCATGAACCGCTCGCCGAGCGCGTTGCGCAGGATGCCGCCCTCCCCGCGCGCCGCCTCGGAGACCAGGGTGCCCGCGGAGTCGTCGGGCTCGATGATGCCGGACGGGTGGAACTGGACGAGCTCGGCGTCACGCAGGCTGGCGCCCGCGTCGACCGCCAGACGCCACGAGTCGCCGGTGTTCTCGTCCCGGCGCGACGACGTCCGGCGCCAGATCCGGGTGTGGCCCCCTGCCGCCAGGATCACCGCGTCGGCGTGGATCGTCACGCGCGTGCCGTCGGTGACGTCGAACCCGTACGCGCCGAACACGCGGCCGCCCGCCGTGAGCAGCCGGGTCACGTAGACCGTGTCGAGCACCGGCACGTGGAGCTCGCTCGCCCGGCGCACGAGCGTGCGCTGGATCTCGAGCCCGGTGTAGTCGCCGGCGAACGCCGTGCGGCGGTAGGTGTGCGCGCCGAAGAAGCGCTGGCTGATGCGCCCGTCGGCCTCGCGCGCGAAGGGCATGCCCCACCGCTCGAGGTCCTCGATCCCCCGCGCCGCGTTCTGCGTGACGACCTGGACGACCTCCGGGTCGGCGAGGAGGTAGGACTCCGTGATGGTGTCCGCGGCGTGCTGCTGCCACGTGTCCTGCGGGTCCATCGTCGCGAGCGCGGCGTTGATCCCGCCCGCCGCGAGGCTCGTGTGCGCGTCGTGGCGACGGCGCTTGCCGACGGCGAGGACGTCGACGCCCCGTTCCGCCAGCTCGATCGAGGCGCGCAACCCGGCGCCTCCGGTTCCGACCACCAGGACGTTCGTCGCGAGACGTCGATGACTCGACTGCATGGGGAGACCTCCGTCGGAGCACCGCGGGTCTCCGCGGCTCCGCCCGCGGAGACGGACCCAGGATCGGGTCCTCCTCCACGCTAGGTCGCGTGAACGCCGCCCCGTCCGCATGGTGAGACGAATCACGTGGCCCGTGCGTCACGCCCCTGGGTCACGCCCGCCGGTCACACCGGTGGGTCACGCCCGCAGGTCACACCGGTGGGTCACGCCGGTGGGTCACACCGTGCCTCGGCCCGACCCCACGAGGCTGCCGTGCGTCGGAGGCTCAGTGGTACGTGATGCCGCCGTACCCCGGCCCGTGGCCGGCCATCGCCTCGAGGCGCTTGATCCGCTCCGCCATGGGCGGGTGCGTCGCGAACATCTTCGCGACGCCCGCGCCGCGGAAGGGGTTCGCGATCATGAGGTGCGAGACGTCGACCAGGTCCCGGTTCTGCGGCAGCGGGGCGCGCTGCGTCCCCGACTCGAGCTTGCGCAGCGCGGATGCCAGGGCGAGCGGGTCACCCGTGAGCCTCGCGCCGTCCTCGTCCGCGTCGTACTCGCGCGTGCGCGAGATCGCGAGCTGGATGAGCATCGCCGCGATCGGTGCGAGGAACATCATGGCGATCGCCGCGAGCGGGTTGCCGCTGCGGTCGCGGCCACCGCCGAAGATCAGCAGGAACTGCGCGAGCGACGTGATGACCCCCGCGAGCGCGCCCGCGACGGACGACGTGAGGATGTCGCGGTTGTACACGTGCATGAGCTCGTGGCCGAGCACGCCGCGCAGCTCGCGCTGGTCGAGGAGACGCAGGATGCCCTCGGTGCAGCACACGGCCGCGTTCTTGGGGTTGCGCCCGGTCGCGAACGCGTTGGGCGCCTGCGTGGGCGACACGTACAGGCGCGGCATCGGCTGGCGGGCCTCGGTGGAGAGCTCGCGCACGATGCGGTACATCGCGGGCTGCTCGAGCTCGCTCACGGGGCGCGCGTGCATGGCGCGGATCGCGATCTTGTCGGAGTTCCAGTACCCGTAGAACGTCATGACGAGACCGACGCCGGCGAACAGCCACAGAAGGTTCGCGCGAGCCCCGAACAACGCCCAGAGGCCGAGGATGATCGCCCACATGACGCCGAACAGGGCTGCCGTCTTGAGGCCGTTGAAGTGGTTCCGACCCACGCCGTCTCCTTCCGTGCTCCCGTGCGCCCGCCGTGGTACCGGGGCGCCCGACGGGCGCCGGCCGTGCCGACGCCCACCTGGTGAACGCCCGGGGCGACCGTCCCGTTCCCGTGCCGCGCTGCGTCGTCGGGCACCGGCCGAGACGGACGCGCGGACCTTCGTGCGCGGCGCGGACGCTCGACGGTCCGCGCCGCGCACGCGCGTAGGCGTGGCGCGACGACGCGTAGGCGGGCGCACG
>CAZFUQ010000222.1:5243-6657 GCA_964521905.1 uncultured Cellulosimicrobium sp.
GGGCGCACGCGGGGCGCGGCGGGGAACGGGTGGGACGACGACGGCGCCCCACCGGGGAGGGTGGGGCGCCGTCGGTGGTGCTCGGGTCTCGCCGGACCGCGGTCAGCCTGCCTGCGCCTCGCCGCGGGCGATGCGGATCATCTCCTCGCGCGGGACGACCTTGACGCGCTCGCGACCGTGCGGCTCGCCCAGGGCACGCTCGTAGGCGTCCAGGAGCTCCCAGCCGGACCACTCGACGTGGCCGACCCCGCGCTCGTCGAGGAACTCGACGATCGCCCCGGGGTCGCCCAGCGGGGCGACGCGACCGGCGTCGAGATCCGCCGCCGCGAGGTCGCCGCCGTCGCCGGCGCCCGTGACGTCCTCCACGAGGTGGCGGACCGTCTCCGACGCGTCCGACTTCGTGTGGCCGATGAGGCCGACGGGGCCGCGCTTGATCCAGCCCGTCGCGTACACGCCCGGGATGGGCTCGCCGTCGATGTCGATGACGCGACCCTCGCGGTTCGGGATGACGCCCTTGAGCTCGTCGAACGGGATCTCCGGCAGCGGCGAGCCGAAGTAGCCCACCGCGCGGTACACCGCCTGCACGGGCCAGTCGTGGAACTCACCGGTGCCGGAGGACGTCCCGTCACCGTTGAGCCGCGTGCGCTCGGTGCGCAGCGCCTCGACCTTGCCGTCGCCCAGCACCGCCACGGGGGCGTGCAGGAAGTGCAGGTGCAGGCGGCGCGACGCCGTGTTCTCGCTCGGGTCCTTCAGCGTCCAGTCCGTGAGGGTCTTGACGACCTGCTTCGTCTGGTTGGACGAGCTGATGGCCGCCATCGAGCCCTCGTCGAACTCGAAGTCCTCCGGGTAGACGATGACGTCGACGTCCGGGACGTGGCCCAGCTCGCGCAGCTCGAGCGGCGAGAACTTCGCCTGTGCGGGGCCGCGGCGAGCGAAGACGTGCACGTCCGTGACCGGCGACGCCTTGAGGATCTCGTAGACGTTCTGCGGCACCTCGGTCGGCAGCAGGTCGTCGGCGTGCTTGGCGAGGACGCGCGCGACGTCCAGCGCGACGTTGCCGGCGCCGAGGACCGCGACCTGCTGCGCCTCGAGCGGCCAGGTACGCGGGACGTCGGGGTGCCCGTCGTACCAGGACACGAAGTCGGCCGCACCGTACGAGCCGGGCAGGTCGATGCCCTCGATCGGCAGGGCGGCGTCGCGGATCGAGCCCGTGGAGAAGATCACCGCGTCGTAGTACTGGCGCAGGTCGTCCAGCTTGAGGTCGACGCCGTAGTCCACGTTGGCGAGCAGGCGGATGTCGCCGCGGCTCAGCACCTTGTGGAGCGCGACGATGATCTGCTTGATGCGCGGGTGGTCGGGCGCGACGCCGTAGCGCACGAGGCCGAACGGCGCGGGCAGGCGCTCGAAGAGGTCG
>CAZFUQ010000223.1:0-6629 GCA_964521905.1 uncultured Cellulosimicrobium sp.
AGTCGTCGTCGCCCAGGTCCTCGACGCCGACGCGGTTGATCGCGCCGACGTAGTACTCGTTGGCGACCGCCGCGGCGGGTTGCTCGAGCCGCCACAGGTAGTTCGAGAGCCCGCGGCTCGTCGCGCTGGGGTTGAGCACGATCTCCGCGCCGTTCAGCCCGAGCGCCCGCCAACCCTCGGGGAAGTGCCGGTCGTAGCAGATGTAGACGCCCACGCGCCCGACGGCGGTGTCGAACACCGGGTAGCCCATGTTGCCGGGGCGGAAGTAGAACTTCTCCCAGAACCCCCGCACGTGCGGGATGTGGGTCTTGCGGTACTTGCCGAGGTAGCGCCCGTCCGCGTCGATCACCGCCGCGGTGTTGTAGAGCACGCCCGGCTGCTCCTCCTCGTACACGGGCAGCACGACGACGGTCCCCAGCTCGGCCGCGAGCGCCGAGAACCGCTCGACCGTGGGCCCGGGGACGGACTCGGCGTACGCGTAGTACGCGGCGTCCTGCACCTGGCAGAAGTACGGCCCGTAGAACAGCTCCTGGAAGCACACGAGCTTCGCGCCCTGGTCGGCGGCGTCGCGCAGGTGCTTCTCGTGGACGTCGATCATCGACTCCTTGTCGCCCGTCCAGCGGACCTGGGTGAGCGCGGCACGCACGGTGGTCATGACCCCTCCTCGGGTGTCCGGTCGGCCTGCTCGTCGGCGACGTCGAGCGCGGCGTCGATCGCGGCGAGGCCGTGCTCGAGGTCGTCGGCGGACGTGACGAGCGGCGGCGCGACGTGCAGGCGGTTGAAGTGGACGAACGGCCACACGCCTTGCGCCTTGACCGCGGCGACGACGGCGCCCATGGGCGCGGCGGCGGGCCCGCTCGCGTTGAACGGGACGAGCGGCTCGCGCGTCTCGCGGTCGCGCACGAGCTCGATCGCCCAGAAGAACCCGAGCCCGCGCACCTCGCCGACGCTCGGGTGCCGGGCGGCGATCTCGCGCAGCCGCGGCCCGACGACGTCGTCGCCCAGCGTCCGCACCCGCTCCAGGATCCGCTCGTCCTCGAAGGTGCGGATCGACTCGACCCCGACGGCGCACGCGAGCGGGTGGCCGGAGTAGGTGAGACCACCGGGGAACACGCGGTCGTCGAACGTGCGCGCGACGTGCTCGCCGATGACCACGCCACCCAGCGGCACGTAGCCCGAGTTCACGCCCTTGGCGAAGGTCACGAGGTCGGGCACGACGCCCCACCGGTTCACGGCGAACCACTCGCCGACGCGGCCGAACCCGACCATCACCTCGTCGGTGACGAGCAGGATGCCGTGCTCGTCGCACAGCGCGCGCACACCCGCGAGGTAGCCGTCGGGCGGGATCAGGACGCCGTTGGTCCCGACGATCGTCTCCAGCAGGATCGCCGCGATCGTCCCTGGCCCCTCGAGCTGCACGACCTCGCGCAGGTGGGCGAGCGCGCGCTCGCCCTCCTCCGCGTCGTCGCGCGCGCCGAACGCCGAGCGGTACGTGTACGGGCCGAGGAAGTGGCGCACGTGCGGGTCGGGCGAGACCTCGTTGGGCCAGCGCCGCGGGTCGCCCGTGAGCGAGATCGCTGTGGTGGTGTTGCCGTGGTACGACCGGTACGCGGCGAGCACCTTGGCGCGGCCGGTGTGCAGGCGCGCGAGCCGCACGGCGTTCTCGACGGCGTCCGCGCCGCCGTTGGTGAAGAACACCCGCCAGCGCCGGTCTCCGCCGGTCTGACGGGAGCGCGGGTCCGCTGCGGAGTCGCTGCCCGCACCGGGCGCGCGCTCCGTGATCAGGCGGGCGAGCTCTCCCCGCACGTCGTTGGCGAACGTCGGTCCGACGGTCGCGAGCCGGCCCGCCTGGGCCTGGATGGCGCCGACGAGCCGGGGGTGCTGGTGCCCGAGGTTGAGGTTGACGAGCTGGGACGCGAAGTCGAGGTAGCGGTTCCCGTCCTCGTCCCAGAACCAGGCGCCCTCGCCGCCCGCGACCGGCAGCGGGTCGATCGCGCCCTGTGCGGACCACGAGTGGAAGACGTACCGGTCGTCCGCGCGCGTGCGCGAGGCAGGCGTCCCTGCGGGCGCCCCCTGCACGAGGTCCTCCGTCGTCACGCGTCGCTCCCCTCGTCCGTTCGCCGGGCCGTCCGGGCCACCGGTGCGTCACCGCGTCCGTGGGAAGCCGAGGTCGACCCCGGCCGTGGACGGGTCGGGCCACCGCGTCGTGACGACCTTCGTGCGCGTGTAGAACTGCACGCTCTCGGGTCCGTAGACGTGCAGGTCCCCGAACAGCGAGCTCTTCCAGCCGCCGAACGAGTAGTAGCCGACCGGCACGGGGATGGGGACGTTGACGCCGATCATCCCGGCCCGCGCGTCGACCTCGAACGCGCGCGCCGCGCCGCCGTCGCGCGTGAAGATCGCCGCGCCGTTGCCGTACGGGTTGTCGTTGACGAGCCCGACCGCCTCGTCGTAGGTCTCCGCCCGGACGACGGACAGCACCGGCCCGAAGATCTCCTCGCGGTACACCGTGTGCTCGGGCCGCACGTGGTCGACGAGCGTCGGGTGCAGGAAGAACCCCTGCCCCAGCTCGGGAGCGCTGGCCCCCGTCCCGTCAGGTGCCACGCGCCCGTCGACGACGAGCGTCGCCCCCTCCTCGGCGGCGGTGCCCACGCGCGCCGCGACCCGGTCGCGGTGCTCGGCCGTGATGAGCGGGCCCATCTGCGACGCCGGGTCGGAGCCCGGCCCGACGACGAGGCGCGCCACGCGCTCGCGGATCGCCTCGACGAGCGGGTCGGCCACCGCGCCCACGGCGACGAGCACGGAGATCGCCATGCACCGCTCGCCCGCGGACCCGTACGCCGCGGAGACCGCCGCGTCCGCCGCGACGTCCACGTCGGCGTCGGGCAGGACGACCATGTGGTTCTTCGCGCCGCCCAGGGCCTGGACCCGCTTGCCGTGCCGCGTGCCCGTCTCGTACACGTGCCGCGCGACGGGCGTCGAGCCGACGAAGCTCACGGCCTCCACGTCGGGGTGCTCCAGCAGCCGCTCGACCGCGACCCGGTCGCCCTGCACGACGTTCACGACGCCGTCCGGCAGCCCTGCCTCCTGGAGCAGCCGCGCGACGACGAGCGACGCCGACGGGTCGCGCTCGCTCGGTTTGAGCACGACCGTGTTCCCGCACGCGATCGCGTTCGGGATCATCCACAGCGGCACCATGGCCGGGAAGTTGAACGGCGTGATGCAGGCGACGACGCCGAGGGCCTGCTTCACCTCGTGCACGTCCACGCCCGCCGACGCCTGCTCGGTGTACCCGCCCTTGAGGAGCTGGCCGATGCCGCACGCGAACTCGACGCACTCGAGCGCGCGGGCGACCTCGCCGGCCGCGTCGGAGAGCACCTTGCCGTGCTCGGCGCTCACCGCCGCGGCGATCTCGTCGCGATGCTCGACGAGGAGCTGGTGGAACGCGAAGAGGATCTCGACGCGCCGCGACACGCTCGTGGCGCGCCACGCGGGGAACGCCGCGAGCGCCGCGGCGACCGCGGCGTCGACGTCGTGGGCGGTCGCCATCGCGACCCGCCCCGTGACCGCGCCGGTCGCCGGGTCGTGGACCGGCCCCCACCGTTCGGCCGCCTCCCGCACGGCCCCGTCGACCCAGTGCCCGACCGTCCGGCGGCCGGTGCCCGGGGCGCCGGACGGCGCGCTCGTCGTGCTCGTCGCGCGCTGCGTGGTCTCCACGGTGCCGTCCACGTCCTCGCCTCCTCGCGCGCCGAGGTGGTGGCGCGCCGTCGCAGCCGATCCCCCAGTCTGGCACGGATGGGACGATCGTGTGGTGCGGATCACAGGCGTCGCCCGGTAGCGTCGTGCCCCGTGAGCGCAGCGCAGCCCCCGTCCGCCGGGCCCGGGTCCCGGTCCACCGCCCGGCCCGACCGGGCGGCCGCCGTCCCGCTCCTGCTCGTCGTGACGGTCACCGCGATCGTCGTCGAGCTCGTGCGGTCCAGCGGTCCTCTCCTCGACCACGCGTTCTCCGCCGGCATCGCCACCGTGGCGCTCACGGCGCTCGCGACGTACGCGGCCCCCGGGGTGCTGGTCGTGATGATCGCGGCCCGGCTCGAGATCACGGGCAAGGTCGTGCTCCTCGCCGTCTCGTCGCTCGTCGTGGCCCGGCTGGCGCTGCAGTGCCTCGGCACCGCCGTCGGCAGCGGTGCGGACCTCGGGCTCGTGAGGTACGGCGTCGGGCTCGCGTCGGTGGCCCTCGGGATCGGGGTGCTCGTCGTCGTCGCCGCGTTCGCGAGCGGGGTGGCCCCGGCCGTGGACGCCCCCGGAGCGCGGCCGGCCGAGGTGCCCGAGGCCGGCACCGGACCCGGCCCCCGTCCCACCCCCGCCGGTGGTCGCCTCGCGCGGGGCGGGCTCGTCGCGCTCGGCGTCGCGCTCGGCGCGCTGCTCGCCGCTGCGCTCAGCTCGGTCCTCGGCACGTGGGACGCGTACTGGCGCGGCGACGTCGCAGGGTGGGTGGTCACGGCCGCCCTCACCGCGGGTGCGTTCGTCTGCGCGTGGGTCGTGCGGGGACGGGACGCGCTGCCGGGGTCGCGCGGGCTGTGGGTCCTCGGGCCTTTCGTCGCGCTCGCCGTGCAGGTGCTCGCCAACCCGGCGTTCGTCGCGTCCCAGTCGGGCGTCGCGCTGCCGTTCGCGGTCGCCGCGCTCGCCGTCGCCGCGCTCCTCACGGCCTGGTACGTCCCGTGGGCAGGGCGCCCGGGCCCGCGTCCCGGCCACCCGTGGGCGGCCCCCGCGGTGCTCGTCGTCGGGGTCGCGGTGGTCTTCCTCGCCGTGCCACGGCTGCACGGGCCGGGTGCCGTCGGCGGCTGGGCCCTGCTCGTCCTGCTCACCGCCCTCGTCCCGGTCGCGGCCCGCACGCTCGCGCTGTGCCTGACGCGTGCGGCCCGACCGGTCACGTGGCTGCGCCTCGCCGGCGCGGCCACGGTCGCCGGGCTCGGCGTCGCGGTCCCGCTCCTCGGCTACCAGATCGAGTACGACGTCCCGCTCCCCCTCCCCCACACGCTCGTCCCCGTCGCCGCGGCGCTCGCGCTCGCGGTGCCCGCCGTCACCGCCGGTCTCCGCGCCGGGCGGGCGACGGCCGTGCCGGGCGAGCCCGCGGCGTCGGGCCCGGGGAGCGCGACCGGCGTCGGCGACCCGGAGAACCCGGACGCGGGGCGGCGCGCGCCCGTGCTGCCCCTCGTCCTCGGCGGCGGTGTCGCCGTGCTCGCGCTCGTCGGCGTGACGCAGGTCCACGTGCCGACGACGACGTCCGCCGCGGCCGACCACCCGCCCGGCGAGCTGCGCGTGCTCGACTGGAACCTGCACTACGGCGTGAGCGCCGACCCGTCCGTCCGTCTCGACGAGATGGTCACCACGATCGAGGAGTCCGGCGCCGACGTCGTCACGCTGCAGGAGGTGTCGCGCGGCTGGGTGCTGGGCGGGGGTTCGGACATGGCGACGTACCTCGCCCGCGAGACGGGGATGCGCGTCGCGTTCGTCCCGGCGGCGGACCGGCAGTTCGGCAACGCGATCCTGTGGGACCCGCTGCGCGGCGACCTGACCGACGTCGTGCGGCACGGCCTCCCCTACGGCGCCGGACCCCAAGAGCGCTCGGCCATCTCCGCGACCGTCGACGCCGGCGGTGTCCCCGTGCGCGTCACCTCCGTGCACCTGCAGCACCGCGAGGAGAACACCCCCACGCGGCTCGACCAGCTGGCGGCGCTCGTCGAGGACGAGCCGGTCGACGGTGCGTTCGTGCTCGCCGGCGACCTCAACGCCGAGCCCGGCTGGGACGAGATCACGTTCCTCGAGGACCAGGGCCTCGAGAGCGGGCAGGACGTCGCGGGCGACCCGGACGCGCTCACGTCGCCCGCCGTCGCGCCCGCGCACCGCATCGACTGGATCTTCGGGTCCGACGCCGTGACGTTCCGCTCCTTCGCGGTCCTCGACGTGACCGCCTCCGACCACCGCCCCCTCCTCGCCGAGCTCCGCGCCACCGACTGACCCACCCCGCTCCCCCGGCCGAGGCAGAACCCCCGGTCCGCCGAGGTAGAGACCTGGTCGCGCGAGGTAGAGGCCCGGTCGCGCGAAGTAGAGGCCTGGTCCGCCGAGGTAGAGGCCTGGTCCGCCGAGGTAGAGGCGTGGTCATGCCGACGGCGCCTGGCCGCCTCACCATGGCACCGTCGGCCCGGCGACCCGTCCGGTCGAGCACGTCGTCCCGCACGCGGTCCTGGTACGTCAGGCGACCACGACACGTCAGAACCACCTGGCCGGCACCGAGTCGCTGCCGTTGGCGAGTCCGCCCGTGACGAGCGACGACCCGGGCGGGCGACACCGGGAGGACTGGGCGGGGCGCCGCGTTCGTGGCCGGGCCTGGGCGAGGGAGACCCCGCAGCGGCCTGCCGGCGCAGAAGGATCCCGGCTGAGAGCACGGGAGCGGCCGAGGAACGAGGCTGCGGACGGAAGACGCGGCGCCCCACCCCGATGTCCGGGCCTCCCGACCGCCGTCGGGCATGGTGACCACGGCTCTACCTCGCGCAACCACGGCTCTACCTCGGCGGACCACGGCTCTGGCTCGGAAATTGACTGTGCGTGGTGCTGGTAGGTGGGTCAGG
>CAZFUQ010000224.1:0-6246 GCA_964521905.1 uncultured Cellulosimicrobium sp.
CGAGCTCGGCCATCACGCCGACCCGCCCCTGACGAAGGACGCGGTCGCCGGGCGCATCCGGCGCCTGCTGTCGACGGCCGACAAGCGCGCCGCCGAGCTCGGCATCCCCGACACCGAGGCCGGTCTGAGCCCCGAGCTCCTCGACCTGTGACGGGACGAGGCCTTCCCTGGACGTCACGCTCCGGCGGGACGATGGTCCCGAACCGTGGGATCCAGGTCACACGTCGGCGGGGGGTTGGTATAGGCTCGGACACGTCAGGTGACAACGACGTGCTCCTTCGCTGACACCCCTCGTGGGCGTGGGTGGTCCCGGCTGTCGCCGTGGCGGCCCGCGAGCACGATGGGTGCTGTGCCGGGATCGGGCAGCGGGGCACGGGCGCCATCACCACCTGCGTACGACGGCGTACGTGATCGTTCGGCATCAACCGTGTGCGTCGGGACCAAAACCGGCGCGCCCTGAGGAGGGCATTGTGACCATCCGCGTCGGTATCAACGGCTTCGGTCGTATCGGACGGAACTTCTACCGCGCCATCGTGGCGTCGGGCGCCGACATCGAGATCGTCGGCGTCAACGACCTCACCGACAACAAGACGCTCGCGCACCTGCTCAAGTACGACACGGTCCTGGGCCGTTTCCCGCTGAGCGTGGACTTCGACGACGACAACATCATCGTCGACGGCAAGAAGATCCGTGCCCTCGCCGAGCGTGACCCCGCGAACCTCCCCTGGGGCGAGCTGGGTGCCGACATCGTCATCGAGTCGACCGGCTTCTTCACGGACGCCACGAAGGCGAAGGCGCACATCGACGGCGGTGCCAAGAAGGTCATCATCTCCGCCCCGGCGAAGAACGAGGACGCGACGTTCGTCGTCGGCGTGAACTCGGACCAGTACGACCCGGCCGCGCACCACATCATCTCGAACGCGTCGTGCACCACGAACTGCCTCGCCCCGCTGGCGAAGGCGCTCAACGACTCGATCGGCATCGAGCGTGGCCTCATGACCACGATCCACGCCTACACGGGCGACCAGAACCTGCAGGACGGCCCGCACCGCGACCTGCGTCGCGCCCGCGCCGCCGCGCAGAACATCGTCCCGACCTCGACGGGTGCGGCCAAGGCCGTCTCGCTCGTCCTGCCGGAGCTCAAGGGCAAGCTCGACGGCTTCGCGCTGCGCGTCCCGGTCATCACGGGCTCGGCGACGGACCTCACGTTCACCGCCTCGCGCGAGGTCACGGTCGACGAGGTCAACGCCGCGGTCAAGGCCGCCTCGGAGGGCCCGCTCAAGGGTGTCCTCTCGTACGTCGAGGACGAGATCGTCTCGAGCGACATCGTGACGGACCCGCACCAGAGCATCTTCGACTCGAAGCTCACCAAGGTGATCGGCGACCAGGTCAAGGTCGTCTCCTGGTACGACAACGAGTGGGGCTACTCGAACAGCCTCGTCGCGCTCACGCAGCTCGTCGGCGACAAGCTCTGAGTCACCCGCTCACGCAGCACGACCCTGCGTAGCAACCATGCGTCCGCGTGCGCGTCCCGGCACCGCCCGGTGACGCGCACGCGGACGTCCTCGTGTGCGGGCCCTGCCGGTCGTCGGCAGGCGTCCCGTACGACGGCGACCGAACCGTAGGAGACCACATGTTGACCATCGACTCCCTGGGCGACCTGCGCGGCAAGCGCGTCCTCGTCCGCTCCGACTTCAACGTCCCGCTCGACGGGACGACCATCACGGACGACGGCCGCATCCGCGCCGCCCTGCCGACGCTGAAGAAGCTCACCGACGCCGGCGCGAAGGTGATCGTGACCGCGCACCTCGGCCGCCCCAAGGGCGCGCCGGACGCCAAGTACTCCCTCGCGCCCGTCGCGGCACGCCTGGGTGAGCTGCTCGGCGTGCCGGTGCACCTCGCGAAGGACGTCGTGGGCCCCTCGGCGCACGAGACGGTCGCCGCGCTCGGCGACGGCGAGGTCGCGCTGCTCGAGAACATCCGTTTCGACCCGCGCGAGACGTCCAAGGACGACGCGGAGCGCCAGTCGCTCGCGAACGACCTCGCGCAGCTCGCCGACGTGTTCGTCTCGGACGGCTTCGGCGTCGTGCACCGCAAGCAGGCGTCCGTCTACGACGTCGCCAAGGTGCTGCCCTCCGCCGTCGGCGAGCTGGTCCTCAAGGAGGTCGACTCCCTGAGGAAGGCCACCGAGGACCCGGCGCGGCCGTACGTCGTCGTCCTGGGCGGGTCGAAGGTCTCCGACAAGCTCGGCGTCATCGCGAACCTGCTCACGAAGGCGGACCGCCTCCTCATCGGCGGCGGCATGGTCTTCACGTTCCTCGCGGCCAAGGGCTACGGCGTCGGCAAGTCCCTCCTCGAGGAGGACCAGATCGACACCGTGAAGGGCTACCTCGCCGACGCCGAGAAGAACGGCGTCGAGATCGTCCTGCCCACGGACATCGTCGCGGCCGACGCGTTCGCCGCGGACTCCCCGCACGAGGTCGTCGCGGCGGACGCGATCCCGGCCGACAAGATCGGTCTCGACATCGGCCCCGACTCGGCGAAGCTCTTCGCGAGCAAGATCGCCGACGCGAGGACCGTCGTGTGGAACGGCCCGGCGGGCGTGTTCGAGTTCGAGGCGTTCTCGGGCGGCACCCGCGCGGTCGCGCAGGCGCTCGTCGACGCGACGGCGAACGGCGCCTTCACGATCGTCGGCGGCGGCGACTCCGCCGCGGCCGTCCGCATCCTCGGGTTCGACGAGGCCGGCTTCAGCCACATCTCGACGGGCGGCGGCGCGAGCCTCGAGTTCCTCGAGGGCAAGGACCTCCCGGGGATCTCCGTCCTCGAGGGCTGACCGCCCCCACCTACCCCCTCCCGGGCCGCCCGCCGGCGGCGGACGGCCCGGGACCCACAGAGAGAAGAAGGACCGTGGCGAACACCCGCACCCCGCTCATGGCGGGCAACTGGAAGATGAACCTGGACCACCACCAGGCGACCCACACCGTGCAGAAGCTCGCGTGGACCCTCAAGGACGCGAAGCACGACTACGCGGCCGTCGAGGTGGCCGTGCTGCCCCCGTTCACCGACCTGCGCTCGGTGCAGACCCTGGTCGACGCGGACAAGCTCGAGCTGAAGTACGGCGCGCAGGACGTGTCGGCGCACCTCGAGGGCGCGTACACCGGCGAGATCTCCGCGACGATGCTCGCCAAGCTCGGCACGAGCTACGTGGCCATCGGCCACTCCGAGCGCCGCCAGTACCACGGCGAGACCGACGCGCTCGTCAACGAGAAGATCGTCGCCGCCGTCGGGCAGGGCATCGCCCCGATCCTGTGCGTCGGCGAGGGCCTCGACGTGCGCAAGGCCGGCGAGCAGATCTCCTACACGCTCGCCCAGGTCGAGGGTGCGCTGGCCGGCATCCCCGCCGCGCAGCTCGCGACCCTCGTCATCGCGTACGAGCCCGTCTGGGCCATCGGCACGGGTGAGGTCGCGACGCCGGAGGACGCCCAGGAGGTCTGCGGCGCCATCCGCGGGGCGCTCGGCGACCTGTACGACGCCGAGCTCGCGGACGCGACGCGCATCCTGTACGGCGGCTCGGTGAAGTCGTCGAACGTCGCCGCGATCATGGCGAAGCCGGACGTCGACGGCGCGCTCGTCGGCGGTGCGAGCCTCGACCCGGAGGAGTTCGCCAAGATCGCGCGCTACCAGTCCCACGCGACCGGCGCCTGACCCCGCACGACACCTCACCGCTCCCGCGGCGCCGGACCACCGTCCGGTGCCGCGGGAGCGGTTCGTGAGACGCCGCGGACCGGGGTTGGCCGCGGCGGCCTCGCGTCGCCTACTCTTGACCCCTGTGCGGCAGGTCACGCCTGCGCACGACAACCGTGCGGTCGCGTCCGACGATGGTCGGCCCGGCCCTGAACCTCAAGGACGTACTCGTGGACGTGCTGCGCATCATCCTCCAGATCCTCCTGGTGCTCACCAGCGGGTTCCTCACCCTGCTCGTGCTCCTGCACAAGGGCAAGGGCGGCGGCCTGTCCGACATGTTCGGTGGCGGGATCTCGAGCTCCGTGGGCAGCTCCGGCGTCGCCGAGCGCAACCTCAACCGGATCACCGTGGCCTTCGCCCTCGTCTGGACGGTCGTCATCGTGCTCCTGGGTCTCATCCAGAAGGTCAGCTGAGCCGACGTCCCACCGGGACGTCTCCAGGGGTGTGTCGCTGCAACGGTGCACGGCACGGGCAGGATCGAGTGCCGGGTGTCGGCACGGACGGGGGAGAGCACGTGGCAGGTGGTAACGCGATCCGCGGGTCGCGCGTCGGGGCGGGGCCGCTCGGCGAGTCCGAACGAGGGGAGATCGCGCCCCGCTTCTGGGTGTCGTACTGGTGCGTCAACGGGCACGAGACGCGCCCCAGCTTCTCCTCGGAGGCCGAGATCGTGGCGCCGGAGACGTGGGACTGCCCGAGCTGCGGCTTCCCGGCCGGTCAGGACCGGGAGAACCCGCCGTCGCCCTCGCGCAACGAGCCGTACAAGACGCACCTCGCGTACGTGAAGGAGCGTCGCAGCGACGAGGACGGCATCGCGATCCTCGACGAGGCGCTCGCCGCGCTGCGGGCCCGCCGGGGCCGCTGACCACCCTCCCCGTCGGACGGCGTCCGACCGACTCGCGTCGGTCCGGCGCCGTCCGACGGGCTGCTCATCGGGTGGCGCCCTCCGTGCCGGCCGCGGCCGCGTCGACGAGCCACAGCGTGCGCTCGGTCCCGGTCACGCCGGCGGCCGGGACCTCGTGGACCGGCGCGCCGCCGAGCGCCCCGGCGACCGCCGGAGCCTTCTCCGCACCCGCCGCGACGACCCACACCTGGCGGGCCGCCGCGATCGTCTCGAAGGTCAGCGTGACGCGCTCGGGCGGGGGCTTCGGGGAGCCGTGGACGCCCGCCGTCGCGACGCCGACGACGTCGAGCCCGGGGTGCCCGGGGAACAGCGAGGCGACGTGCCCGTCCGGACCCATCCCGAGCAGGAGGACGTCGAACGCGGGCGCCCGCCCGCCGTCGGGCGCGTGCGCGGCGAGGGTCGCGGCGTAGGCCGCGGCCGCCTCCTCCGGGGTGCCCGCGGCGTCCGCCGGGGGCATCGCGTGCACGTTCCCGGCCGGGAGCTGGTCCAGCTGGTCGAGCAGCGCGGCACGGGCCTGCGTCTCGTTGCGGTCGGGGTCGCCCGCGGGCAGGAACCGCTCGTCGCCCCACCAGACGTGCACCCCGGACCAGTCGACGGCGTCGCGCGCGGGGTGGCGCGCCAGCGCGGCGAGGCTCGCGATGCCGACGGTGCCGCCGGTGAGCACGAGGTGCACCGGGCTGCGCACCGACTGGACGTCGAGCAGTCGCGTCACCAGGCGCGAGGCGACCGCCTCGGCGAGGACGGCGGCGTCGGGGTGGACGACGACCAGCCGAGCGTGCGTCGTGCCGGTCATGCGCCGACCTTCTGCAGCCCCTTGGTCAGCACCCCGCCGTAGACCTCGTCCGGGTCCAGGCGGCGCAGCTCCTCGATGAGGGCCTCGCTGAGGCTCCGGATCGGGAGCGCGACGCGACGGTCGGGCTTGCCGGGCTGGCTGATGGTGACGGTGCGCCCGTCGGGTCGGTCGAGCACGACCGGGCCGCTCCTGCGCTCGAGCGTGACCCGCGTGATCGCCTCCGCCCCGCGCTTGCGCACCACCTCGGCCGGGCAGCGCAGCCGCGAACCCAGCCAGGCGGCGAGCAGGTCGAGCGACGTGTGCTTCGCCTGACCCTCGACGACGACGTGCGTCACGGGGTCGAACGGCGGCTGGTCGAGGGCCGCGGCGATGAGACCGCGCCACAGCGTCACGCGTGCCCACGCCAGGTCGGAGTCGCCCGGGTCGTAGGTCCGGGCGAGCTGGGCGAGGACGGCCTCGGGGTCCTTGGACGTGATCGAGTCCGTGATGCGCCGCTGGGCCATCCCGCCCACGGGGTCGTCGTCCGGCGAGGCCGGCGGCTCGCCCGGCCACCACACGACGATGGGTGCGTCCGGCAGCAGGAGCGGCATGACGAGCGTGTCGGTGTGGTCGAGCATCGGGCCGGCGGTGCGCAGCACGATGACCTCGGACGCGCCGGCGTCGCCGCCCACGCGGATCTGCGCGTCCAGGTGGGGCGTGGTGCGCCGGGCCGAGGGCGCGACGACGATGACGCGGCACGGGTGCTCGCGGCTCGCGTCGTTCGCGGCCTCGATCGACGTCTCGACGTCGGACTCGCGGGCGATGACGA
>CAZFUQ010000224.1:6256-6620 GCA_964521905.1 uncultured Cellulosimicrobium sp.
TGTGGCCGGCCATGCAGCCGCTGTCGCTGGTGCTCGCGGGGTCCTCGCCGGTCGTCGGGTCGTGCGGCCCGGGAGCGCACGACGGGTGCGGTGGGTCGGTCGGGTCGTCACGGTCGCCGCCACGTGCGACCGTCGCGCGCGAGCATCGCGTCGGCCGACTCGGGGCCCCACGTGCCGGACCGGTACTGCTCGGGCGTGCCCTTCGCCGCCCAGTGCGCGGTGATCGGGTCGAGGATCTTCCACGAGAGCTCGACCTCCTCGCGCGTGGGGAAGAGCGGCGGGTCTCCGAGCAGGACGTCGAGGATGAGCCGCTCGTACGCCTCCGGCGAGGACTCCGTGAAGGCGTGGCCGTACCCGAAGTCCA
>CAZFUQ010000225.1:0-4245 GCA_964521905.1 uncultured Cellulosimicrobium sp.
CATCGAGGTCCGGGACCTCGATGATGGGCTCGGCGTCGACCTCGTCCACGCGCGTGCCGAGCTCGGTCGCCGTGGTCACAGGTCCGCCCCGAACGAGCCGTCCCAGAAGTCCGCGGGGGTGGTGCCGCCGTCGAAGTCCGTGTTCTCGGACAGGAACGTCAGCGTGTCGGTCCACTGCTCCTCGGTGTTGACCCCCGGAGCCGGGGCACCGTCGAGGTTGAGGAGCTCGATCGTCGCGGCGAGCTGCGCCGACATGACCTCCTCGGCGGGCGCCTGCTCGGCGCCGGCGGCCATGGCGGCGACCGCGGCGTCGGGGTCCTCGGCCGCGGCGAGGAAGGACCGCGACGTCGCGCGCACCATCGCCTCGACGAGCTCGGGGTCGTCCGCGATGAGCGTCTCGTTCGCCACCAGGCCGGTGCCGAGCAGGTTCATGCCGAAGTCGGCGAACGGCAGCGCGTCGACCTCGCGGCCGGTCTGGTTCTCGATCGTCGGCGCCTGGTCGTGGTGGAAGCCCTGGATGGCGTCGACCTTGCCCTCGATGAGCGCGGCGATCTTCCCCGCTGCGTCGACGTTGACGACCGTCACGTCCGCCGGGTCCACGCCGTTGATCTCCAGCCACGCCGGGAACGTGCCGTACATCGCGTCGCCGGGGGTACCGCCGACCGTCTTGCCCACGAGGCCGGACGGCTCGGTGATGCCCTGGTCGGCGAAGAACTCGACCGAGCTCGGGCCGGTCTGCAGGAAGACGCCCACGCTGCGCACCGGCATGCCCGAGCTGACCGCGTTCGCCAGCGGCGGGGTGTCCGCCCACCCGAAGTCGGTGTTGCGCTGGGCGACCTGCTGGACCGTGTTCCCCGAGCCGTTGCCCGGCTGGATCGTGAGGTCGATCCCCTCCTCCTCGAAGATCCCCTGCTCGACGCCGTAGTAGAACGGGGCGTGCTCCCCGTAGGGGACCCAGTTGAGGGTGACGGTGACCTCGGTCAGGCCGTCGCCCCCGCCCCCGGAGCCCGAGGGGTCGGCCTGCCCGCAGGCCGACGTCCCTGCCACCACGACGCCGGCGAGCGCCAGCGAGACTGCGAACTTTCCACCGCGCATGGGAAGTGCCCTTCTGCTCGTGCCGCCTCGTCGTCGAGGCGGCGGAAACCCTAGGAGTGTCAGGAGGCCGCGAGGACGAGGTTGCCCCGGCGGGACGCGTGCCACGGGATGAGGAGGCGCTCCAGCAGCTCGACCAGGAGGAAGAGGACCACGCCGATGAGCGACATGAGGATGAGGTCGGCGAACAGGAGCGGAGCGTCGAGGTTGCCGCTCGCGAGGAGCAGCACGTACCCGAGGCCGCGGTCGGCCCCGACGAACTCCCCGACCACGGCGCCCACGACCGCGAGCGTCACGGCGACCTTGAGCCCGGACATCAGCTGGGGGAGCGAGCCGGGGAAGCGGATCTTGCGGAACGTCTTCCATCGGGAGGCGCCCATCGTCGCCGAGAGCTCGAGCAGCTCGGGGTCGATCGACCGCAGACCGGCCACCGCCGAGACGACGACCGGGAAGAAGGCGATGAGCACCGCGAGGACGATCTTCGGCGTCGGGCCGAAGCCGAACCACACCACGAGGATCGGTGCGATCGCGATCTTGGGGATGACCTGGGCGAAGAGGATCAGGGGGTACAGCGACTTCTCGGCGGTCGGCGAGTAGACGAGGAGCACGGCCGTCGCGACGCCGATCACCGACGCCAGCACGAAGCCGACGACCGTCTCCATGGTGGTCACCCAGGTGTGCTCGGCCAGCATCGCCCAGTCCTCGACCATGGTGTCCCACACGGCCCCCGGCGACGGGATGAGGTACGCCGGGACGAGCTCTCGCCACGCGACGAACCACCAGACGGCGAACAGGGCGAGAAGCACCAGCGCGGGGCGCCACGCCGCGGAGGCGACCGCGACCGCCCGGCCGCCGAGCGTCGTCGTGCCCCGCGGCCCCGTCCCGGCCCGGCGGGCGGGCGTGGCGGCCGGCGGCACCGCGGGCCGGGCGGGTCGTGCGTCCTGGGCGGTCGTCATCGCGCTCTCCTCCGTCGTGGTGGTCGTCGTGATCGTGCCGTCGGGGTGCGGTGCACCGGTCATGCGAACCGCACTCCCTCGGCCGCGAGGATCGCCGTGAAGGCCTCCCAGGCCTCCGTGAACAGGTCCGGCCCGGAGAAGCCGCCGAGGCTGTGTGCGGTGCTCAGGTGCGGTTCGAGCGAGAAGAAGCCGTCGAACCCGTCATCGCGCAGCGCGCGCACCGTCTCGACGAGCTCGCCGTCCCCGTGCCCCGCGGGCACGACCTCCCCGGTGTCGCTCCGCGCGTCCTTGACCTGGACGTACGCGAGGTACGGGCGGAGCAGCGCGTAGGCGTCGGAGAACGGGCGCACGCCGACCTGGACGAAGTTCGCCGAGTCCCAGGCCAGCGCGAGGTGCGGCGACCCGACCGACTCCACGACGTCGAGGCACCGCTGCGGGGTGTCCCCGTAGACGGCCTTCTCGTTCTCGTGCAGCAGCACGACGCCGGCCCCGCGAGCCACGTCCGCGAGCGCAGTCATGCGGTGCAGCACCACGTCTCGCCAGGTCGCGGGATCGGTACCGGGCCGCACGAAGAACGAGAAGACCCGGACGTACGGGGCGTCGAACCGCTGCGCGACGCGCGCGGCGTGCCGCATCCGGCCGAGGTGGTCGTCGAAGTCGCCGTCCACGGCGATCTTGCCGATGGGCGACCCGATGCTGGACACCCGGAGGTCGTACCGGCGCAGGAGGCGCTCGGCCCGATCGAGCTGGTCGTCGTCGAGGTCGAGGACGTTCGTGTCCCAGGCGCTGCGGAGCTCGACGAACCGCAGCCCGAGCGTCGTCGCGACCTCGCACTGCGTCTCGAGGTCAGGTGAGATCTCGTCCGTGAAGCCGGAGAGCGTCCACACGTCGTGCCTCTCTTCTCGTCGTGCGTCCCAAGAGCGACCCGCGCCGGCCGTGCAGCGCTCGTCCGTCGCGCCGACGCGCCCGGGGAGGGGTGCGAGACGGTGACGGGGGTGCGGGACTGGGTCGAGGACCTGCGCACGGAGCTCGTTCTCGGTGCGCCTGGCATGGACAGTAGGGGGCGCGTCGTCGCGCGAACAACGGGTTGCCACATGTTGCACCTGACCGGTCCGGTGTGTCGGGCCGGTGCGGACGCGCGGCACCGTGCGGATCAAGCGTCGGGTTCACGGACCGGACGGGCGGTTGCCGCCGGTTGCCACCTCGTTCCGCGGCGCGCGCCGCGGCCACCGCGGTACCGGGTCAGGACCGGGGCGGGTCCGCGAGCGCCCCGAGGTCGAGCGCGACGACCCGGAAGCCGGCCGAGCGGACGGCCCGCAGCACCTCGTCGCGCAGAGGCTCCGCAGCCACGGAGACGAGGTCGGAGTACGGCGCCTCGACCCGGGCGAGCTCGCCGTGGTGGCGCACCCGGAGCTCCTCGAGGCCGAGCCGGCGCAGCTCGCTCTCGGCCGCCTCGACCTGGACGACGTCCTCGCTCTGGCGGGAACCGGCCGGGGCGGGCGCGCCGAGCCCGACGGCCGCGGGGTCCAGGCCGGTCACGGCGACCGGGAAGACCTCGGCCGCCCCGTCGGGGCGAGGCGCGTCGTCGGCGACGGCGACCACGGAGAGCTCGAGCGTGCGGACGACCTCGTCGAGCGCCCGGCCCGCCAGGTCGAACACCGGCACACCGATGCCGTTCGCGGCCTGGACGGCGCCGCACCGCTCGGCGAGCGTCGACCCGGCCCGTGCGTCCACGAGGGCCACCACGCGTGAGCGGTCGACGGCCCGGACCACCAGGCCGAGCAGGACCACCGAGCTGGCGTCGCCCGAGAAGACGACGCCCAGCCGACCGCCGTCGCCGCCGGCGCCGGCGGCAGCGGCGGCGGCGGCGATCCGGGCGCACAGCGCCCGGACGGGCTCGTCGGTCGGGGCGACCACCGGCTGCGCCGGGTGCGCACGGCTCATCGGCACGACCCGTCGGGCACGACCGCCACCGCACCGCAGTGGTCCCGCGTCCCCCGGCGGCTCGTCGTGATCACGGTTGCCATTCAGACGCTCCCCCCGGGAGGCGTCAAGCAGTTGCCGTCACTTGCCTTCTTCGCCCGTCACGCCGCACCGACACGCAACCGGTTGTTGTCCGGCGCTGTCAGGACCGTTACAGTCCGACCGCATGACCTCCGCCGGCAATGGTGCCAGCCCGACGATCTACGACGTCGCC
>CAZFUQ010000225.1:4255-6618 GCA_964521905.1 uncultured Cellulosimicrobium sp.
CGCCGAGGCTGCCGGCGTCGCGACCTCGACCGTCTCCCGGGCGTTCTCGCGTCCCGGACGCGTCAACGCCGAGACCGCTGAACGTATCCGCCAGGTGGCCAGCGAGCTCGGCTACCGGACGAACCCGCTCGCGCGCGGGCTCCCGACAGGCCGGACCTCGCTCCTCGGCATCGTCGTCGCGGACGTGACCAACCCCTTCTTCTTCGAGATCCTGCGCGGCGCGGAGAAGACCGCGCGCGACGCCGGGTACACCCTGCTGATGGTCGACGCCCACGAGTCCGACGAGGCGGAGCGCGAGGCCCTCGAGCGCACGCTGCCGCTGGTGGAGGGCATGATCCTGGCGACGTCGCGGCTGTCGGACTCCTCGATCCGGGTCGCCGCCAAGCAGCGGCCCACCGTCGTGATGAATCGTCTGATGACCGACGTCCCGAGCGTCCTGACGGACAACGCCCAGGGGATGCGCAGCGCCGTCGAGCACCTGGCCGGCCTCGGGCACACGAGCCTCGCGTACGTCGCCGGCCCCGAGGCGTCATGGGCGGACGGCATGCGCTGGCGCGCGTTCCGTGAGGCGACGCGCGAGATCGACCTGCAGGCGCGCCGCGTCGGCCCGTTCGCACCGACGCTGGCGGGCGGCCTCTCAGCCGCGAAGATCCTCGTCAAGCACGCCGCGACGGCGATGGTCGCCTACAACGACCTCATCGCGATCGGCGCGATGCGGGGGATGCGCCGTCTGGGGGTGGAGGTCCCACGGGACATGAGCGTCGTGGGGTTCGACAACATCTTCGGGTCGGACTTCTGCTCCCCGCCGCTGACCACCGTCGCCGCGCCGCTGCGCCACTTCGGGTCGTTCGCCGTCCAGCGGCTCCTCGCCCAGCTGCGCACCTCGCCACGGCCCGCGGCGGGCCCGACCCTGCTCCCGGCGAAGCTCGTGGAGCGGGGGTCCACCGGGCCCCGCGGCTGACGCGGAGGACGCCGACGACGGCGCGCGGCAGGTGCAACAAGTGGCAACTCGTTGCCGCTGCCCGCGCGGCGCTCGATAGTGACGTGGCAGCGCACCGATGCGCGCCCTGTGCACAGTCCCAGACATGCAAGGCCCTCGATGGAGAGGCAGGCTGATGGAACACCCCTCGCTCGACGAACGTCCCGTACGCACTCCCCGCCGCCGCAGACGACGGGCGACGCTCGCCGCGCTCGCCGCACTGGCCGTGCCGTTCAGCGTGCTGTCGGCCCAGGCCGCGGTACCGACCGCGACGCAGGCCGACATCCGGCCCCAGGAGCCCGGCGTCACGCTGCGCGTCTTCGACGTCCAGTTCCCGCTCGTGGAGTACTGCACGCTCAAGCCGGGGCAGACCCCCAACGTCGACAAGATCATGCCGACGATCGACTGGACCACCGCCGCGGACTTCGGGCTCGGCGACCAGTTCGTCACCGAGGTCACCGGCTACCTCGACGTCCCCGCGGCGGGCACGTACGACTTCCGGATCACGAGCGACGACGGTGCCCGGCTCCTGCTCGACGACGAGCTCGTGGTCGATCACCCGGGCCGGCACGGCGCGACGCCCAAGGACGGGTCGATCGCCCTCGAGCCCGGTTACCGAGCGCTGCACATCGACCACTTCGACGGAGCCTTCGACCAGCGTCTCAAGCTGGAGTGGCGGCCGCCGGGCACGCAGAACTTCGTCCTCGTGCCCACCAGCGTCCTGAGCACCGACGCCGACGTCACGCGCGTCACGTCGCCCGGCCGCAAGTCGTGCGAGGGCATCACGGAGACCCCCGGCGACGGCCTGCCGCTCACCGAGGTCCACCCCGACTACACGCTGACGGACCTGCGCCCCGACGGCTTCGAGCCGCAGGTCACGGGCATGGACTGGCTGCCCGACGGCCGTCTGGCCATCTCGACCTGGGGCGGCGACCGGTTGACCCAGCTCGGCGAGGTGTACCTGATCGACCACGTCACCGGTGACGGGTCCGCCGCGGACGTGACCTACACCAAGGTCGCCGAGGGGCTGACCGAGCCGATGGGGATCAAGTACGTCGACGGCACGCTCTACGTCTCGGAGAAGGACGGCCTGACGGCGCTCGTCGACACCGACGGCGACGAGGTCGCCGACGAGTACGACACGTTCGCGACCTGGCCGTTCGGCAGCAACTACCACGAGTTCGCGTTCGGCCTGCTGTACGAGGACGGGTACTTCTACATCACCACCGGCATCGCGATGGTGCCGGGCGGCAACTCGCTCGACCCGCAGCTCGCGGAGAACCGCGGCTCGGTCATGAAGATCAGCAAGGAGACCGGCGAGGTCGAGTACGTCGCCGGCGGCCTGCGCACCCCGAACGGACTCGGCTGGGGCACCGACGGCGGC
>CAZFUQ010000226.1:0-6591 GCA_964521905.1 uncultured Cellulosimicrobium sp.
CGTCCGCCGGGGCCGTGAACTCCTCGCCGACGGCCTCGTCCATGACGACCACGACGCCGTCGGGCCGGACCGCGCGCCGCACGGCGTCGAGCACCGGGACCGGGCGTGGCATGTCGTGGACGCACTCGAACGCGAACGCGGCGTCGAACGGGAGGCCCGCCGGCTCGACCAGACCGAGCTCCGCGGCGTCGGCGAGGTGGAACGTCACGCGGTCGGCCAGCCCGGCCTCGTCGGCCGCGACCCGGGCCGCGGCCACCGACGGCCGGTCCACGTCGACGCCGTGGAGCACCGCCTCCGGGTAGGCGTGCGCGAGGGCCAGGGTCGACCACCCGAACCCGCACCCGACGTCGACGACGCGTGCCCCCGGCCGGGACAGGACGTCGTGGACCGCGGGGACGCCCGCGAGCGCCGGGGCGAGCTCGCGCTCGAACCACGGCCGGTTGACGTCGGCCTGCGCCTCGCGCGCGTCGTCCCCGAGCTGGTCCCACGACACGCCGCCGCCCGAGCGGTACGCCTCGAGCAGGTGCGGCAGCTGCGGGCCGATCGCACCGACGAAGCGGGCGAGCGGGGCGACGTAGGTGAGCGACGTCGTGTCGAGGAGGACCTCCGCGTGCGCGGCGGGCAGGGCGTAGAGGCGCACGCGGCCCGCCGCGTCGGGGTCCGCGAGGAGCGCGGGACCGGCGCCCGGGTCCTCGGTGGCGAGGATGCCCGTCGCGGCCTGCTGCTCGAGCCACTCGCGCGCGTAGCGCTCGTGCGTGCCGGTGCGCTCGGCGAGGGCCGTGGACGTGAGCGGGCCGTCGTCGGCGAGCGCGCGGTACCAGCCGAGCCGGTCCCCGACGTGCACCGCGAGGAGGTCGACCGCCCCGAGCGTCGCGGCGAGGATCCGGTCCGCGAACGTGTCCGCGGCGGACGGTGGGGTGCTTCCGCTCGCGGCGTCGTCGGGCCCTGCGGGGTCTTCGGCTGTGGCGACCATGGGTGGCCTCCGGCTGGACGTTGGCCGGGCGCGTGCCGTGGGCAGCGGCGCCCGTGGTCCGACGGTAGACCTCCACGGTCGCTCCCGTCGAGGGTCCGGAGCGGGTGAGATCGCGTTCGAGTCGGAGCCGGTCGACCTGCGGCTGTGAGCTCCCGCGGCGCGCGGGACCTCAGCCGCCCATGAACGCGTTCATCGCGAGGACGGAGAAGAGGACCGCCGCGCCGAGCACGGCGAGGGCGACGAGCCAGCCGCTCGCCCGCTCGACCGGCGGCACGGCGGGGCGCCTCGTGCCGGGGGAGGAGCGCCGTCGGGCGCCGCGCGCACGACGGGACGTGAACAGGAGGCCTCGCGCGGCCGTGCGGGCGGGCGAGGTGGTGGCCGTGTCCCGGGTGGGGGGCGGGGTCGTCACGGGGCGCCTCCGGAGGTCGTGGGCGCCGAACCTCGGCACCGTACCGCCAGTCTTCCTGCCGACCCACCGCGCGCGCGTCGCCCGTCCGACGGATCCTGGGGTCCACCGGCGTGCGACCTGCGGATGACCCGCGGTCAGCGCGGGGCGTTCTCCTGGTAGCGCGGGCCGCGTCGCCCGCCGCGGGCGACGCGCTGCAGGTAGCGGACCTCGCGCAGCGCGACCGCGGCGGCGAGCACGAGCGGCACCCACGCCCAGACCCGCCCGCGCAGCACGAGCACCAGGCACACGAGCGCGACGGCGATCCCGCCGAGGACCGTCGCGACGCTCGCCCAGCGCACGCCCGTGCGCGCGTCGTCGGCCCGCTGCCACCAGCGCCGCAGCCGGTCGCCGAGGCCCGGCCGGCGCGTCGGGCCCGGGGCGGCGCTCACGGGCGGGCCTCGCGGGCGAGCGCGACGCCCTCGATGCTGCGGACGGCCATGCGCAGCGCGTCGGCGCGCGACGCCTCACCCTCGTCGTGCATCGCCCAGGCGTTGAAGAGCATCCACCACAGGGTGCGGACCAGCCAGGGCACGGTCAGCTGGTCGTCGAGCACGCCGTCCGCCTGGCCGCGGCGCAGGAGCTCGCGCACGGGCTCCTCCGCGGCGTCGGACTCCGCCCAGAACTCCGGCTCGCCGCCGGACAGCTCGTTGAACAGCACCATGTACCAGGGGCCGAGGTCGAAGTACTCGAACGCGAGGCGACGCAGTGCCGCGACCGGGTCGCCGTCGTCGAGCCGGGCGGCGGCGACGGCCGCGCGCGTGCGCTCGACCGCCTCGGTGCCGAGCGCGTCGACGAGGTCCGCGCGCTCGGGGAAGTAGCGGTGCAGCGTGGTGCGCCCGACGTGCGCGGCCTGGGCGACGTCGCCCAGGGAGGCGGACCGGTCGGCGCTGAGGACGGCGACCGCGGCGTCGAGGATCGCGCGTCGCGTGCGGGCGCGCGCGCCGCTCTCGGGTGCCGCCGCGGTGCCGTTCCCGCTCTCGGGTGCCGTGCGGGCGGCAGCGGCTGGCTCGCTCGTTCGTGCCGTCACGCGGCCCACGATAGCGCCCGCCTCGATGGAACACATCTTGCCACTAGTGGAACATGCATGTTCCACTAGTGATCTTGCCGGCCCCACTCCAGGACGATCACACGCGTCAACGACGGTTGACACGAGAAGGGATGTCAACCATGGTTGACGCCATGTCTGCCATCGACACCAGCTCCGACGACACCCCCGCCCGCGTCCCCGACGGTCCTCCGTCCTCCGGCGGCGACGACACGCCGAAGGGCCCCTTCCTCCCGCGGCTCAAGATCCTCTGGGAGTTCGTCCGGCCGCACCGCCGCACGCTCCTGCTGGGTCTCGTCCTCGGGCTCGGCACGACCGCCGCGGCGCTCGCGACCCCGATGGTCACCAAGTGGGTGCTCGACACGCTCGGTACCGGCGAGTCGCTGACCCCCGCCGTGCTCACGCTCGTCGGGCTGCTCGTCGTGGGCCTCGTGCTGGGGCTGTGGCAGTGGATCCTGCTCGGCACGCTCGCCGAGCGCGTCGTGCTCGACGCCCGCTCGTCGATGGTCCGCCGCTACTTCCGCGCGAGGATCGGCGCCCTCACCGGGCGCCCGACGGGCGAGCTCGTCACCCGCGTCACCTCGGACACCGTGCTCCTGCGCGAGGCGGCGTCGTCGAGCCTCGTCAACCTCGTCAACTTCGCGGTCGCGCTCGTCGGGACGATCGTCCTCATGGGCGTCCTCGACATCGTGCTGCTCGGCACGACGCTCGGGGCGATCGTCGTGATCGCGGTCCTCGTCGGCGGGCTCATGCCCCGCATCGCCAGGGCGCAGGAGAAGGCGCAGGAGTCGCTGGGCAGCCTCGGCGGGACGCTCGAGGGCGGCCTGCGCGCGATCCGCACCATCAAGGCGAGCCGGGCCGAGGGACGCCAGATCGACCGCGTGCTCGACGACGCGCAGGACTCCGCCCGGCACAGCGTCCGGGCCGTGCGCACCGAGGCGGTCGCGTGGACCATCGCGGGCGGCGGCATCCAGCTCGCGATCATCGTCATCCTCGCGCTCGGCGCGTGGCGCGTGGACGAGGGGCTGCTCGCCGTCTCGAGCCTCGTCGCCTTCCTGCTCTACGCGTTCCAGATCGTCGAGCCCGTCACCGGGCTGACGATGAACGTCACCCAGCTCCAGGCCGGCATCGCCGCGGCCGCGCGCATCAGCCAGGTCCAGGCCATCCAGCCGGAGGAGGACCTGCCCGCCGCCGCACCCCGCCCCGGCGAGGCAGGGTCGCCCGGGCGGGCCGCGGCGTCGGGCGCGGACCACGCGCCGCGGCTCGCGTTCGAGGGGGTGACGGCGCGCTACCTCCCCGGCGGCGAGCCGGTGGTGCGCGACCTCGACCTCGTGGTGCCGCCGCGCGGGCAGGTCGCGATCGTGGGCCCCTCGGGCGCGGGCAAGACGACGACGTTCTCGCTGCTCCTGCGGTTCCTCCAGCCCGAGTCGGGCCGGATCCTGCTCGACGGCGTCCCGTACGACGAGCTGACGTTCGACGACGTCCGGCGCCGGTTCGCGTACGTCGAGCAGGAGACGCCGGTCGTGCCGGGCACGATCCGCGAGAACCTGCAGCTCGCCGAGCCCGGCGCGAGCGAGGAGGACATGTGGGCCGCGCTCGCGAAGGTGCGCCTCGACGCCAAGGTCCGGTCGCTCGACGACGGGCTGGACACGTCCCTCGTCGGCACGACCGTCTCGGGCGGCGAGCGCCAGCGCGTGGCGCTCGCGCGTGCCGTCCTGCACACGCCAGACGTCCTGCTGCTCGACGAGGCGACCGCCCAGGTCGACGGCCTCACCGAGGCTGCGGTGCACGCCGTCATCGAGGACCTCGCGCGCGAGCACGCGGTCGTGACCATCGCGCACCGGCTGTCCACGGTCATCGACGCCGACCTCATCCTCGTCATGCAGGACGGCCGCATCCGTGCCCGCGGCACCCACGCGGAGCTCCTCGCCACCGACGAGCTCTACCGCGAGCTCGTCGCCGCCCTGCGCATCGCCACGGAGGACGCCCCGCTGCCGCGGTAGAGCCCTGGTGCTGCGAGGTCAGAAGGCGGTCAGGATCGAGAGCAGCCCGACGGCGGCGAGGGCCGTCGCGAGCGCCGCGCCACCGAGCGCCGTGGGGAGCCACCCCGTCGTGGGCCGGGCAGGGCGGCGCGCTCTCCCGTCGGGCGTGGCGTGGCCGTCGTCGACCGCGGGCAGCTCGCCCGTGGCCGGGCGGCGACGGTCGGTCCAGGCCCCGCCGTCGAACCAGCGCTCGGTCTGCGGGTGCTGGACGTCGGCGTACCAGCCGGCGGGTGCTCGGGCCACGATGCCTCCTCGTCACGCTGCTCGCGTCGTCGTGAGGTACGTGTCCCGACCGGCGGCGGCCTTGCACCCCGGTCAGCGGGTCACGCGACCTGCGCGGCGCCGTCGGTCGCGATGCGCTCGAACACCGCCTGGTCGGCGGCGAACTGCGTACCGGGTATCGGCCGGTGGAGGACGATCTCCGTGATCCCGACGGCTTCGTAGGCGCGCGCGGTCTCGACGAACGCGTCGACGGACTCGAGCACGGGGTCGGGGGTGAAACCGGTGAGGAAGATCCGCTCCACGGTCGCCGGGTCGCGCCCGACGTCCTGGCACGTCTCCTCGAGGCGTTCGACCTGGTCGCGGACGGCCGCACGAGAGTGCTCCGGCGTCGCGTCGTCGCCCAGGTGCCCGGCGCCCGTCGTGACCCACGCCTGGCCGTGGCGCGCGGCGAGCCGCAGCCCGCGCGGGCCCGTCGCCGCGATCGCGAACGGGACGCGCGGCGTCTGGACCGGGCCGGGGACCGTCCGTGCCTCGTGCGCCCGGTAGTGACCCTCGTCGTGCGTGACGGCGGGCTCGGTGAGCAGCCGCTCGAGCAGGACCGTGAAGTCGCGCAGCCGGTCCGCGCGCTCGCCCGGCGACCACGGCTCGCCACCCAGGACGGTCGCGTCGAACCCGGTCGTCCCTGCGCCCAGGCCGATCGTGATCCGCCCGCCGGAGAGGTCGTCGAGCGTCATGACGTCCTTCGCGAACGTCACCGGCTCGCGGAAGTTCGGGGACGACACGAGCGTGCCGAGCCGCACGCGCTGCGTCACCCCGGCTGCGGCGGCGAGCGTCGGGACGGCGCCGAACCACGGGCCGTCGCGGAACGTGCGCCACGACAGGTGGTCGTACGTGTACGCGGCGTGGAAGCCCAGCTCGTCGGCCGCGCGCCACACGCCCTGCCCCTCGCGCCACGGGTAGATCGGCAGGATCACGGTGCTCACTCGCATGGTCGCCAGCCTAGGGACACCGGCCCACGTTGTCCGTCCGTGCGGCCTCGGACCGGGGGAGTCGCGCGTCGCGAGGCCGGCGGGCACCGATCACTCGGCCCGTCTACGGTGTCGGTGTGATCCAGCACACCGTCGCCTTCCGCCTCGTCCACCCTGCCGGCAGCGTCGAGGAGGCCGAGTTCCTCGGCACCGCGCGCCGCACGCTCACCGGCATCCCGGGGGTGCAGGACTTCACGGTCTCGCGCCAGGTGAGCGCGAAGAGCCCGCTGACGTTCCAGTTCTCCATGGTGTTCGACGACGACGCCGCGTACGCCGCCTACGACGCCCACCCCGACCACCGGGGCTTCGTCGCCGACCGGTGGGTCCCCGAGGTCGCGGAGTTCGCCGAGCTCGACCTCGTCCCGTTCGCCGACTGAGCGACGCCGGTCCGCCGCGCGGACCTTCGTGCGCGACGCGGACGGTCGACCGTCCGCGCGGTGCACGCGCGTAGGCGTGCGCGCTCGACGCGTAGGCGCGGTCGGGGCGGCCGGTGGTGGGCCGGGGTGTGGCAGGGTGACGGCATGACCCAGATCGACCTGCGCATCTTCACCGAGCCCCAGCAGGGCGCCTCCTACGACGACCTCCTCGCGGTCGCGAAGGCCACCGAGGACCTCGGTTTCGACGCCTTCTTCCGCTCCGACCACTACCTCGTCATGGGCGACGGCGACGGGCTGCCCGGCCCGACCGACGCGTGGACGACGCTCGCCGGCCTGGCTCGCGAGACGAGCCGCATCCGGCTGGGCACGCTCGTGTCGTCGGCGACGTTCCGCCACCCGGGAGTGCTCGCGATCCAGGTCGCGCAGGTCGACCAGATGTCGGGCGGTCGCGTCGAG
>CAZFUQ010000227.1:0-6576 GCA_964521905.1 uncultured Cellulosimicrobium sp.
GGTCGAGCAGCTCGGCGTGTTCGGCTGCGAGTTCGTCGCCGTGAACCACTCGATCCCGGACGCGCTGGCCGTCGCGGTGACCACCGCGGCGGGCACCGTGCTGCACACGGGCGACTTCAAGATGGACCAGCTCCCGCTCGACGGGCGCATCACGGACCTGCGCGCGTTCGCCCGCCTCGGCGAGCAGGGCGTGGACCTGTTCATGGTCGACTCGACCAACGCCGAGGTCCCGGGCTTCGTCACGCCCGAGGTCGAGATCGGCCCGGTGCTCGACAACGTGTTCGCCGCGTCGGAGAAGCGCATCATCGTCGCGTCCTTCTCCTCGCACGTGCACCGCGTGCAGCAGGTCCTCAACGCCGCGCACCACCACGGGCGCCGCGTCGCGCTCGTCGGACGCTCGATGGTCCGCAACATGACCATCGCCGCCGAGCTCGGCTACCTCCACGTGCCCGAGGGCGTGCTCATCGACCTCAAGAAGGTCGACTCGCTGCGCGACGACGAGATCGTGCTCATGTGCACCGGCTCGCAGGGCGAGCCCATGGCGGCGCTGTCGCGCATGGCGAACGGCGACCACAAGGTCCAGGTCGGCCACGGCGACACCGTGATCCTCGCGTCGTCGCTCATCCCGGGCAACGAGAACGCCGTCTTCCGCATCATCAACGGGCTCACGCGCCTCGGGGCGAGGGTCGTGCACGGCGGGAACGCCAAGGTGCACGTGTCCGGGCACGCGAGCGCGGGCGAGCTCCTCTACTGCTACAACGTGCTCAAGCCGAAGAACGTCATGCCCGTGCACGGCGAGGTCCGCCACCTCGTGGCCAACGGGGCGCTCGCGGTCCGCACGGGCGTCCCCGCCGACCGTGTCGTGCTCGCCGAGGACGGCGTCGTCGTCGACCTCGTGGACGGACGGGCGTCCGTCGTGGGCGCCGTGCCGTGCGGGTACGTGTACGTCGACGGGTCGAGCGTCGGGGAGATCACCGACGCCGAGCTCAAGGACCGTCGCATCCTCGGCGAGGAGGGATTCATCTCCGTCTTCGCCGTCGTGGACTCCGCGACGGGCAAGGTGCTCGCCGGGCCGCAGATCCTCGCGCGCGGCTTCGCCGAGGACGACAAGGTGTTCGAGTCGATCCAGCCCGAGGTCGTCAAGGCGCTCGAGGACGCGATCGCCGGCGGCGCGACCGACACGCACCAGCTGCAGCAGATCATGCGGCGCGTCATCGGCCGGTGGGTCTCGAACCGCCTGCGCCGGCGCCCGATGATCGTCCCGGTCGTCGTCGAGGCGTAGCAGCAAGCCCCCGGGCCGGTCGTCCCACGGCCGACCGGCCCGGAAGGGGACGAAGTGGCTCTGTCCTGGCGCTCCGCACCAGCTCGAGGAGACCACCTTGTCCTACCGGCAGCCCGCCGGAGCCCCGGCGCCCCAGCCCTTCCCGCACGCCGCTCCGGTACCGGTCGGCGTCGGAGGCGCGCCGTCGTCGTGGGGGTCCGCGGTGCCGCCGCGCCCGGTGCCCCGGGGCCTGGGCGTGGCGTCCGTCGTCCTCGTCGCCGTGGTCACGGCCGGGGCGGTGCTCCAGGCGGCGCTCTCCGTCCCGGTGGTCTCGACCCTGCACGCCCTCGTCGCGGGAGAGAACGTGCCGACGGGCGTGCTCTCGGCGTACGACGCGGTCGCCGTGCTCACCGGCGTGATCCAGGTCGCGGCCGCCGTCGTGAGCGTGGTCTGGCTCTGGCAGTGCCGACGGTTCGCCGAGGCGGCGTCGCCCGGCTGGCCGCACGCGCGCTCCCGCGTCTGGGTCTGGCTCGGGTGGATCCTTCCCGTCGTGTCGCTCTGGTTCCCCCTGCAGGTCGTGCGGGACGTCCGCGCGGCGACGCTGCGTGCGCAGCGCCCCGGGTTGGGCACCTGGTGGGCGGCCTGGCTCGTCGGGGGCTTCGCGGCCAATGCCGGGAGCCGGCTCATGTCGTCCGACTCCCCGGACGTCTGGTCCGCGCTCCCGGTGCTCGACGCCGTGGGGGCGGTCGCCTTCGTCGTCGCGGCCGTGCTGTGGGCACGGACCGTCCGTGAGGTGAGCGAAGGCCAGCGTGCGGCGGTCCCGATCGTGGCCACTCCGGGCAGCGGCTGGTCCTGACCAGGGCGGGCGGGGCCGTCAGCGCCCCGCCAGGGCCGGTCCGACGGCGGCCGCGGCGCTCGCGTAGCGCGCGGCGCGCTCCGCGTCGTCGCCGGGCACGAGGCCCGCGATCTCGAGCGAGACCAGCCCGTGCACGAGGCCCCACAGCCCGAGCGTGACGTCGTCGGCGTTCCTCGCGTCCGGCACCAGCCGCGCGACCGCGGCGTGCAGCACGAGGAACGTCGGCTCCTCGACGGCACGCGGGCGGTCCGCGCCGGGCCGGACCCCGCGCGCGAACATCACGGCGTAGAAGTGCGGGTCCGCGAGGGCGAAGGCCCGGTACGCACCGCCGAGGGCCGCGAGGTCCGCACCCGGGTCCTCGGTCCGGTCGACGGCCGCGAGGTGGGCCGCGAACCGCCGGAAGCCCTCTGCGGAGACGGCGGCGACGAGCTCGTCGCGGCTGCCGAAGAGCGCGTACACGGCGGACGGGCTCGTGCCCGCCGCCGTCGCCACCGAGCGGACCGTCACGGCGCCCTCGCCGTGCGCGGAGATGGCCCGTGACGCCACGTCGAGGAGGCGGTCGCGCAGGGCGTCGTCGTGCAGTCGAGGTCGTGCCACGCGACGAGTCTAGAGACCTTGACTCCAGTTTGCGAACGGTGTTCTATAACAGTGTTCGTAAACGTCGGACGCCCGTCGGCGCCCTGACGCCCGTCCGCCCCCCGGAGGCCCTCGTGCTCGAGCTCACCGACGCTGCCCGCATCACCGCGGGCATCGTCCTCCTCACCGTCGTCGGCATCGAGTCCGGCGGTGCGTTCCTCGTCAAGGTCGTCACGCGACGGGTTCCGGCGACCGGCTTCCAGACGTCGTTCTTCCGGGCCGGTCACGCGCACGCGGGCGTGCTCGTGATCCTCGGCCTCGTCTGCGTGCTGCTCGCCGAGTCCACGGACCTCACCGGCTTCTGGTGGTGGCTCGCCGCCACCGGAGTCCTCGTCGCGGCCATCCTCCTGCCCGCGGGGTTCTTCCTCTCCGCCGTGGGCTCGGGACGCGAGGCGCCGAACCGGGCCGTCGTGCTGCTCCCGGTCGGCGGCGCGGTCCTGGCGGCGGGCGTCGTGACGCTCGCGATCGGTCTCTTCCTCGGGTGACGGCAGCGAGGGCCGGGCGCAGCCGCCGGCTCCAGGGAGGTGCGTCCCGGCGTCGTGGGTGGTCGCCGCTACGGTCTCCCGCATGACGAACGCCGAGGACTTCGCCCCGCTCGACCCGGTCCGCCTCGTGACCCTGTCACAGGGGTGGAGCATCATCTACTCGCCCGGCGGGCCGGAGTGGCACCAGCACAAGGGCGCCCTCGAGCGGCACGGCATCGAGGGCTCCGGGTACGACTTCTCGGGTGCGCTCCGGGCCACGCTGACCGACCACGAGCCGGGCGTCCTGGACGCGGTCGGGTTCGACCCCGAGGGCGGCATGGTGAGCGTCCACGGGTCGGACCTCGGCGCCCTGCACGCCGCGGCGCGGCACCTGCACCGCCTCGTCACCGACGAGCAGGCGCTCGACGTCGCGCTCGCCCGGTCCGTGGAGCTCGGGCTCGACGACTGATCACCGGCCGCAGCGGTCAGCGGGAGCGCAGCGCCGCGAGCTGGCCGTCGTGCCACTGCGCGACGTAACCGGTGAGCCGGGCGTCCTCCACGGGGACGTCGTCGCGCCCGATCGCGTGTTCGAGCGCGTCGAGGTACGCGCGGTCCGCGGCGAACCGCGCGGCGACCGCGGTACGCCCCGCGGCGGGGCTCCCGTGGCCCGGGACGAGCACGTCGACGTCGCGCGCGGCGAGCTCGAGCGCGGCGAGCGCGCCCCGGTACGTCCGCACCGGGTCGTGCGCGTCGGTGTCGACGAGCGGTACCTCGACGTCCGAGAGCATGTCACCCGCCACGAGCACGCTCCCGCGCGGTGCGCGCACCACGAGCGCGGCATGGCCCGGCGCGTGGGCGTCGTGCTCGACGACGGTGACCGTGCTCGCGCCGTCCGCGCCGGTCTCGGGCCACGGGAGCCGCCGGGCACCACGGGGGAGCGGCGTCAGCGCGCCGACGAGCGCGGCGTCGTGACCGGGTGCGGCGGCGTCCGTCGACGCGAGGATCGCCGTGCTGCGTCGCCGTGTCGCGTCGGCGCCACGCGCCGTGGCCCAGCGCGGCACGTCGCCGAGCGAGCGCGACCACAGCACGTGGTCCCAGTGGGGGTGCGTCGCGAACCCTGCGGTCACGCGCCAGCCGCGCGCCCGGACGGCCGCGGCGAGCCCCTCGACCTCGGGCACCGTCACCGCGGGGTCGACGACCAGCGCTGCGCCGTCCGGCGCCACGACGACGGTCGACGTCGTCGTCCAGACCTCGGCGGTCGCGACCCAGGTCCCCGGCGCCACCTCGACCAGGTCGCGCGGCTCGTGCGTGGGCTGGTCCATCCGGTCCTCCGGTCGTCGTCGTGCGTCGGTCCGCCGGCCGGTCCGCTCGGGACACGCGCCGTCGGGGTCCGCGTCCGTGTCGTCCCCCGCGGGTAGGTTAGGACCACTATGGCGACCCGCACGTCTGAGCAGGCACGTCGGGCCGCGAGCAACCGCAAGGCGGCGCCCCGTACGGCGGCGCGCGGCGGTTCGACCGCGGCTCGCGGCACGTCGCGCGCAGGGGCGGGTCGCGGCAGGTCGTCGTCCTCGAGCACACGGTCACCCTCCCGGCGACCGGCGCAGGTGCGCCCCTGGCCCGTGCGCGCGGTGCGCGCGATCTGGCTCGGCGCGGCGCACGGCGTGGGAGCGCTCGTCCGTACCATCGGCAAGGGAGCAAGAGAGCTGGACCCGGCACATCGGCGCGACGGCGTCGCGTTCTTCCTCATCGCCCTCGCGGTCGTCGTCGCCGCACGCGAGTGGTGGGGCATCTCCGGCGCCTTCGGCCGCGCCGTGCACGCCGTGGTGGCGGGCACCTTCGGTCTCGCGGGCGTCGCCGTGCCCGTCCTCCTCCTCTGGCTCGCCGTGCGGATCATGCGCCACCCCGAGCGCACGCAGGCGAACTCGCGCGTCGCGATCGGGCTCACCCTCGTCGTGGTCTCGGTGTGCTCCCTGGTGCACGTCTCCGAGGACCTGCCCGCCCCGCGCGACGGCTTCGCGGCCGTGCAGGACGCCGGCGGCATCGTCGGCTACCTCGCCGCGACGCCCGTGGCCAGCGGCCTCACCGAGTGGTTCGCGGTGCCGATCTTCCTGCTCCTCGGGTTCTTCGGCCTGCTCGTGGTCACCGCCACGCCGGTCCACCGCATCCCGAGCCGCCTGCGCGATCTCTACGACGTGCTCACCGGCAACCACCGTGCGGACGAGGACGACCCCGACGGGCTCGCGCTCGCCGAAGGGGTCTCGCGCCACGACGGGAGCGACGGTCCGCCGTCCGGTCGTCGACCGCGCAAGCCGCGCAAGACCAAGGCGCAGCGGGCGGCGGAGGCCGCGGAGATCGAGAAGCCCGAGGGAGGCTTCGCCGGCGACGAGGCGTTCGAGACCGCGGCGTTCCTGGACCACGACGAGGACGCGCCGCGCGGGCGCAAGCGCCGCACCGGCCGGCCGGCCGGCACCGGGCCGACCGCCGTCGTCCCGGCCGTCGGGCCGGGCGCGGCGCAGGACACGGCGGCGGCCGCGATGGCCGCCGTCGCCCCCGAGGCCGGCGACGGTGCCGGCAGCGTGCCGCCCCCGCCCCCGCCGAGCGACCCGATGCCGCGCGGCGTGCAGCCGATGCTCGAGGGCGACACGGTCTACCTGCTGCCCCACGAGGACTCGCTCGTCAAGGGTGCCCCGCACAAGGTCCGGTCCGCGGCGAACGACCGGGTCGTCGAGGCGCTCACCCAGACGTTCGAGCAGTTCGAGGTCGACGCGAAGGTCACGGGCTTCACGCGCGGGCCGACCGTGACGCGCTACGAGGTCGAGGTCGGGCCCAAGGTCAAGGTCGAGCGCATCACGTCGCTCTCGAACAACATCGCGTACGCGGTGGCGAGCGCGGACGTGCGCATCCTCGCGCCGATCCCGGGCAAGTCGGCGATCGGCATCGAGATCCCCAACACCGACCGCGAGACCGTCGTGCTCGGGGACGTGCTGCGCTCGTCCGCCGCACGGCGCACCGAGCACCCCATGGTCATGGGCGTCGGCAAGGACGTCGAGGGCGGCTACGTCGTCGCGAACCTCGCGAAGATGCCCCACATCCTCGTCGCGGGCGCGACGGGCGCGGGCAAGTCGAGCTTCATCAACTCCATGATCACGTCGATCCTCATGCGCTCGACGCCCGAGCAGGTGCGCCTCGTGCTCGTCGACCCCAAGCGCGTCGAGCTGACGATCTACGAGGGCATCCCGCACCTCATCACGCCGATCATCACCAACCCCAAGAAGGCCGCCGAGGCCCTCGACTGGGTCGTGCGGGAGATGGACGCCCGGTACGACGACCTCGCCGCGTTCGGGTACAAGCACATCGAC